>NZ_BNEA01000001.1:947500-1268143 GCF_016860525.1 Streptomyces rubradiris
CTACCAGGGTTTTTCCGTCTCTCTGACCACCCTCCTGCGAGCACGCAGAAGAAGATCCAGAGATCAGGATCTGATGAGTTTGGTTTCCGCCAGGGGCTGGGCACTGTTTCGTGCCTCTCTGCCCCGAGCAGGGTTACGACTGTACACGCGCCCTTGAAGGCCATGCAAATCGCCTTGGTTGGTGGTCTAGACCACTAGCTGGTAGCTTCTATCCGGAACCGCCAGTTCATTTGACATACGCTGCTGCTCAGTGCGCCGTCCGGGACAGGCGGTGACGGCCCGCGAGCAGCTCCACTCCTTGGGAGGCTTCCCATGACCACCGTGACGTCCCCTCTCGCTGGACGGGCCATCGGACTGGCCGCAGTGCCGGACCCGGTCTTCTCCGGGGCCATGGTCGGCCCGGGTACCGCGATCGATCCCGTGCGCGAGGCCTCCGAGGCGGTGGCGCCCGTGGACGGCGTCATCGTCTCCCTGCACCCGCACGCGTTCGTCGTCGTCGACGAGAGCGGCCACGGGGTGCTCACCCACCTCGGCATCGACACGGTGCAGCTCAATGGCGAGGGCTTCGAGCTGCTCGTCAACAAGGGGGACAAGGTCACCCGCGGTCAGGCCGTGGTCCGCTGGAACCCGGCCGCCGTCGAGGCCGCCGGCAAGTCCCCGGTGTGCCCGGTCGTCGCCCTGGAAGCCACTGCCGAGTCCCTCTCCGAACTGCGTGACAGTGGTGACGTGAAGACCGGCGACAGCCTCTTCTCCTGGAACTGACGGCCGGGCCGTCCCAGAGCGGCGCACAGGACAACCACCGCGGCGGGACCCGCCGCACTATCGGAGACGGGTGAGATGGAGACAACGCTGCGAGGCGTCGGCGTGAGCCATGGCGTGGCGATCGGCGAGGTTCGGCACATGGGCACGGCGGTGCTGGAGCCGCCGGCCAAGCAGATCCCCGCCGAGGACGCCGAGCGGGAGCAGGGGCGCGCCCGGCAGGCCGTGGACGCCGTGGCCGCCGATCTGATGGCGCGCGGCAACCTGGCGGGCGGCGAGGCCCAGGCCGTGCTCGAAGCGCAGGCCATGATGGCCCAGGACCCCGAGCTGATGGCGGACGTGGACCGGCGGATCGCCGTCGGCAGCACCGCGGAGCGCGCGGTCTACGACGCGTTCGCGGCGTACCGGGAACTGCTGGCCGGTGCCGGTGAGTACCTCGCGGGGCGCGTGGCGGACCTGGACGACGTGCGGAACCGTATCGTCGCGCGGCTGCTGGGCGTGCCGATGCCGGGTGTCCCGGACAGCGACCAGCCCTATGTACTCGTGGCCCGGGACCTGGCCCCGGCCGACACGGCGTTGCTGGACCCCTCCCTCGTGCTCGGTTTCGTGACCGAGGAGGGCGGTCCGACCAGCCACAGCGCGATTCTGGCGCGGGCGCTGGGGGTGCCGGCCGTCGTGGCGCTGCCGGGCGCCGGTGAGCTGGCCGAGGGCACGGTGGTCGCCGTGGACGGCAGCACCGGCGATGTCTTCGTCAGCCCCAGCGAGGAGAAGAAGGCACAGCTTTCGGCAGCGGCTGCCGAGCGCAAGGCGGCGCTGGCCGCCTCGACGGGTCCCGGTGTGACCGCGGACGGGCACAAGGTGCCGCTGCTGGCCAACGTGGGCGGGCCGGCGGATGTGGCGGCGGCGGTCGAGGCGGGTGCCGAGGGCGTCGGTCTGTTCCGTACCGAGTTCCTGTTCCTGGACGACAGCAAGAAGGCTCCTTCCGAGGAGAAGCAGGTGGAGGCCTACCGGCAGGTGCTGGAGGCGTTCCCCGAGGGTCGTGTGGTCGTGCGGGTGCTGGACGCGGGCGCGGACAAGCCGCTGGACTTCCTGACGCCGGCGGACGAGCCGAACCCGGCGCTGGGTGTGCGGGGCCTGCGGACGCTGCTCGACCACCCGGAGGTGCTGCGTACCCAGCTGACCGCGCTGGCGAAGGCCGCCGAGGGGCTGCCGGTCCACCTAGAGGTGATGGCGCCCATGGTGGCGGACCGCCGGGACGCCAAGGCGTTCGCGGACGCCTGCCGGGAGGCGGGGCTCCAGGCCAAGTTCGGTGCGATGGTCGAGATCCCGTCGGCCGCGCTGCGGGCGCGTTCGATCCTGCGGGAGGTCGAGTTCCTGTCGCTGGGCACCAACGACCTCGCGCAGTACACGTTCGCGGCGGACCGGCAGGTGGGTGCGGTGTCGCGGCTGCAGGACCCGTGGCAGCCGGCGCTGCTCGACCTGGTGGCGCTGTCGGCCGAGGCGGCGCAGGCCGAGGGCAAGAGCTGCGGGGTGTGCGGTGAGGCCGCGTCCGATCCGCTGCTGGCCTGTGTGCTGACCGGTCTGGGTGTCACCTCCCTGTCCATGGGGTCGGCGTCGATTCCGTATGTCCGCGCCACGCTGGCGAAGTACACGCTGGCGCAGTGCGAGCGGGCCGCGGCGGCGGCGCGTGCGGCGGACAGCGCCGAGGAGGCGCGCGCCGCGGCCCAGGCGGTGCTGTCCGGTGAGTAGCCGGCCGGTGCCGTAGCCGTGCCGGTGCCTTCGGGTGCCGTCGGTCAGGGGCGTCCTGCCTTCGGGCGGGGCGCCCCTGCCGTTGCTGTGGCGGTGCCCGGTGTGTCAGTGGCGGTGGGCCGCTGCCGTGCCGTCGTCTCCGAGGTCCGGGGGTGCGCCGTAGTCGACGCCGGACTCGGGTGGGATGAGGTCGCCGGATTCGACGTCGGTGCAGTAGGCGTCGAAGACTTCCGCGGCCGTCAGGGGTTCGAGGGCGCCGCCGCGCAGTCGCCAGCCGTAGACGCGGTCGGCGGCGCCGGCGGCGCTGGTGCGGATGACGAGTCCGCCGGGGCTGCGGGTGGCCAGTCCGAGGGCGAGGACGCTGGTGAACTCCAGGGCCTCCGCCTCGTCCAGGCGGGTCGCGCCGGTGCCGTCCTGGTCGCCGTGCAGGACGGAGACGAGGGTGTCCGGTGGCCTGGAGACGGTGCAGACGAGGTGCCTCTCGCCGGGCGGGGCGGTGTCGAGGATGCGGACGAGGAGTTCGGAGGCGCGGGTGAAGGCGGCCCTGCCGATGTCCTCGCCGCAGGTCGGGCAGGGGCCCAGGCGGGTGAGGAGGGTGGTGGCGTATTCCCAGGTGGCCTGGCGTACGGCTTCGTCCACGAGCTGGGGCAGGAGGTCGGTGAGCGGGCGGCCGTCGTAGGGAATGGTGGGGCCGGTGGCCGCGAGCTGTGCGGTGAAGCGGCTGCGGCTGGCCGGGGCGTCCGGGTCGAGTCCGGTGTCGGCGCAGTACGCGGCGTAGTCCTCCGGGTCGAACAGGGCGAGTGTGGTGTGGCTGCCCTGTGCGTCGCGGGCTTTCAGGACCGTCTCCAGTTGCCGGAGGTATGTCGTGTGGTCGTCGAAGGTGAAGCTGCGGTAGCGCCGCATGGCGCGGAAGTCGTGGTCGTCGGTGAGGACGCCGATGGTGCCGGCGATCTCGCGGCGCAGGACGCGTCGCAGGGTCTGGTGGTCGGTGTGCGCCATGATTCCCCCAATGCGCGGTCGATCAATGCTCACTCACCGTAACGGTCGGCACTGACAACGGCTGCCCGCCGGCGTTCGCGGACCGGGGGTATGGGGGTGTCTTCCCAGGTCGTAGCTGGTGCGGGTGGGTGGGTCCCGGACGCCGCGGTGGGGTTCGGCGGGGTCCGGGGCCTGTGCGGAGGGTGAGGTTCCGGTGGGTCAGGCGCGCTTGCGGGCCAGTTCCTCGTAGAAGGCGAGCAGGGCGAGGTTGTCGATGGAGCCGGGGTTGACCGCCTTGTCCAGGGGGGTGCCTTGCAGGAGGCGCTTGACCGGGACCTCGATGCGCTTGCCGGTGAGGGTGTGCGGGATGCCGGGGACCTCGATGATCTCGTCGGGGACGTGCCGGGGTGAGAGCTGTTCGCGGATGGCCTGCTTGACGCGGTTCAGGAGGTTCTCGTCCAGGACGGCGTCCGGTGCGAGGTGCACGAACAGCGGCATCCAGTAGCCGCCGTCGGGCTGTTCGACGCCGATGACGAGCGATTCCCTGATCTCTGGCAGGCGTTCGACGACCTCGTAGATGTCGGCCGAACCCATGCGCACGCCCTGCCGGTTGAGGGTGGAGTCGGAGCGGCCGTGGATGATCACGGAGCCCCGGGAGGTGAGGGTGATCCAGTCGCCGTGGCGCCAGACGCCGGGGTAGGTGTCGAAGTAGCTGTGGTGGTAGCGGCTGCCGTCGGGGTCGTTCCAGAAGTGGATCGGCATGGACGGCATGGGCTGGGTGACGACCAGTTCGCCGACCTCGTCCACGAGGGGCCGGCCGCTCGGGTCCCAGGAGTGCAGGTCGGTGCCGAGGGCGGGTGCCTGGAGCTCGCCGGTGTACACGGGCAGGGTGGGTACGGCGCCGGCGAAGCAGGAGCAGACGTCCGTGCCGCCGCTGACGGAGGCGATCCACAGGTCGGCCCCGCTCTCGGCGAACTCGTCGTGCAGCCAGCGGAAGCCGTCGGGCGGCAGCGGGGAGCCGGTGGTGGCGACGCAGTCGACCCTGGACAGGTCGTAGTCGCGGGCGGGGTGGACGCCGGCCTTGCGGCAGGCCATGACGTAGGCGGCGGAGGTGCCGTAGAGGGTGGCCCCGGTGCGTTCGGCGATCCGCCACTGGGCGCCGGTGTCCGGGTGGCCGGGGCTGCCGTCGTACAGGACGATCGTGGTGCCCGTGAGGAGGCCGGAGACGAGGAAGTTCCACATCATCCAGCCGGTCGAGGTGTACCAGAAGAACCGGTCCCCGGGACCGAGGTCGCAGTGCAGGCCGAGCTGTTTGAGGTGTTCGACCAGGATGCCGCCCTGCGACTGGACGATGGCCTTGGGCAGGCCGGTCGTGCCGGAGGAGTACAGCACCCACAGCGGGTGGTCGAAGGGGACCTGTTCGTAGACCGGCTCGGTGTCCCCGGCGGTCAGCGCCGACCATTCGAGGGCACCTTCGGGGGCTTCGGTGCCGAGCAGCGGGACGTGGACGACGGCGCGCAGGGTGGGCAGTTCGCGGCGCAGTTCGGCGACGATCTCGCGGCGGTCGTGTTCCTTGCCGCCGTAGCGGTAGCCGTCGACGGTGAACAGGACGACGGGTTCGACCTGCTGGAAGCGGTCGAGGACGCTGCGGGCGCCGAAGTCGGGGGCGCAGGAGGTCCATACGGCGCCGACGGCGGCGCTGGCGAGGAGGGCGACGACGGCCTGCGGGATGTTGGGGAGGTAGCCGCTGACGCGGTCGCCGGGGCGTACGCCGAGCGCGCGGAGTCCGGCGGCGAGGGAGCCGACCTGGCGGCGCAGCTCGGACCAGGTCACCGGGCGGGGTTCGTGGGTCTCGTCCACGCACAGGAGGGCGGGTTCGCCGGCGCGGTCGGCCGCGGCGCGCAGGGCGTGTTCGGCGTAGTTGAGGGTGGCACCGGGGAACCACCGGGCGCCGGGCATGGCTCGGTCGTCGAGCACGCGCGCGTAGGGGGTGGAGAAGCGTACGTCGAACCACTCCGTGACGGCTTTCCAGAAGGTGTCGAGCTGGTCGACGGACCACCGGTGCAGGGCCGGGTAGCCGCCCTCGGCGGGGGCGCCGTGGTGTTCGGCGGCCCATGCCTGGAACCGGGTGATGCGGGCCTTGGCGATCCGCTCGGGATCGGGCTGCCAGAGCGGCTGGGGGTTCGCGGTCGACATGGGAGGCTCCCGGGCTGTGCGCGTCGTGTGCGTCGGTCCGCGCACGGGCTGGGGTGTGCGCGTGACGCGGCTGACACGGACGATGCCATGTGATCGACTTCTACACCAGGGTTCGCCCCACATAGTCGGTGTCGTGAAGATGTGGCCCGAGCACGGGTGAACGGCAGTTGAACGCCACGCGCGTGTGGGGCGCTCAGTGGCAGGGTGAGCAGCATGGACGGTCGTGACCTGGTGCGTTCGGTGAGTGTGGTCGGTTCGGGGAGGGCGGCTCGGGGGTTGCGCACCGTGCGGGCCGCGTGGCGCAGGCGGCGTATCGACGCGGTGGGGCTGCCGCGGCGGGGGCCCGAGCGGGCCCGGGTGCCGGGCCAGGTGCGGGACGTGGAGCCGGGTCCGGGCGGCGGTCTGATCCGGTTCGGCCGTTCCGAGCTGCGGATCGTGGTGGCGGCGAACGGAGCGGTGTTCTGGGGGTGGGACGGGGCGGGCGC
The DNA here is from genome assembly GCF_016860525.1 of Streptomyces rubradiris. Taxonomy (NCBI): domain Bacteria; kingdom Bacillati; phylum Actinomycetota; class Actinomycetes; order Kitasatosporales; family Streptomycetaceae; genus Streptomyces; species Streptomyces rubradiris. The sequence goes on from NZ_BNEA01000001.1 coordinate 953,668, forward strand.
GCTGCCGTCGTACGCGCTGGCCGGGAGTGGTCCGGAGCCGGATCCGCGGGCGGTGCTGGAGCCGGACAAGGACGGCGGCTGGCGGGTGGTGGCCGAGCGGGTGACGGTGGTCGTGTCGCGGCACGGCGCGGTGCAGGTGTGCACGCCGGGCGGGGTGGTGCTGCGGCGGGAGCTGCCGCCGCGCTGGTGGGAGCCGGTGGGCGGGGGTGCGGCGCGGTGGGTGCAGCGGTCGGAGGTGGCGGCGGACGCCCGGTTCTTCGGGCTGGGCGGGCGGGCGTCCGGTCCGCGGCTGCGGGACGGCAGGTACCGGCTGTGGAACACCGATCCGGGCCGGGCGTTCGGGCCGGGTGACGATCCGCTGTATCTCACCATGCCGGTGCAGCTGGTGGTGGCGGACGCGGGCACGCACCTGGTGTTCCACGACACCACTTGGGACGGTGCGGTGGTGCTGCGGGAGGGTGCGGAGGGTGCCGGGTCCGGGCACGACCGGGCGGGGCGCTGCGAGGTGCACATGGACGGCGGCCCGCTGCGCTGCTGGGTGGTGGTGGGCACGCCCGCGCGCGTGCTGTACACGTGGGCCTCGCTGACCGGGGCGCCCGCGCTGCCGCCCGCGTGGGCCCTGGGGTACCAGCACGCGCGGTGGGGCTCCGGCAGCGAGCAGGAGGTGCGCCGGATCGTCGCCGGCCATCATGAGCGGGGGCTGCCGCTGGACGCCGTGCACCTCGGTGCCGGCCACTACGACGGCCACCGGGTGTTCACCGTCGACCAGGAACGTTTCCCCAAGCTTCCGGTGCTGGCGGAGGAGTTGCGCCGGGACGGGATCCGGCTGGTGTCGGTCGTGGACCCGGCGGTGCGGGCGGAACCGGGCGAAGCCGTGTACGACGGCGGCGCCGCCGAGGACGCGTTCGTGCGGGACGCGCGGGGCCGCACGGTGGAGGGTCTCACGTGTGCGGGCGAGTCGGTCTTCCCGGACTTCACGCACGCGCGCGTGCGCGCGTGGTGGGGCGGGCTCTACGAGGAGCGGCTGGGGCAGGGCTTCGCGGGGTTCTGGCACGACATGAACGAGCCGACGTCGTTCGGCGCCTTCGGTGAGCCGACGCTGCCGCGTTCGGCCCGGCACGCCCTGGAGGGGCGCGGCGGTGACCACCGGGAGGCGCACAACGTGTACGCGCTGTGCATGGCGCGGGCGGCCTACGAGGGGCTGCGCGAGCTGGCTCCCGGGGAGCGGCCCTTCGTGCTCTCCCGTTCGGGCTGGGCGGGGTCGCAGCGGTACGGCGGCACGTGGGCGGGGGGCGTGGCGACGGGCTGGCCGGGGCTGCGGGCGTCGCTGTCGCTGGTGCTGGGGCTGGGGCTGTGCGGGGTGCCGTACTCGGGTGCGGACGTGGGCGGTGCCGACGGCGGTCCGTCGCCGGAGCTGTATCTGCGCTGGTTCCAGCTGGGCGCGTATCTGCCGTTGTTCCGGACCTACGCGGGTCCGCGGGCGGGGCGCCGGGAGCCGTGGGAGTTCGGTGCCGAGGTGCTGGGGCACGCGCGTGTGGCGCTGCTGGAACGCCGGCGGCTGCTGCCGTACTTCGTGACGCTGGCGCATCTGGCCCGGCGGACCGGGGCGCCGTATGCGCGGCCGCTGTGGTGGGGCTCGCCGGAGGACCGGGCGCTGCGCGACTGCGAGGACGCGTTCCTGCTGGGCGACGGCCTTCTGGTGGCGCCGGTGCTGGAGCCCGGTGCCGGCCGGCGTGCGGTGCGGCTGCCGCGGGGCCGCTGGTACGACACGGTGACGGAGGAGGCCTACGAGGGGCCGGCGCGGGTCGTGGTCGACGCGCCGCTGTCCCGGGTACCGGTTTTCGCGCGCGCGGGGTCGGTGCTGCCCGTGCGGGGCGCCGACGGCGGGCTGGAGCTGGAGGTGTGGGCGCCCGCGCGCGGGCGGACCGGGGGCGGTCTGGTGGTGCCGGACGCGGGCGACGGGTGGGACGAGCCGGAGATCGAGCGGTATGCCGCCCGCGAGCGGGACGGACGGGTGGTGGTGACCCGGGAGCGGGAGGACGGCGCGGCCGAGCCGCCCTACCCGGTGCGCGTGCGCGGGCTGGGCTGAACCGCCCGGCTCACACGTAGCGGCCCTCGAACCAGGCTTTGACGGCCGCTGTGTGCAGCGGGAAGGCGAGTTCCTCGGGCCTGCGCAGCAGGTGCCATCCCTCGGTCTCGTCGGTGGGGCCGGAGGCCGGCAGCCCGTCGGCCGGGCGTTCCGGCAGCAGCCCGAACAGCAGCAGGTGCCCGTCGGGCGCGCTCATGGCGTCCACGAGCCGTACGTCACGGGCGGCCGCGTCGATGCCGGTCTCTTCCTTGAGTTCGCGGACGACGGCCTGCTTCCAGTCCTCGCGGTCGTCGATGTAGCCGCCGGGCAGGGCGGTTCCTCCGCGCGCGGGTGCGACGGTGCGGGTGATGACGACCAGGGCCGTGCCCTGGGTGTCGTACACGGGCTGGAGCGCGATGGCGACCGGCAGCGGGTTGCGGTAGGCCACGGTTCCGCAGGACGGGCAGGTGCGCGGCCAGCCGGAGATGCCCTCTCCAAAGGGCGCTCCGCAGCTCGAACAGTGGGAGTCCGGCGCGGAATTGACAGTGGGTTGTTGAGTTTCGGACACGCGCGGACTGTATCCGATCACGGGAGGGACGCGTTCCGGCAGTGAGCCGTCAGGAACGGGCGGATCGGGAAGTGGCGGCCGGGATCACCCCCGTCGGTCCCGGCCGCCCCCGCTGTAACACGACGCCGTCCGGGGCCTTGCGGTTCACCGCTCGGGCCTGCCCATTTCCGGCTGCCCGTGGCACACTTCTGACGATCCGTCAGATCCCTTCCCGGGGAGGCGTCTTGTCACACACCCGCACACCGGCGGTCGCCGGCTGGTTCACCGGCGAGGGCGACGGCTTCCGCCTCCTGGGCACCCGCTGCTCGGCTTGCGCCTCGGTCTTCTTCCCGCGCGAGGACGTCCACTGCCGCAATCCGCACTGCGCGGGCGGCTCCCTGGAGGAGATTCCGTTGTCACGAAAGGGGCGCATCTGGTCGTATACCGACAGCCGTTACCGGCCTCCGTCACCCTATGTGAGTAATCCGGAACTTCCGTGGGAGCCGTACGCGTTGATCGCGGCGGAGCTGGCGGCCGAGCGGATCGTGGTGCTGGGGCAGGCGGCTCCCGGGGTCACCGTCGCCGGTCTGACGGTGGGCATGGAGGTGGAGGCCGTCCCCGGCGTGCTGTACGAGGACGCGGAGACGGCCTGGACGGTCTGGCGGTGGCGGCCGACGGGGGTGACGGAGTGACGGCCGATGTGGCGGTGCTCGGTGCGGGCATGCACCCATGGGGCAAGTGGGGGCGCGGCTTCGTGGAGTACGGGACGGCCGCGGCCCGCGCGGCGCTCGCGGACGCGGGCCTGGACTGGCGGGACATAGGCTCCGTGGTGGGCGCGGACACCGTGCGCGGCGGCTATCCCGGGTATGTCGCGGGAGCCACGTTCGCCAAGGCCCTGGGCTGGCAGGGCGCCAGGGTGGCCAGCGTGTACGCGGCGTGCGCGTCCGGGGCCCAGGCCATCGCCACGGCCCGCGCGCAGATCCTCGCCGGTCTCGCGGACGCCGTCCTGGTGGTGGGCGCGGACGCGGCCCCCAAGGGATTCTTCCGGCCCGCGGGCGGGGACCGCCCCGACGACCCCGACTGGCTGCGCTTCCGCCTGCTCGGCGCGACGAATCCCGCGTACTTCGGGCTGTACGCGCGACGGCGGATGGCACTGCACGGAGACACGCCCGAGGACTTCGCGCTGGTCAAGGTGAAGAACGCGGCCCTGGGGGCGCTCAACCCGTACGCCCGCTACCGCAAGCGGGTCACCGCCGAGGAGGTGGCCGCCTCCGCGGTGGTCGCCGACCCGCTGCGGCTGCTGGACATCTGCGCCACCTCCGACGGCGGGGCCGCCCTGGTGCTGACGAGCCTGGACTTCGCCCGCCGACACGGCGCCGCCCGGCCGGTGCGCATCCGGGCGGTCTCCACGGTGACCCCCCGCTTCCCGAACACGGTGTTGGACCTGCCGGACATCGCCACGGACTCCGCGGTCTCGGTGGCGCCCCCGGCCGAGACGTTCCGGGCCTCCATCGCCCGGTCCGCGTACGAGGAGGCGGGCATCGGCCCCGGGGACCTGTCCCTGGCGGAGGTGTACGACCTGTCGACCGCGCTGGAGCTGCAGTGGTACGAGGACCTGGGGCTGTGCGCCGAGGGCGAGGGCGCGAGGCTGCTCCGGGAGGGCGCGACCGCGCCGGGCGGCCGGACACCGGTGAACACCAGCGGGGGGCTGGCCTCCTTCGGAGAGGCCGTACCGGCCCAGGCGATCGCCCAGGTGTGCGAGCTGACCTGGCAGTTGAGAGGGACGGCGGGCGGACGCCAGGTCGCCGGGGCGCGGGTGGGCGTCACCGCCAACCAGGGGCTGTTCGGACACGGGTCCTCGGTGATCGCCGTGCGGTGAGCGCGGCCCGGCCGACGCGGGGCGGACCACCCGGTGTGACCGCCACGGAATCCTGCGTGAACGTCTCATGAACTGAGCGCGGGCGTGCGCGGGCGGTGCACATCATGCTCCCGTGCACTCCTGGACGGATACTCTCCGCTTCGCCTTCCAGCCGGTGGTCAACCTGAGGACGGGCGCGGTCGCCGCCCTGGAGACACTCGCCCGCCCGGAAACCGGCGACATCCTGGCCGAGGCCCGCCGCGACCCGGAACTGGACGGCAGGCTGGCCGTGCTGGCGTTCCGCGCGGCGGCGCGCAAGGAGACGCTGCTGCCGCTGCACCTGAACGTGTTCGCGGCCACGCTCGCCGACCTCGGCGGCCTCGCCCCGCTGCACGACGCCGTGCGCGGCGCGGGGCGCATGCCCTGGGAGGTGACGCTCGACATCGTCCCGCCCTACACGCACGTACCGCACCGGGCCCTGCTGGAGGCGGTCGCCGCGCTGCGCGAGCAGGGGTTCCGGATCAGCGCGGACGGCATCGGGGACGGCGACGTACCGCTCAGGCTGCTCACCGACCTCTCCCCCGGCCTGGTCAAGCTCGACGCCTCGCTGCTGGCGCGGCCGGCCGCGGTACGGGCGATGCGGACGCTGTGCGAGGAACTGGGCGCCCTGGTGGCGGTGGAGGGCGTGGAGACCGAGCACCAGTGCGCGGCGGCCCTCGCGGCCGGGGCGCAACTGGCACAGGGCGAGCTGTTCGCGCCGCCGGCCCGGATTCCCGCCGTGGACGTGTACGTACCGTCCCTCGCGCCCGGTGCCCTGACCGCGCCCCGTCCCGGGCCGTCGGTGCGCGAGTTCGTGCGGCCCGCCGCCGTACTGCCGCTGTCCGCCTCGGCGGAGCGGGTGCGGGCCCTGCTGACCGGTTCCCCGGACGTGTCCGGGGTGCTGCTGGTGGACCCGGCCGGGCGGCCCGTCCGGTCGGTGCACCGCTCGCGGTTCCTGCTGTCGATGTCCACCCGCTACGGACACGCCCTGTACGCCGACCGGCCGGCGCACAAGCTGGGCGACACGCCTCGCACGGTCGGGGTGGACGCGACCGCCTGGGAGGTGCTGGACGTGGTGGCGGTCGGCGGCCGGGACCGGACCTCGGACGATGTGGCGGTGGTGGACGAAGAGGGCCGGTGCGTGGGAACCGTACGGCTGGCGGACCTGGTGCGGGCGCTGGCCGAGAGCCGGGTGGAGGAGGCGGCCGGGCTCAACCCGCTGACCAGGCTGCCCGGTTCGGACGCGATCGTGAGCGAGGTGGACCGGCGGATCGCCGAGGGGCGGGCGTTCGCGCTCAGCTGGCTGGACATCGACCACTTCAAGCAGGTCAACGACGGGGCCGGGTTCGCCGCGGGCGACGAGCTGATCCGGGCGGTCGGCGGTGCGCTCCAGCGGGCGGCGGGGCAGGCGCCGGTGGGGCACATCGGCGGGGACGACTTCCTGGTGCTGGCCGACGAGGAGGCGCTCGATCCGCTGGTGGCGGCCGTACTGGACGCGTCCTGGACGGCGGGCGGACGGCCGGTCACGCTGTCCCTGGCCACCGTCGTCTGCGCTCCGGGCAGCGTTGGCGACCACCACCAGGCCGCCGCCCGGCTCGCCCCGCTGAAGAAGGCGGCCAAGGCGCTGCACGGCGCGAGCTGGGTGCTCGGCCGGGCCGGGCTGCCCGGCCACGAGGTCCGGCGCGGCATTCCCGGACCGGCCCCCGCGCAGACCGGGTTCGCGGCCGCCGAGCCACAGCGGTGAACGGCCGTCAGAGCACATGCGCGGCCGGCATGCGGCCGGCGGGCCGGTGACACCGTCGCCGTCCACAGCCTTGACGGCCCTGCGGCACCGGTGAAAACTTCCCGGTGTCAGACGACATCGCCGTACATTTTCGGTGTTATCCGGCACCAGGGCACGGGTCTGTCCTGTCGCACGGCCCGTACCCCGGTCGGCGGGGGTACGGGCCGTGTCCGCGGACGGGTGGCGCAGGAGGCGGTCAGCCGACGGCGGCCCGGCGGCGTTCGGCCGAGTGCGCCATCGCGTGCCGGACGAGGCCGATGAGCACCTCCTTGACCGACTCCCGGTCCCGGGCGTCGCACAGCAGCAGGGGCACGCCGTCGTCCAGGTCCAGCGCCTGGCGGACGGCCTCGGCGGGGTACCGCGCGGCGCCCTCGAAGCAGTTGACGCCGACGACGAAGGGTATGGAACGCCGCTCGAAGTAGTCGACGGCGGCGAAGCAGTCCTCCAGGCGGCGGGTGTCGGCGAGGACGACGGCACCGAGGGCGCCCTCGGACAGCTCGTCCCACATGAACCAGAACCGTTCCTGCCCGGGTGTGCCGAAGAGGTAGAGCACCAGGTTCTCGCGCAGGGTGATGCGGCCGAAGTCCATGGCCACCGTGGTGGTGTGCTTGCCCTCCACACCGCTGATGTCGTCGACCGGCCGCCCGGCCTCGGTGAGCAGCTCCTCGGTGCGCAACGGTCTGATCTCGCTGACCGCGCCGACGAGGGTCGTCTTGCCCACGCCGAAGCCGCCGGCCACCAGGATCTTGAGCGTGACGGGCTCGACCGGGGGCTTGCCGCGCTCAGAACGCCCGAAGATCATCGATCTCTTCTCCTGCTTGATGGGGGTCGGGCGACGGTCGGCCGTAGCCGCCGCCACCGGGGGTTTCGATGACGAGTACGTCTCCGGGGCCGTCGTCGGCCGAGCCGCTCCCGCCGAGGTCGGTGACCGTGCCGTCGGTCCGCTCCACCCGGTTGGCGCCGAGCGCTCCGGGTGCGCCGCCGGCCATGCCGTACGGGGGCACCCGGCGGTGCTGGGAGAGCGTCGAGACGGTCATCGGCTCCAGGAAGCGGATGCGGCGCACGGCACCGTCACCGCCGCGCCGGCGCCCGGCGCCGCCGCTCCCCCGCCGGACGGTGAACTCCTCCAGCCGCACCGGCAGCCGCCACTCCAGGACCTCCGGGTCGGTGAGCCGGGAGTTGGTCATATGGGTCTGGACCACGTCGGCGCCGGGGAAACCCGGGCCGGCGCCGGAACCGGAGGCGACGGTTGCGTAGTACTGGTGGCGCTCGTTGCCGAAGGTGACGTTGTTCATGGTGCCGGAGCCCTCGGCCTGCACCCCGAGCGCGGCGTACAGGGCGCCGGTGATGGCCTGCGAGGTCTCGACGTTGCCGGCGACGACGGCGGCCGGCGGCTCGGGAGCGAGCAGGGAGCCGGGCGGCACCACGATGTCCAGGGGGCGCAGACACCCCTCGTTGAGCGGGATGTCGTCGGCGACCAGGGTGCGGAAGACGTACAGGACGGCCGCGCCGACGACCGCGCGGGGCGCGTTGAAGTTGGTCGCCAGTCGCGCGGAGGTGCCGGTGAAGTCGATGGTCGCCCGGCGTGCGGCGCGGTCGACGCGGACCGTGACCCGGATGACGGCACCGGAGTCGGTCTCGTAGGCGTACTCGCCGTCGTCCAGGGCGTCGATGACGCGGCGGACGGCCTCCTCGGCGTTGTCCTGGACGTGCCGCATATAGGCCTGGACGACGTCGCGCGTTCGTGGCCGGGATCGAGGTGGCTGTGCAGGCAGACGACGGCGAGCGCGCGGATCCCGTCGTCGTACGCCTGCCGGAGCGGGCCGGCCAGGGCGTCCAGGTCGGGGGCGCGCAGGACGGTGCCGTCGGCGGCGAGGCGTTCGTCCACCTCCACGACCCGTTCGTGGAGCGGTTCGGGCAGCTCGATACGGCGGGCGAAGATGCGGGGCCGGTTCTGGTAGGCGATGCGCAGGGCGTCCCCGAAGCCCCGGGTGACGACCAGGAGGGTGCGCTCGCCCTTGCGTTCCAGCAGGGCGTTGGTGGCGACCGTGGTGCCCATGCGGACGGTCTCGACGGGTTCCTGGGAGTCGCCGAGCAGTTCGCGCACCCCGGCCACGGCGGCGTCGGGATACCGGGCCGGGTTGTCGGACAGCAGCTTGTGCGTGAGCAGCCGGCCGTCCGGGCGCCGCGCGACGATGTCCGTGAAGGTGCCGCCTCGGTCGACCCAGAACTGCCAGCCAGTCACGTCACTACCCCGCTCTCGCGCCGGTCACAGCGCCCGGAGGCCGTTGATCACGTCGCGCAGAATACTCTCGTCCGGCAGCTCCGCCGGCGGCACCGGACGCGTCACATGGACGTGGCCGGTGTGCACCAGATCGCCGATGAGCACGCGGACGACGCCGATGGGCAGGTCGAGCTCCGCGGCCAGTTCGGCGACCGACTGGGGCTCGTCCCGGCAGAGCCCGACGATGTCCACGTGCTCGGGGGACAGCGTCGGGTCCGTTTCCGGGTCGTCGGCGTCGAGCTCGGTGACGACCACCGCGATCAGGTCGAGGCGGTGCTGGCCCTCACTCGTGGTGCGGCCACGCGTCATGGCGTACGGCCGGACGACCGGCCCCGCCTCGTCGTCGAACCAGTGGTTTCTTCCCTGACCGTCTCCGCTCATGCCATCCCACTACCCGCCTGCGGGCAGATCGGTGCGCGGGGCGGTGCCCAGATGCACACCGACCCGCTTGACCAGCAGCGTCATCTCGTAGGCGACCTGTCCGACGTCGGAGTCGGCGTCCGAGAGGACGGCGAGGCAGCTGCCGTCACCGGCGGCGGTGACGAAGAGGAAGGCACCGTCCAGCTCGACGATGGTCTGCCGGACGCCGCCCGCGTCGAAGTGGCGGCCCACGCCCTTGGCGAGGCTGTGGAAGCCGGACGCGACGGCGGCCAGGTGCTCGCTGTCCTCCCTGGTCAGGTCCTTGGACACCCCGGTCGGCAGTCCGTCGCCGGACAGGATGAGGGCCTTGCGGATGCTGGCGACCCGGTCCACCAGGTCGTCCAGGAGCCAGTTCAGCTCCCCCTTGTTCGTCGTCGTGTGGCCGGTGGCCTTCGGTGCGGTCATCGACCGTCTCCCTTGGTCGTTCCTTGTGCTGTGCCGTTGTGGGCCCCGTCGCCGGCGGCGTTCTCCTCCCGGCCGCGCTGCCAGCCGCGCTGGAGCGAGGCCATCCGGCTGCGGACCTCGTCGGCGTCACGGTCGGCGGGCTGCTCCGCGCGCCGGGCGCGCCGTTCGGTGTCCTGCTTGAGCTGGGGGGCCAGGTTCGCCTGGCGTACGCGCCGGGGCAGCGGGCTGACGCCCGGCTCCGCGGCCGGGTCGCCGGCCGGCGCGGTGGTGCCGCCGGGGGGCGGGGCCGGGTCCGCCGATCCACCGGGGCCGGATGTCCGGGGCCGGGTGCGCCTGGGCAGCGCCGGGGCCCCGGGCGTCTCGCCGCCGCTCTCGTCCCGGGTCCCGGCCCGCTCGCCCGCGGGGTCGGCCGGGAGGTGCCGGGCTGCGGTGCCGCGGCGGCGGGTGGGCAGCGGGGCCAGTCCGCCCGGGCCGGAGCCCTGCGGGCCGGCGGTGGGTTCCGGGGCCGGTTCGCCGCGGCGGGGCCGCTGGTCGGTGACGGGCTTGCCGTGCGAGCTGACCAGCTTGGGCGTCTGCCGCCGGGGCAGCGGTACGGCCCCGTGGTCGCCGGTGTCGTGGTGCGACTGCTCGTCGCCGCCCGGCCGGGACCGGCGGGGGCGGAACAGGCCGCCGCGCTCGCTGTCCTCGTCCGGGAGGGCGCCGGGGAAGTCCTCCAGCGCGTCGAGGTCGACGGGCGCCTCCAGCTCGACCGGGCCGTCCAGCACGGAGGTCGGCGGACCGGGCAGCCGCAGCGGTTCCGGGGACCGCCCGCCGCCGCGGCCGAGCGCCTGCTCGCCGCCGTTGCCCGCGCGGTCCCGGTCGAGCCGGAAACCGACGCCGTTGGTGTCCGGGACGTCCTCGGTGAGCAGCGCGTCGGGGATGAACACCACGGCGGTGGTTCCGCCGTACGGCGACGGCTGGAGGGAGACCCGGACGTTCTGGCGCTGGGCGAGACGGCTGACGACGAACAGGCCCAGCCGGTCGGTGTCGGAGAGCTCGAACTCGGGTGTCTCGGCGAGGCGGAGATTGGCGTCGAGGAGCGCCTCGGCCGTCATACCGAGACCCCGGTCGTGGATCTCCAGGGTGAAGCCGTTGGCGACCCGCTCGCCGACGACCTGGACGGCGGTGTGCGGGGGCGAGAAGACCGTGGCGTTCTCCAGGAGTTCGGCCACGAGGTGGGTGAGGTCGGCGACGGCGGGCCCGGTGACGGCGACCCGCGGCAGGCGCCGGACCTCGATGCGCTCGTAGTCCTCGACCTCGGCGACGGCGGCGCGGACCACGTCCATCAGCTGCACCGGGCGGCGCCACTGCCGGGAGGGCGCGGCTCCGGAGAGGATCACCAGGCCCTCGGCGTGCCGGCGCATGCGGGTGGTGAGGTGGTCCAGGCGGAACAGGTCGGCGAGTTCGTCGGTGTCCTCGGTGCGGCGCTCCATGCTGTCGAGCAGGGTGAGCTGCTTGTGCAGCAGCACCTGGCTGCGGCGGGCGAGGTTGACGAAGACCTCGGAGACGCCGGCCCGCAGTTCGGCCTGCTTGACGGCGGCCTCCACGGCGGCCCGCTGGAGGGTGTTGAGGGCCTGTCCGACCTCGCCGATCTCGTTCTTGTCGTACTCCAGGCGCGGCACCTCGGTCTCGACGTCGACCTGCTCACCGACGGACAGCCGGCGCATCACGCTGGGCAGCCGGACGCCGGACGCCTCGTGGGCCTCCTGCCGCAGCTGGCGCAGGTCGCGGATGAGGGCGCGGCCGATCCGGATGGACAGGACGATGGAGACGAGGAGGGCGATCAGGCCGAGGAGGCCGACGACGGCCGCCTGCGCGATGACGCCGAAGGCCACCGGGCGCATGCGGTCCTGGTAGCGGTCGCTCGCCTGGTCTTCCATGGTGCCCAGTTCGTCCAGGACGGTGGCCGCGGCGGAGTCCCAGCTCTTGGCGGTGACCCCGCGGGGGGTGCCGGAGTCCATGGCGGCCACGGTCCGTTCGGCTCCGCGCAGGGGTGCCGTGGTGGCGTTCTTCCAGAAGCGTTCGTAGCGTGCGCGTTCGGCGGCGGGCAGCAGCGGGAGGCTGATGTCGTACAGGAGGGTGCGCTGGGCGACGAGGTCGGAGATCTGGCGGGTCTCGTCCCGGGTGAGCCGGCCGACGACGAGGGACGAGCCGATCAGGGCGTCCTCGCGGGCGAGCAGTTCGCGGGCCCGGGTGAGGTTGACCAGGGCGCGGGCCTGCTTCTCGACCTCGACGTCGTCGATGCCGACGAGGGAGGCGAGCAGCGCGTAGCAGGGGTCGACGAGGCGGTTGTAGAGGCCGAACGCCTGGGCCCGGGTGAGGGAGCGCTGTTCGACGCTGTGGCGCAGGGAGTCGAGGCCGTCCAGGGAGTCCAGGACGGCGGTCAGGTGTTCACGGCCGTCCGCCTCCAGGTCGTCCCGGGTGTCCTGGTCCCCGGCGTTCCGGCGGAGCTTGTCGATCGAGCGGTCGGTGGCGGCGCGGGTGCGGTGCAGCGCGGACAGGGCCTCGGAGGCCCGCGGGTCGGCGAGGTAGACGAGGGCCTGGCGGCGTTCCTGCTGGAGGACGCGGACGGTGTCCTCGGCCGGGTAGCCGATGTCCTCGACGACGTCCGACACGCGGAACAGCTGGGCCACTTCCCGGCCCGCGAACACCGTGGCGAACGCCCAGACGCCGGTCAGGGACACCAGCGGCACGAGAAGCAGCGCCACGATCTTCCGGCGGATCGACTTCCCGCGAAAGCGCATGGCCTCCCCCAGCTCGACCCCCGCAGGTCGGGGGTGTTGATGTCCGTCAGCAAACGGCGCGAGCCTACTACCGCCGCACAGGTAACTCGAAGACACGTCCGGTGGGTGAAGTTCCGCACCGCACGCGAGAGATGGCGAGTTGTCCGGGCATTAGGGGAGATTGCCACCGCGATCCGGAGGGCCACGGCCGGCCGCTTGTGGCAACTTTGACGGGCGGTTGGCCGGATTTTTTCGGCGTGCGGGAATCTTCGCACGGTCTCGTTCGTCCTCCTCTATGGGAATTGGGGGCGGATCAGGCCACAGCGGCCGCATCCCGCGCCCTGGCGGCGTAAAGCGGCGCAAGCCGGGCAGCCACTGGGGAGACGGGGTCCTGGGACTCCGGGGGCGAGCGGTCTGCCGGCGGTGGGGAGTGACACGGTGACGGGCACGGCGGAATGGCGCGAGGCGCCCGGGAACAGCGGGGCGGGGCATTCGCGGGCACGGTGGGGCCGCACGGCAGCGCAGGACGGCAGGGCGCCCGGCGGTGATGAACCGCGGTACGGCTACCGGCCGTTGTGGGTCGAGGAGCCCGCGCGCCGGCATCCGGTGCCCGATCCGGTGCGTGCGGCGGCGGTGCGGGCCGTCCTCGTCATCGCGGTGACGCTGATCCAGGCGATGATCGCGTTCCTGTGCGCGCTGGCCGGTTCCTGGCTGGCGTTCCCGATGGTGATGGCCAGTGTGGCCGCCACGGTGGTGGCCACGTGGGCCGCGGTCGACGTGTGGGTGACCCGCCAGGTGTGGAACCAGCGGCACGGCGTCCTCTCGGAGCCGAGCAGCACGGCCCGGGCCCTCCGCCGGGAGCGGCGGGCCCGTCGCCGCGAGGAGCGCGCGGCCCTGCGGGACCAGGAGCGGATACGTCGCAGGGGTGGGGCGGGGCAGCTGTCGCACTCCTGACCGGGCGCTTCGATAGCATCGAATTCCGTATGGCGCACGACGAGGCGCTGTGCGCAACCAACCCGGTCCACCAGGTGACGAGAGCCGAGCCATGCCCCGTACGCAGAACCAGCCCGACGGCGGCGAGGACGAGGCCGGCCGGGAGCCGGGGCGCGCACACCGGCGGGGCGGCCGTGGGGCGGCCGGCGCGGTGCAGTCGGTGGACCGTGCCGTGAGCGTGCTGGAGATCCTCGCCCGGCACGGCGAGGCGGGCGTCACCGAGATCGCCGAGGAGCTGGACGTCCACAAGTCCACGGCGTTCCGGTTGCTCGGCGTCCTGGAGCACCGGGGCCTGGTGGCCCAGGCCAAGGACCGCGGGAAGTACTACCTGGGGGCCGGTGTGCTGCGCCTGGCGGGAGCGGCGGCGGTGCGTCTGGACATCTCCCAGGAGGGCGTCCCGGTGTGCCGGGAGGTCGCCGACGAGCTGGGTGAGACGGTCAACATCGCCGTCCTCGACGACGACGCGGCGGTCAACATCATGCAGGCCCGCGGCACCGCGGCCGTGACCGCGCAGAACTGGCTGGGCCGGCGCACCCCGCTGCACGCCACGTCCAGCGGCAAGGTGCTCCTCGCGCACCTGTCGCCGACCCTGCGCGAGGGTCTGCTGGCGCGGCCGCTGACGCGGTTCACGGATCGTACGGTCACGGGTGCGGCGATGCTGCGCGCCGAGCTGGAGGCCGTGGTCCGGCAGGGGTACGGCGTCACGGTGGAGGAGCTGGAGCTGGGTCTCGCGGCCGTCGCGGCCCCGGTGCGCGCGCACGACGGCGAGGTGATCGCGGCGATCAGCGTCTCGGGTCCGGTGTACCGGCTCGACGCGGACCGGTTGCCCGAGGTGGCCCGGCGTACGGCCGCGGCGGGCGCCGAGCTGTCCCGGCGGATGGGGTACGGCTTCTGACGGCGGCGCTCGACGGCACCGCGCCGCGCCGCCGGCCCGTTCCGCGTCGCGCGGTGTGTTGCGCGACGCGGAACGGGCCGGGCGAACGTGGGCCCGCTACGGAGCGCTCGGCGCCGGCTTCCTGAACATGCGCGTCGCCGTGATCTCGCTGTGCACCGTCTCCCCCGCCTGGGGCGGCTGGGGCAGACCGGGCCGCAGGTGTTCCTCGACGCTGATGTACTTCAGGCCCGCCCGGAGGTCGGCGTCGTTGCGCAGGCGGATGACCAGCGGGAACTCGGCGAGGGCGGTCGTGTCGAACAGGCCGGTGGTGTACAGCAGCTGGACGCCCAGCGCGTCGGACACGGCCCGCTGGAGCTCCAGCAGATAGGTCGCGTTGGCGCGGCCGATCGGGTTGTCCAGGAACAGCGTGCCCGCGTGCCGGTGCTTGTCGCGGCCCCGGTCGTTCGAGCGGAGCGCGGCCATCGTGCAGTACAGGGCGATGGCCGCGGTGAGCAGCTGACCGCCGGAGAACACATCGCCCATCTGGCCGACGGGGACACGCTCGGCGCGCAGTACGGCGTCGGGCTTGAGGATCTCGACGGCCACGCCCTTGGGCTGGAGGGCCGCGGCGACGCCCCGCAGCAGCAGGGACATGCCGTCGCGGCGCAGGTCGGAGTTCTTCTTCACGGCCGCGCGGGTGGCCTCGTCGATGACCTCGCCGAGCCGTTCGGTGAGCGTGGCCTGGTCGGGTTCCTCGAAGCGGATGCGCAGGAACTCCTGCCCGGACCACTCGCCGAGTCCCTCCGGCAGCCGGGAGAGCCGCTGGGCGGAACGCAGGGTGGCGAGGGCGGACTCCACGAGGCCGCGCAGCCGGTCCACGATGGAGTCGCGGTTGCGTTCCAGCTGGGCCAGCTCGTCGGTCAGCACGCGCAGCCGGGGCGCGAACGCGTCCGCCCACTTCTGGGCGTGCTCGGGCAGCGCGGACGCGGGCAGTTCCCGGATCTGCTGGCGGGCGGGGGTGCGGACCTGCTCGTAGCGCGTGGAGTTGGCGTGCCGGACGAGGACGTCGCTCGCCTCGCGCACGGCCGCCTCGGCGGCGGACAGGTCGGCGGCGCAGCCGCGCAGGGAGCGGCGGGCCTCGGCGGCGGAGTGCCGGGCCTCCTCCAGGGTGCCGGGGTACGGCTCCGGCTCCTCCGGATCCTCCTCGGGGGCCTGTTCGCGCAGCAGGTCGCGGAGCATGGCGGCGATCTCGTCGAAGCCGCCGGCCGCGTCCTCGGCGGCGCGGTGGGCCTCCAGCAGCTCCGCGTGCGCCTCCCGGGCCTCGGCCAGCGCCTCGGTGCGCGCGGCGAGTTCGGCCGTGGCGGTGCGCAGCAGCGCCTGGGCGTGCTCGGCGTCGCGCGGGATCAGTTCCCCGGGCAGCTCGGTGTGCGCCTCGCCGTCCTCGGGGGCGTGCCGCTCGGCCTCACCGCGCAGCCGCCCGAGCTGCTCGCTCGCGGTCGACATGCGGGTCTCCAGGAGCTGCACCAGCTCCTCCGCGCGCGCGGCGGCGGCCTGCCGGGACGGCCCGTCGGAGCCGTCGGGCGACTGGAGCAGCTGCTCGGCGCGGGTGCGGACCTTGTTGCTGAGCCGGTCCAGTTCGGCGCGGGCGGCGCTCTCGTCGCTCTCCGCGCGGGCCTGCTCGGCGCGCAGGTCGGCGCCGACGCCGACCTTCTCGTACACCTGGGAGGCGGCCCGGTAGGCCTCGCGGAGGGCGGGCAGGGACGCCTCCGGGGCGTCCGCGTCCGCGACGGGTACGTCGTCGGGGGCGCCGGCGATCTCGGAGCGCTCGGCCCGCAGGGCGCGCGCGGTGCGGCGAGCGTCGTCGGCGGCGCGCTGCGCGGCCCGGCGGTCCTCGTCGGCGGCGCGGGCGCGCTCCAGGCAGGTCTGGGCGCGGGCCTCGGACTCGGCCGCCTCGTCGGCGAGTTCACGCAGTTTCACCTGCCAGCCGGCGCGCTCGCGCAGCCGGTGGGCGAGACCGGCGAGGGCGTCGGCGGCGCGCCGCGCCTTCTGCGCGGCCTCCTGCCGCTCGTCGCGGACCCGCACGGCCTCGGCCGCGGTCTCCTCCGCCTCCGCGCGGACGGTCCGCGCCTCGCCGAGTTCGGCCTCGGCCTCCTCGGCGAACGCGCGGGCCTCCTCGGCGGCCCGGGCCAGCTCGGTCAGGCGCCCGGCGGGGCAGCCGGTGCGCCAGGAGGCGAGCCGGGCGGCCAGTTCGCGGTCCTTGCCGAGGCGAGCGGCGAGGACGCGGATCTCCTCGTCGCGCTCGGTGGCCCGGGCGCGCAGTGCCTGCCGTTCCTCGTCGGCGGCGTGTTCGTCGTGCATGGCCGGGTTCGGCGGCACCAGGAACACGTCACCGGGGGTGGCGTCGGCGGCGGGCGGCGGGGCGAGCAGCGCGGCGGCGGTGCCGACGGCCACCGCGGAGCGGGGCAGCAGGGCGGCGTCGCCGAGGGCCTCGCGGGCGCGCGCGTGTGTGTCCGGGTCGGTGATGATCACGCCGTCGACCAGCTCGGGGCGGGCGGCGAGCACGCGCGCGTGGTCGGCCGGGTCGACGGCCTGGGCGAGGTAGCGCCAGCCGGGGAGCGCGGGGATGCCGTGCTCGCCGAGGAACTCGACGGTGGCCAGAACGTCCGGGCCGGGCGGCAGCAGGCCGCCGTCGCCGAGGGCGCCGAGGATGCGGGCGTCGTCGGCGGCGGCGGTGCGCAGGTCGAACAGGTGCCGTTCGGCGGTGGACACGGCGTCGTCGAGGAGTTCGCGCAGTTCGTCGGCGAAGCGGTCGAGCTCTTCGGGCGTGAGGGCGCCTTCCGCGACGGTGCGGGGAGCCGGGGCGGCGGGGTCGGACCCGGTGCGGGGAGCCGGGGCGGCAGGGTCGGACCCGGTGCGCGGGCCGGGCACGCGGACGGTGCCCGGGGCCCCGGGCAGGCTCAGCAGTTCGGCCAGCCGTTCCTCGGCGGCCAGCGACTCGGCCAGGCGCCGCTCCGCCTCGTAGGCTCGCTCGGCGGCGGTGGCCGCGTCCGCCGCGCGGGCCGCGGTCAGCTCGGCACGGGACTCGGCGGCGGCGGCCTCGCGGGCGTGCTCAGTGGCCTTGCGGGCGGCCTCCCGGGCCGCGTCCCAGGCGGCCACGGCGGTCTTCTCGGCGTCGCTGGCGGCGAGCGCGGCCCGTGCCGGGTCGGCGTCCGGGGAGCTGTCGTCCAGCCAGCCCGCGCGGACCGCCTCGGCGGTCTCCTGCTCGACCTCGGCGAGCCGCTGGCGCAGGTGCCCGGCCTCGCTGCGGGCCCGCTGCGCCTCGGTGGCGGCGGCGGTGGAGTCGCGGTAGGCCGAGTCGCCGGCCTCCTGGAGGGCGGCGGACCGCTCCTCCTCCTCGTTGGCCAGGTTCTCGGCGCTCTCGGCGGCGGCGTGCAGGGCCCGTACGAGGTCCACGGCGGCCTTGGCGCGGGCGGCGAGCGCGGGGGCCGCGTCCCGTTCGGCCTCCTGGATGGCGGCGGACACGCGTGCGACACGGTCGGCGGCGGCCCGGTGGCGCAGCACGGCCTCGGCGGCCTGCCAGGCGGAGTGCAGGGTGCGGGCGTCGGCCAGTTCGCGCTTCTGCGCGGCGGCGGACTTCTCGGCGGCGGCCAGGGCCAGGGAGGCGTGCCGGTAGGCGAGTTCGGCGGCGATGAGGGCACTGCGCTCGCGGGCGCCCTCGGAGTGGGTGACGGCGTAGGCGGCGGCCGTGACCCGCTGGGCGAGGTCGGCGGCCCGGACCCGCTCCCGCACGGCGCGCGCGGACAGCCGCCGGGCCAGCGTGCGGGTACGGCGTTCGGCGCCCGCGTGCACGTCACGCGCGCGTGCCCGGGCGTCGGCCGCCTCCACGATCCTTCCGAGCAGGTCGACCGAGCCGGCGGTGAAATCCCGTTCGGCGATCAGCTCGGCGCGCCGGCCGAGCTTGTTGCCGAAGCCGCTGACCAGGTCGGCGAGGCCGTCGGTGTCGCGGGTGTCGGTGACGGCGCGCAGCAGCAGGTCGGTGAAGTCGGAGTCCTTCTTGACCGCGAAGAGGCCGGCCGCCTCGCCCTCGTCGGCGTTCATCTCCCGCTGGTAACGGAAGAGTTCGGGGTCAAGGCCGAGATCGCCGAGGTGCTCGGTCCAGCGTTCGTGGATCTCCTCCCAGTGGACCTCCAGGTGCGGGTAGGCCTTGCCGGCCTCCATGAGGGCGTCGCGGAAGCCCTTCATGGTGCGGCGGCGGCCGTGCGCACCGGAGGTGCCCTCGGCGGGCGGCCGTACGGCGGTGGCCTCGGCGACGGGCAGGCTGTCCAGGCTCAGGCCGGGTCCGGGGCGGAAGGAGTACCAGGCCTCGGCGAACTTGCGCGGGTCGTTGGAGACCTGCCGTCCGCGCCACTCGCTGACCTTGCCGACGACCACGCACTCGCCGGTCTGCACGTGCTGCCATTCCAGGGCCACGTGGCCGCAGTCGTCGGCGAGCAGGAACTTGCGCAGCACACCGGAGCTGGCGCCGCCGAGGGTGTTGCGGTGGCCCGGCAGCATCACCGAGAAGATCAGCTTGAGCAGGACGGACTTGCCTCCGCCGTTCTCCAGGAACAGCACGCCCGCGGGCGCGGGACGGCGCGGCGGGCCGGACGGCTCCTCCTCGAAGAACTCCGCCTGCGTGGGCGCCGGGTCGGGCACGGGTTCGCCGACACCCCGCAGGTCAAGCACGGTGTCGGCGTAGCGCGCACCGGCGGGACCGATGGAGTAGAGGCGGACCCGGGACAGCTCGTACATGGCGGACTCTCGTCAGTGTTCTTGCGGTGGAGGGGGATCAGGGTTCTTGCGGTGCGGGGCGTTCGGGCTTCTGGTCGTGCGTGGCGTTCAGGAGTGGAACGGCAGCCCGGCGTCGGCCACCAGGTCCAGGTCGTCGGTGTCCTCGGCGGGCAGCAGGGTGGCCGTGCCGTCGGTGACCGGTACGACGCCCAGCTCGGACAGTTCGGCCAGGGCGGCGTTGCCGGCCATGTCGCGGACCTGGAGCTGGTAGCGGGCGGTGGTGCGGTAGGTGCCGCCGTTGTCGTCGCCGGTGCGCTGCAGGAAGCCGGAGTCGGTGAGGAAGGCCAGGGCCTTGGCGACGATGCCGGTGGTGGAGGCGGCGGGGCGGCGGGCGTCCTTGGTGGCGCCGGTGGCGCTGCGCCGGGCCCAGATCCGCCAGGCGGCCTCCAGGCCGGGCGCGTCGGTGGCCGGGTCGGTGTTCTCGCCCTGCTCCTCGGCGCGCTCCTCCAGGCGGCGGCAGGCCTGCCGGACGAAGGCGTCGACGCCGTTGACGGTGACCCGGCCGATGTAGGAGTCGTCGGCGAGGTCCTCGGGGCGCGGGAACGCCAGGGCGGCGATGGCGAGGTGGGCGAGGCCGTGCAGGAAGCGGTCGCCGGAGTCGGCGGCGGTGCGGCGCGCGTAGTCGCCCATGCGGACGGCGAAGACCGAGTCCTCGGCGGCGGTGACGGCCATGCCCGCGCGCGGGGAGACCTCCAGCACGACGAGTCCCAGTCCGGCGGCGACGGCGTCGGCGAGCCGGGCGAAGGCCGGGTCCTCGCGGTAGCGGCGCAGCAGTTCGGTGTACTCCTGGTCGCGGGCGGGCGCCAGCTTGGGCTGGAGCCCGAAGGCGACGAGCCGCGCCGCGTCGGCGGCGTCGGCGGGGGTGACGGCGGTGGACGCCGGCGGGGCGGGTGTCTCCGCCTCGCTCCACTCGACGTGCTCGGTCACGGGTTGGGCTCCTTGTCGCGGTGGTGCTCGGTCATGCTGCTTCCGTCCGGTCGGCCGCCATCCCGGCGGCGTCCAGCAGGGCCGTTCCCACGATGAGGTCGGCCCCGCCGAATTCGGGATCGTCCAGCTCGGTGCCGTCGTCCACGGCGAACAGCAGCTTCTCCTCGCCCTGCCGGTACGCGGTGCCGACGGCGGGGCTGGCCGCGTGGACGGCCAGCAGCGCCACCAGGTAGGCGAGGTCGGGGTCGCCGCTGCGGCGGGCCTCGGCGAGCAGCCCGGACAGTCTTCTGGGCGCGTCCGGCGGCAGGTCCAGCAGCTGCGTCGCCGCGGCGAGCTGTTCCTCGCTGAACCGGCTGTCGTCGGGCGTGGCGATCAGGTCGGGCTCGGGCATCTCCGCGCCCAGGTGCTCCCGCTCCACCGGCGGGGTGAGCAGGATGTCGACGAGGTCGCCGACCCGGACGGACACCGGGGTGCGCGGTCCGGTGCCGCGCGCGAAGAACGCGTCGGTGACCCGGATCGCCCGCTCCAGCGGCAACGGCAGGACGGGGGCGACGAGATGGCCGTAGAGGTCTATCCCGGCCGTCGCCGCCGGGGTGGCGAACGCCTGCCGGTCCTGTTCGGCGCGGAACAGCGGGCCGGCTTCCAGCAGGCGCGACTGGAGCTGGGTGTGGCGCCGGATGCAGTCCTTGACGATGTCGACCAGCTCGGCGGCGCGGCGCTTGTGCTCGGGCTCCTCGGTCTCGTCGCGGGCCTTGCGGATGTTGGTGAGGATGGCGTTCTCGTGGCGGTAGCGCTCGGCCACGTGGTCCAGGGCCTCGGCGATCATGTCGGGGACGGTGTTGAGCCAGTCGACCGCGCGGACGTTGCGCCGGGTGGCCTCCAGGGCCCGGCGCAGCGACTCGGAGTACTGCACCGTGCGGTAGCGGGCCTGTTCGGCGGCGAGCTGGGCGTCGGCGAGCCGGCCGCGGCTGATCAGCACCTCCAGCTTGACCTCGGCGGCGATCTGGGCGCTGGTGACGTCCGTGTCGAGGGCGCCGACCAGGACGTTGACCGCCTCGTCCGTGGTGCGCAGGTACACCGTGCCGCCGGGGCCGGGGACCTCCTCGATCAGCTTGAAGTCGTAGTCGCGGCGGACGTAGGTGCCGTCCGGCGCGAAGGTGCCGTAGACCGCGCGGAAGCCGCGGTCCACGCTGCCGACGTTGATCAGGTTCTCCAGGACCCAGCGGGCCACGCGCTCGTGTTCGGCGGTGGGCCGGTGCGGCGCCTGGGCGGCGATGCGCGGCACCAGGCGGCCGACGACCTGTTCGTGGTCGGCGCCCGTGTCGAAGTCCATGTTCAGCGTGACCAGGTCGATGGCGGCCAGGGCCACCTCGGCCATCCCGTACACCGAGTACTCGCCGGCCAGGTTGGCCTTGCGCGCGTCCAGGTCGTGCAGCGGCGCGGTGCAGGCGAGCGCGCGCAGCCGACGCGCCAGCCCCTCGTCGGCGGCCGGGCCCTGCGCCGGGCGCGGCCCCGCGCTGAGCTGGGGCGGAACACTGTCCGTCGATGCAGGCGAAGTCACGGTGCACAGACTAGGTCCTGGGTCTGACATCGGCCCAAACGGCTCAGAAGCGACGACCGTCACAGAGGCGGAAGAGAGCCTGCCGGGCGGTTCGGGCGGGGCCGGGCACGCCGGTCCGAGAAGGGCCGGACACACCGGTTCGAGGGAGGCCTGGCGCGCCTGGTTCAGAGAGGAGCCGGTCGCGTCGCTCAGGAGGGCCCGGCCACGTCGCTCAGGAGAGGCCGGCCGTGTCCTCGCCCACGCGGCGTCGGTAGACCTCGACGACCCGTTCCAGGGAGTCCGCGAGGTACCTCTCCAGGAGCCGTTCCGCGCCTTTCGTGTCCCCGGCCTGGAGCGCCCGCAGGATCCCGGCGTTGCGGGCGAGGTAGGGCTCGTGCAGCCGACGCGGGTCGTCCACCACGTGGAAGGCCAGGCGCAGTTCGGCGAAGACGCTGCGCATCAGCTCGTCGGTGCGTTCGCTGCCGGCCAGGGCGACGAGTTCCCGGTGGAAGTGGATGTTGGCCGTACCCACGCCTTTCCAGTCGTCCTCCGCGGCGGCCGTGTGCGCTTCCTCGACCGCCGCGACCAGTCCGCCGAGCCGGTACGGCGGCGCGCCGAGGCCGCGGACGACGGCGCACTCGACCAGCGCGCGCGTGCGGTAGATGTCCTCCACGTCCTCGACCGTCAGCACCCTGACGAAGACGCCCCGGTTGAGTTCGTGGATCAGCAGCCGCTCGTGGGTGAGCAGCCGGAACGCCTCGCGCAGGGTGTTGCGGGAGACGCCGAGGGCCCCGCCGATGCTGTCCTCCGACAGCCGGGTGCCGGGCGGGAAGTACCCCTCGGCTATGCGGCTCCTGAGGATGTCGGAGACCCGCTCCGCGGTGCTGGTGCGGCCCAGGAGGACACGGTCGCCGGCCAGTCCCGTCAGCTGCTCTGCCATGCCCGGAATTCAAGCGCAGACATCAGGACGAAACAACATGGGTATTGAGGGATCGTTGAACGATCCTCTACGGTGCTCCGCACGGCTCACTTCCCCGCACCCTCCGTCCCTTCTGCGAGGTGCCCATGAGCACGACCCCACCACCCCGGTCCGGTCCCTCCCCCGACGTACGGTCGGCGCGCGGTGAACAGGCCGGTGAGGACGGCGCGTTCGGCTGGCTGCGCGCCCTCGGCCCGCGCGGCCGGCGCGCGTTCGCCGGAGCTTTCGGCGGATACGCCCTGGATTCCTACGACTACTTCACCCTGCCGCTGAGCATGGTGGCGCTCGCGGCGTACTTCGGCCTCGACAGCGGCCAGACCGGTCTGTTCACCACGGTGACGCTGGTGGTCTCGGCGGTCGGCGGGGCCGTGGCCGGCGTGGTCGCGGACCGGGTCGGCCGGGTCCGGGCGCTGATGATCACGGTGGCCACGTACGCCGTGTTCACGGTCGCCTGCGGCTTCGCGCCCACCTACGAGACGCTGCTGGTCTTCCGCGCCCTCCAGGGCCTCGGCTTCGGCGGCGAGTGGGCGGTCGGCGCGATCCTGGTCGCCGAGTACACGGGCGCGCGCCACCGGGGCCGTACGCTCGGCGCGGTCCAGAGTTCCTGGGCGGTCGGCTGGGGACTGGCGGCGGTGGTCTACACGCTGGTGTTCTCCTTCGTCGACGAGGACCTGGCCTGGCGGGTGATGTTCTGGACCGGGGCGCTGCCGGCGCTGCTCGTGGTGTGGCTGCGCCGCCGGGTGCGCGACGCTCCCACGGCGACGGCGGCCCGGGAACAGGACCCGCGGCGCGGCTCGTTCGCGGCCGTCTTCCGCCCCGGCCGGGACGGCGAGCCGGGCCTGCTGCGCACCACGCTCCTGGCGAGCCTGCTGTCGACGGGCGTGCAGGGCGGCTACTACACGCTGGCGACCTGGGTGCCGACGTACCTGAAGTCGGAACGCGGCCTGTCGGTGGTGGGCACCGGCGGCTATCTGGCCTTCCTGATCTCCGGTGCCTTCCTCGGCTACCTGACCGGCGGGGTGCTGACCGACCGGCTGGGCCGGCGGAACAACATCTGGCTGTTCGCGCTGCTGTCGGCGCTGTGCATCCTGGCGTACGCGAACATCCCGCACGGCGCCGACACCCTGCTGCTGGTGCTCGGTTTCCCGCTCGGCTTCTGCATGTCGGCCATCTTCAGCGGTTTCGGCTCCTACCTGAGCGAGCTGTACCCGACGGCGGTGCGCGGCACCGGGCAGGGCTTCACGTACAACACGGGCCGGGCGGTGGGCGCGGTGTTCCCGACCGTGGTCGGGTTCCTCGCGGACAGCTGGGGCGTCGGCGGCGCGCTGGTCTTCGGCGCGATCGGCTACGGCGTCGCCGCACTGGCCCTGCTGGGGCTGCCGGAGACGCGCGGGAGGGAGCTGGCCTAGGCGCGCGGGGCGGCCGGACCGCCGGCCCTACGAGAACCACCGCGGGCGAACACCGTCAGGAACGGCCGGACGGGCGGCCCGCACGAGACGGGATACTGGAGAACGAGGACACCATGACCGCGATCGATCTGAACGCCGACCTCGGCGAGGGCTTCGGGCGCTGGCGGCTGACCGACGACGAGGCGCTGCTGTCCGTCGTCACCAGCGCCAACGTGGCCTGCGGCTTCCACGCGGGGGACGCGGCCACCATGCGCCGGGTGTGCGAGCTGGCGGCCGGGCGCGGCGTGACGATCGGCGCGCAGGTGTCCTACCGGGACCTGGCCGGTTTCGGGCGGCGCGCGATGGACGTGCCGTCCGCCGAGCTGGCGGCCGAGGTGGCCTACCAGATCGGCGCCCTGGAGGTGTTCGCCCGGGCGGCGGGGGCGCGCGTGGCGTACGTCAAGCCGCACGGCGCGCTCTACAACCGGGTGGTGCACGACGCCGAGCAGGCCCGCGCGGTGATCGACGGGGTGCGGCTCGCGGACCCCTCGCTGCCGGTGCTGGGCCTGCCCGGCTCGCGGTTGCTGGCGCTGGCCGCCGAGGCGGGGCTGCCGGCCGTTCCGGAGGCCTTCGCGGACCGCGCGTACACCGACGAGGGCACGCTGGTGCCGCGCGGCCGGGAGGGCGCCGTGGTGACCGACCCGGACACGGTCGTGGAGCGCTCGGTGAGTCTGGCGTGCTCCGGCGCGGTCATCGCGCACTCCGGCGCGCGGATCACGGTGCGCGCCCGGTCGCTGTGCCTGCACGGCGACACGCCCGGCGCGGTGGGTCTGGCCCGCCGGGTGCGCGAGCGGCTGGTGGCGGCGGGCGTGCGGGTGGAGGCGTTCGCGTGAGGGCGCTTCCCGTGGGCGACGACGCGCTCCTCGTGGAGGTGTCCTCCGGGGAGGAGGCGCAGGCCCTGCACGCGGTGTTGCTGCGCCGCCGCGCGGAGGGCTCGCTCACCGTGCGGGAGATCGTTCCCGCGGCCCGTACGGTCCTGCTCGACGGGCTGGCCGACCCGGACCGCTGGGCGGCGGAACTGACCACCTCGCGCATACCGGAGGCGCCCTCCCACGCGCGCGAGCTGATCGAACTGCCCGTGCGCTACGACGGACCGGACCTCGCGGTGGTCGCCGGGCTCTGGGGGGTGACCGAGCGGGAGGCGGCCCGCATCCACGCCGGTACCGAGTTCACGGTGGCCTTCTGCGGGTTCGCCCCGGGCTTCGGCTATCTCACCGGGCTGCCGGACCGCTACGCCGTCCCGCGCCGCGCCACCCCGCGCACGGCGGTCCCCGCGGGCGCCGTCGCGCTCGCCGGGCCGTACACGGGGGTGTACCCGCGCTCCTCCCCCGGCGGCTGGCAGCTGATCGGCACGACGGACGCGGTGCTCTGGGACCACACGCGCACACCGGCCGCGCTGCTGACGCCGGGGGCACGGGTGCGGTTCGTACCCCTGGGGGACGCGTGACGGGAAAGGGGAAGCAGGGGCGGCGGACGGCTGCCGGCCACGCGCGCGTGGCCGCCGCAGGGGCACGGACTGCCACCGCGCGGGCGGCTACCGCCGGGGTACCGGCGTGCGCCACGGGCGACCTCGTGGCCCCCTCCGGGAAGGTGGGCGTATGAGCGACCGGGTGCTCGTCGTCGTACGCGCCGGGGCGTTGACCACCGTGCAGGACCTGGGACGGCCGGGGTACGCGCATCTCGGCGTGCCCCGCTCCGGGGCGCTCGATCCACCCGCGGCGGTGCTGGTGAACCGGCTCGTCGGCAACCCGCCGGACGCCGCCGTCCTGGAGACCACGCTCAGCGGCTGCGCGCTGCGCCCGCGTCGCACAGTGACGGTCGCGGTCGGCGGCGCGCCGGGCCCGGTGTCGGTGGGCGGTCGCCCGGCCGCGTGGGGCGCCCCGGTCGTGGTACCGGCGGGCGAGCTGCTGGAGGTGGGCGCGGCCACGGCCGGAGTACGCGGCTACGTGGCCGTATCCGGCGGCATCGCCGTGGAGCCGGTCCTGGGCAGCCGCGCCACCGACCTGCTGTCCGGCCTGGGCCCGGCCCCGCTCACGGACGGGACGGTGCTGCCGCTGGGCATCCCGGCCGGCCCTCCCGCGCGCGTGGACGGCGCTCCGCAGCCGCGTCCGCCCGCCGAGCTGGTGCTCCGGGTGACGCTGGGGCCGCGCGACGACTGGTTCACGGCGGGCGCGGTCCGGGATCTCACCACGCGCCCGTACCGGGTCTCCCCGGCGAGCAACCGCATCGGTCTGCGTACCGAGGGGCCCGCGCTGGAGCGGGCCCGGCCCGGGGAACTGCCCAGCGAGGGGATGGTGCTCGGTGCGGTCCAGGTGCCGCCGGACGGGCGTCCGGTGGTCTTCCTCGCGGACCATCCGACCACCGGCGGCTACCCGGTGATCGCGGTGGTGCGCGCCGCCGACCTGCCGGCCGCCGCCCAGGCCCCGCCGGGCACGCCGGTCAGGTTCGTCCCGGTACGCCGCCGCTGACCCCGGCCGCCCCTCCGGCCCAACGTCCGGGACAGCACCGCCGGAAAGGCACCAACGGCGCCCTGCCGGTGGTCTCCCGCGGGGACCGGCGAACCGCAGCGGTCACCGGCCGCACGACGGACGAAACGCGCCCCAGGCCCGCCGCACCAGCGGACACCGAGCGGCGAACCAGAGCGGTCACCGACCGCCCGACCGGCCGTGGCCCGGCGCCGGAGCCTGCCCGGACCACGGGCACCGGCCGCCCCGGCACCGCGCCCGGCCCGGGCGGCGCACGGCGCCGGCTGTCACGCCACGCCCTCCGGCTCCGGCACGGCGGGCCGGGCCTCGGCGCGGCGCGGCACCTCCGGCGCGTCGTGGGCCGCGAGGAACGCCTCCACGGCCGCTCCCCAGCCGAAGCACTCCGCACGCGCGCGTGCCGCTTCCCGCCGCCCGGGTTCGGCGCGTGCCAGGAGCTGTTCCACGGCGTCCGCGAACGTCTCCGGGCCGCCGGCCGCGGTGGCCCCGGCGGAGCCGATGACCTCGGGCAGCGCGGACAGGGCGCTCGCCACCACGGGCGTGCCGCACGCCATGGCCTCCAGCGCGGCCAGGCCGAAGGTCTCGGCGGGCCCCGGCGCGAGGCACACGTCGGCGGACGCCTGGAGCGCGCCGAGGGCGGCCCGGTCGGACACGTGCCCGAGGAAGGTCACCGGCAGCGCGCGGGCGCGGGCGTGTCGCTCCAGCCGGGGCCGCAGCGGCCCGTCTCCGGCGACCACGAGCACCGCCCGCCGTCCGCGCCGCAGCAGCGCCTCCAGGGCGTCCAGGGCCATGCCGGGTCGCTTCTCCACGGACAGCCGGGAGGCCATCACGAGCAGCGTCTCGTCCACGCAAGCGTGGCGGGCCCGCAAGCCCGGGTCGCGCAGCGCGGGGTGGCGTTCCATCAGGTCGACGCCCAGGGGGGCGCGTACGACGTTGCGCGCGCCGACGCGGACGAACTCCCGCTCGGCGAAACCGGTGGTGCACACCACCCGTGAGTAGACGTGCGCGGTACGGGTGTTGAGGGAGTCGGCGGCGCGCCGGGCGAGCGGTTCGGGCAGGCCCCAGGTGCGCAGGACGCCGTCGGCGGTCTCGTGGGAGACCATCACGGCGGGCACACGCGCGCGCCGGGCCCAGCGGCCGGTCCAGCGCAGGGTGGTCCGGTCGGAGACCTCCAGGCGGTCCGGGGCCAGCTCGGCCAGGAGGGCGGCCACCCGCCGCCGGTCGGTGAGGACCCGGTAGCCGCCGGTGCCGGGCAGCGGCGGGCCGGGCAGGGTGATGACCCGGCCCTGCTCGGTCTCGCGGTCGGTGTGCCGTTCGCCGGGCACGATCAGGACGGGTTCGTGGCCGGCGGCCAGGTATCCCTTGCCGAGTTCGCGCAGGGCGGTGCGCAGGCCGCCGGAGGCGGGGGTGACGAAGTTGGCGAGGCGGACGATGCGCAGGGATGGGCCGCTCATGCCGCCACCACCGTCCGGCGGGCCGCGAGGACCTGGTCGTAGTGGTCGAGCAGCTGGTCGCCGACGGCGGCCCAGGTGCGGCCCTCGACGCTCGCGCGGGCGGCGGCGCCGTACGCGGCCCGCCGGGCGGGGTCGGCGGCCAGCGCGCGGACGGCCTCCCGGACGGCGGTGGCGTCGCGCGGCGGGACGAGCAGGCCGGTGCGGCCGTGGGCCACCAGGTCGAGCGGGCCGCCGGCGGCGGGCGCGACGACCGGCACCCCGCCGGCCATGGCCTCCTGGACGGTCTGGCAGAAGGTTTCGTAGGGGCCGGTGTGCACGAACAGGTCCAGCGAGGCGAAGATCCGGGCCAGTTCCCCGCCGGTGCGCCGACCCAGGAAGACCGCGCCGGGCAGGGCCTCGGTGAGCTGACCGCGGCTGGGCCCGTCGCCCACGACCACGACCCGCACGCCGGGCAGCCCGCAGACCCCGGAGAGGAGTTCGACGTGCTTCTCGGGCGCGAGCCGTCCGACGTAGCCGACGATCCGCTCGCCGTTCGGGGCGAGTGCGCGGCGCAGCGCCTCGTCGCGGCGGTCCGGCCGGAACCGTACGGTGTCCACGCCGCGCGGCCACAGCGCCACCCGCGGTACGCCGTGTTCCTGGAGAGCGTTCCGCGCGGCGCTGGAGGGGGCCAGGGTGCGGTCGGCGGCGGCGTGCACGGAGCGGATCCGCCGCCAGGCCGCGGCCTCTCCGGCGCCCATGTAGATGCGGGCGTATCCGGCCAGGTCGGTCTGGTAGACGGCGACGGCGGGGATGCCGAGCCGGGCGGCCGCGGCCATGCCCCGCACGCCGAGGACGAAGGGACCGGCCAGGTGGACCACGTCGGGGCGGTGCGCGACGAGGGCGGCGGCGAGGCGCCGGCTGGGCAGGGCGATACGGACCTGGGGGTAGCCGGGGAGCGGCAGGGAGGGCACCCGGACGACCTGGCAGGGGGCGTCCGGGTCCGGGCCGGTGCCGGGCGCCGGGGCGGGGGCGACGACGAGCGGGTGGTGACCGCGGTCTACGAGGTGCCGGGCGGTCTGGAGCGCGCAGTGGGCCACGCCGTTCACATCGGGGGGAAAGGACTCGGTCACGATGACGACACGCATAGCGGTGTTGTCGCCGTGCCGGACGTGCCCACGCCAACTTCGATCTTTCCGCGCGGGGAACGTCCCATGAGCGTTGGGCGGCCCGCCCGCGCCCCCTCACGGCACCCCGCCCGCGCCCCCTCACGGCACCCCGCCCCCACGGTCCAGGCAGCCCCCGCACCGCTCGCCCCCGCAGGTCGGGCGGCTGTCACGGCGGCCTGGCCCGCGGGTCATCCGGAGTTCACCCGCCGGGCGGTCGTCCACCCCGGCCGGAAGTGCGAGGGAGGGTCAGCCGAGGGCGGCGTCGGGCCCGAAGCGGCTGCGTACGGCGGTCTGCACCTCGGCCTCCTCGGCCGGGTCGGCGGCCAGCCGGCGCAGGCGCTCCACGACCCGGGTGTCACCGGTCTCGGCGTGCCGGGCGGCGAGTTCGCGGGTGGTCTCCTCGCAGTCCCACAGGCACTCGACGGCGAAGCCGGCGGCGAAGGAGGGGTCGGTCGCGGCCAGCGCGCGGGCGGTGCGGCCCCGCAGGTGGGAGGAGGCCGTCTCGCGGTAGACGTGCCGCAGGACGGGGGCCGCGCAGCCGATGCCGAGGCGTCCGGCGCCGTCGACGAGGGTCCACAGGGTGGGCGCGTCGGGCCCCTCGCCGCGCACGGCCTCGCGCAGGGCGGCGAGGACGAGGTCGCGGTCGCGGGCACCGCCGCGGCAGGCCAGGATGCGGCCGGCGGCGGCGCCGAGCGCGTCGTGGCGCCGGGCCCAGCCTCGCGCGCGGTCCACGGCGGCGGCACTGCGCATCCGTTCGAAGGCGTCGACGGCGGCCTCCACGACGACGGCGGTTCCGTCGGCGACCGCGGCCTCGATCAGCTGGAGGGCGTCGGGGTCGTCGCCGTCGGCGAGGTAGCGCAGGGCGGTGCAGCGGGCTCCGTCGACGCCGTTCCTGGCGGCCTGGAGGATCTCGGGCCGGTCCTCGGGGCCTGCGACGGCGACCAGACAGCGGGCGGCGGGCACATGGAGGGCGGCACCGCGCTCCATGCCCTGCTGGGCCCACTCGAAGACGGCGCGCACGCTCCAGCCGGGCCGGGGTCCGGTGGGGCGCAGCTGCCGCTGCCAGCGGTCGAAACAGCCGGTTTCCTGGGCGGCACGCACGCGTGCGGCGATCGACGGGCGCGGGTCCTCGGCCCACAATCGCCAGGGCCGCGGTTCGAAGGCGTCCCGCACGGCGGCGGCCAGTTCGGCCTCGCCCTCGGGGTCGGTGGCGAAGCGGGCCAGGACGGGGGCGGCGAGGGCGCGCAGGCCCGCGTCGTCGTCCCGCAGGGCCAGCTCGTCGAGGGCCCAGGCCCAGTTGGAGCCGTGCGCGGCGTATCTGCGCAGCAGGTCGAGGGCGTCCCGCCGGCCGTAGGAGGCGAGGTGGCCGAGGACGGCGAGGGCCAGGCCGGTGCGGGACTCGTCGGTGTCGAGCACGTCCTCGGCGTCGAAGAGGTGCGCCTCCACGGCATCCAGATCGCCGTTCAGGTCGAGGTAGAGCCGGGCGTAGTAGAGGGAGCGGTTCTCCACCTGCCAGTCGTGGCGGGGGTCGCGCAGCACACAGTGGTTCAGGGCCGCGAGCGCCTCGGCGCGCGGGGCCGTCAGCGCGTGCAGCGTGCCGTCGCCACGGCCGCGCTGGAGCAGCCCGAGCAGGGTGCCGCTGGGCGCTATGACCGGTTCGAACATGGGAAACAGCCTCACATCAAGCGTCGACGCAACCGGTGAACACGCGTTACCTGGCCGCGCGACACAACGTCGGGGCGCCCGCCGTTTCCTGCTTGCTGTAGACCATCTCTCTCTGCCTCTCGTCGGTGGCCCATGCGGACCGCATCACGGCCCGCGCGGTGCGGCAACACTTGCCCAGCCATCGCGTCCGTGAATCACGTCGTCATGATGACCCGCGCCGTGTGCTGCCGCGACCGTATTTCCGGCGGCCCTGTACCGCCTCCCCCGTTTTCCGTGTCGTTGCTGGTCGGAATACTCGGTTCAGCGCTCGCCGAACAGTTCCAGGAGCTCCGCCTTGCCGAACATCCGGGCCGTGTCGACGGCCGACGGCGTGCCCTTGGCGGGGTCGGCCCCGCCCTCCAGAAGGGCCTTGATCACCTCGGTCTCGCCCTTGAAGACGGCGCCCGCGAGCGGGGTCTGGCCCCGGTCGTTGATCTGGTCGGCGGCGGCGCCGCGGGCGAGCAGCGCGCGGACCGTGTCGGCGTGGCCGTGGTAGGCGGCGAGCATCACCAGGGAGTCGCCGCGGTCGTTGGTGAGGTTGGCGGGGACGCCCGCGTCGACATACGCCACGAGCGCCTCGGTCTGCCCCTGCCGGGCCAGATCGAAGATCTTGGTCGCCAGCTCCACGACCTCGGGGTCGGGGGCTTCACTCATGGCCGGACCGCCTCTCCATGCTGATTGGGGGACTGCTTCGCTGATGCGGGGGACTGCTTCGTACGAGTGAATCGCCAGCGTACTGGCTCTCGGGGCACATGACCCGATGTGCCCGAGGTAAAGATCACCGACGGGCCCCGCAGGAGGCAACAGCACTGGTCAACCGGGCCGCAACCGCTTCCTCCGAGGGAGCGAGAAAAGCCGTTTTTCACCCAGTTGCACCTTTAATCGTATGGATACATCCTGTGATCCTGGAAGAACTCATGGTGACTGTCCCCCACCTTCGACACCAGGAGGCCCCAAATGATCCTGTCCCTCTCAGGCGTGCTGCTGCTCGGCATCGTCGTCTTCCTGTTCTTCCGCAAGGACGGACTGAAGGGCTCGCACGCCACGGTGTCGGCCCTGTTCGGTTTCTACCTGTCCACCACAGGCATCGCCCCGAGCATCAAAGCCGGAGGAGAGAGCCTGGCCAGCCTCCTGGGCGGCATCAAGTTCTGACCCCGCCCGTACCGCCCGCACGCATGATCAGGAGTCAGCAGTGGCCCGGCGCCCTCTCCCCCGCATTCTGAGCAAGGACAGCGCCCAGCTCGCGCGGATGCAGCTCGCCCGGAGCAGGGAACTGGCCCGGACGGCGGCCGACAGCGCCACCGACGTCCTCCATCCGCTGATCACCGTCTCGCGCGGGCTGCGGGTGCTGGCCTCGGCCGGCCGTCGCAGGTGGGCGGACACGCCCAAGGACAGACGCGGGCCGCTGCTGTTCCTCGCGGCCTCCGCGGTCATGGTCGTGGCCCTGATGCCGTACGGGCCGCTGCTCGCCGTCGTCACGGTGATGGCGGCGGCGGCCTGGCAGGGCCGCGACCGCACCCCGTCGGTGCCCGCGGGACCCGACGCCTCCCAGACCGAACGCCTCAAGGCGCTCTACGACGCCCTGGTGCCGTACTTCTCCGCCCCCGAGGACCCCGCGCCGCTGTACGCGCACGGCGGGGAGTGGGAAAAGGCCCTCACCGCCTACGAGTTCGACGACGCCGGGCGCGTCGGCCACCTGGTGATCCGCTACCCCGCCTATTTCCCGGACGGCGAACCCGAGGCCCGCGCGCGGGTCGAGCAGTTGCTCACCGCCAAGGCCGGGCGCGGCCGCGAGTACCACTTCGACTGGGACGAGGAGGGCAACCGGCTCACCGTGACCGTCCTCGCCCCGCTGCCCGCCGACATCCCCGCCCAGCCCTTCGTCACCGCGCCCGGCGAGACCGTCCTCGGCTACACCGACCCCAGCGAGGTCCAGCGCACGCTTCCCCTCTCCTACGGAGAGGAACGGATCGACGTCCCGCCGGTCGTCTGGCGCACCGGCATCCGCTCCACCGAGCCGCACCTGCTGGCCGTCGGCCACCCCGGCAGCGGCACGTCCACCCTGCTGCGCTCCATTGCCCTGCAGGCCCTGCGCCACGGCGATGTGCTGATCGTCGACGGCGGCGGCACCGGCGAGTACGCCTGCCTGACCGGCCGGGACGGCGTACTGGCCGTGGAGTGCGCGCTCGCCGGGGCGCTGGCCAGCCTGGAGTGGGCGGCGCGGGAGACCGAGCGGCGGCTCATCGCGGTCAACCTGGCCCGGCAGGCGGGCGACCCGCCGCCCGCGGACACCCGGCGTCCGCTGTGGATCGTGCTGGACCGGCCCGCCGTCTTCACGCACCTCGCGGCGGCCGACGGGCGGAAGGACCCGCAGGCGCTGCTCCAGGTGCCGCTGCGGCACGGCCGCGCGGCGAACGTGACGGTGGTGGTCGCCGAGCAGTTCGACAGCGCGGAGACGCTCGGCGACGCGGTACGGCAGCACACACGCGCGCGGGTCGTGCTGGGGGCCACCGCGCCGCAGCAGGTGGAGGCGGTGCTCGGGGCGGCGCCGCACACGACCCCGCCGACGCGGGTGCCGCCCGGGCGGGGGTACGCCCGGCTGGGCTCCGGCCCGGTGCACCGGCTCCAGGTGCCGCGTACGCCCGACCCCTACGACGACGCCACGAGCGACGCCGACCGGCAGGCGGTGCTGGGGCTGCTGCCCCCGCGGGCCGCCGCCGTGGGGGCCGGGCCGGCCGACCTGGCGAAACCGGCAGCGGAGAAGACGCCGGTACCGGCGGAAGCCATGACGGCGGAGTCCTGACGGGACCGGTGCCGGGCGCTGGCCGGGGGCGCGGGGGAACTCGCCGGCCGGACTACGCCACGAACGTGCGCGGCGACTCCGTCGCCCCCGTCGCCCCCGACTTCACCAGGCGGGCCGCCGCGGCCAGCCGGGAGGCCGCCTCGTCCGCCACCGCTCCCCCGACGGTGAACGGAAGCCGCACGTAACCCTCGAACGCGCCGTCGACGCCGAAGCGCGGCCCGGACGGGACCCGGACGCCCGTGCGCTCGCCGGCCTCGGCGAGGCGGGAGCCGGACAGGCCGCCGGCCCGGACCCAGAGGGTCAGCCCGCCGCGCGGCACCTCGAACTCCCAGTCCGGCAGCTCCCGGCGCACCGCCGCCACCAGGGCGTCCCGGTTCTCCCGGGCCTGTGCCCGGCGCAGTTCGACCGCCTGCTCCCAGCCGCCCGTGCTGAAGAGCCAGTTGACGGCCAACTGCTCCAGCACCGGCGTGCCCAGGTCGGCGTACGCCCGCGCGGCGACCAGGCTGCGGATGACGTCCGGCGCCGCGCGTACCCAGCCGATGCGCATGCCCGCCCAGAACGCCTTGCTGGCCGAGCCGACCGTGATCACCGTGGAGCCGGCCGGGTCGAAGCCGCACACCGGCCGGGGCATGCCGTCCCGGACGTCCGCGTCGAGCCACAGCTCGCTCATCGTCTCGTCGGCGACGAGCACGGTGCCGGCCGAGCGCGCCGCGTCCACCAGCCGGCGCCGCTGGTCCTCGTCGGCGAGCGCACCGGTGGGGTTGTGGAAGTCGGCGACCACGTAGGCGATGCGCGGCGCGGCCTCGCGCAGCACCTGGCGCCAGCGGTCCATGTCCCAGCCGGACAGCCCCTCGGCCATCGCGACCGGGACCAGCCGGGCGCCCGCCTCACGCATCAGCTGGAGGATGTTGGCGTAGGACGGCGACTCGACGGCGATGCGTTCGCCGCGGCCCCCGAAGAGATGGCAGATCGCGTCGATGGCGCCCATCGCGCCGGTGGTCACCATGATCTGCTCCGGCATGGTGGGAATCCCGCGCGCGGTGTAGCGCTCGGCGATCATCGAGCGCAGCGCGGGCAGCCCGGCCGGGTAGTCGCCGTGGGTGTGGGCGTACGGCGGCAGGTCCTCCAGGGCGCCCCGCACGGCCCGGGTGAGCCACGGCTCGGGCGCCGGGAGCGAGGCGCAGCCCAGGTCGATCATCGAGCCGAGGGCCTCCGGGGGCAGCGGTTCCAGGCCGCGCGCGGGGATCGGGTTGCCGGCCGGTACGGCGGTCCAGCTGCCGGCGCCGCGCCGGGACTCCAGGAAGCCCTCCCCGCGCAGCGCCTCGTAGGCCGCCGCGACGGTGGTGCGGCTGACGGCGAGGGCGAGGGCGAGCTCGCGTTCCGCGGGCAGCCGCGCGGCCACCGGGACGCGGCCCTCCAGGACGAGGAGCCGGATGCCGTCGGCGAGGGCGCGGTAGGCGGGGGGACGGCGGGTGCCGGGGCCGGCCGGTCGGTCCTGCTGGGAGGTGAGGAGCCGGGCGAGCTGTGCGGCCCCCACCGCCGAGGTCCACTGCGCCATGAAGATCAGTCCACCTTCCCCGGATTGGCCATGGATGGCGAGGATCGCCAAGCCACAGAGTGACATGCGTCAGGCCACCGCCACCACCCAGGGGGGTATTTCCATGTCCACTGCCGGCTCGGCGTCCACCGCGTCCACCGCAGGCACACCCGCGTCCGGCCGACGGCTCGGCCGGCGCCTGGTCCAGCTGTACGCGGGGCTCGCGCTCTACGGCGCTTCCTCCGCGCTGCTCGTGGCGGCCGGGCTGGGCCTGGAGCCGTGGAACGTGCTGCACCAGGGGCTCGCGGAACTGACCGGACTCAGCATCGGGGTGCTGTCGATCATCGTGGGCGCGGCGGTGCTGCTGCTGTGGATCCCCCTGCGGCAGCGGCCCGGACTGGGCACGGTCTCCAACGTCTTCGTGGTCGGCCTGGCGATGGACGGCACCCTCGCGCTGCTCCCGGACGTCCGCTCCCTCGCCCTGCGCGTGCCCCTGCTCCTCGCCGGCATCGTCCTCAACGGCATGGCGACCGGCCTGTACATCGCGGCGCGCTTCGGCCCCGGCCCGCGCGACGGGCTGATGACCGGGCTGCACCGGCGCACCGGCCGGTCGATCCGGCTGATGCGGACGGCGGTCGAGGTCGTGGTGGTGGTGACCGGGTTCGTCCTCGGCGGCACCATCGGGGTGGGCACCGTGCTGTACGCCGTGTCCATCGGCCCGCTGGCGCAGGTGTTCCTGCGCGGGTTCGCCGTCCCGCCGGCACCGGCGGGCAGCACGATCGTCGCCGGCGGGACACCCGAGCGAGTGATACTGCATCCGTGACCTTGACGCCGCCCGCCCCGCGCCACCCGTACCTCGACCACCCCGGGCCGATCGCCTTCGCCCACCGGGGCGGCGCGGCCGACGGCCTGGAGAACACCGTGGCGCAGTTCCGGCGGGCGGTGGAGCTGGGCTACCGGTACATCGAGACCGACGTGCACGCCACGGCGGACGGCCGGCTGGTCGCCTTCCACGACGCCACGCTGGACCGGGTGACCGACGGCGCGGGCCGCATCGCCGACCTGCCCTGGGCGGAGGTACGGCACGCGCGCGTGGCGGGCCGGGAGCCGGTGCCGCTGTTCGAGGAGCTGCTGGAGACCTTCCCCGGGGTGCGCTGGAACGTCGACGTCAAGGCGGAGCCGGCGCTGCGCCCCCTGCTGGAGCTGGTCGAGCGCGCGGACGCCTGGGACCGGGTCTGCGTGGGCTCCTTCTCCGAGGCGCGGGTGCTGCGCGCGCAGCGACTGGCCGGGCCCCGGCTCGCCACCTCGTTCGGCACGCGCGGGGTGCTGGGCCTGCGGCTGCGCTCCTGGGGCCTGCCGGCCGCGGTGCGCCGGTCGGCCGTGGCCGCACAGGTGCCCGAGTTCCAGTCGGGCGTGCCGGTCGCCGACCACCGCTTCGTCCGCGCCGCCCACGCGCGCGGACTCCAGGTGCACGTGTGGACGGTCAACGAGCCGGAGCGGATGCACCGGCTCCTGGACCTCGGAGTCGATGGCATCATGACGGATCACATCGGCACCTTGCGCGAGGTCATGGAGGAGCGCGGCGTCTGGGCCTGACCGCCCCGAACGCCTCCTTCCCGGCCTGCGCGAGGGGGGCCGGTGCCGGTGGTTCCGGAAGCGATTTCGCACTCGGAGCGAAAGGGCGGTAGTGTACGCGTTTGGCCTGCCAGGCGTACCGTTACTGCGCGTCAAAGATGCCGAAACGCTGGGTGACATCTGCTAGCAGATGTGACAAACCGGGCGCCTGTGGGTAGAACAAGGGGCGGCTACGACGGCGACGCATGACCCGGAACGGGAATCTTTACCGCCGACCGGACGTTGACCGGATGACGACGACAGCGACACCTGTCCTGTGGGCGACAAGCCCGGGAGGCACGATTCATGAGTGAGCGAGCTCTTCGCGGTACGCGCCTCGTGGTGACCAGCTACGAGACGGACCGCGGCATCGACCTGGCCCCGCGCCAGGCCGTGGAGTACGCATGTGAGAAGGGGCACCGCTTCGAGATGCCCTTCTCTGTGGAGGCGGAGATCCCGCCGGAGTGGGAGTGCAAGGTCTGCGGTGCCCAGGCACTCCTGGTGGACGGCGACGGCCCTGAGGAGAAGAAGGCCAAGCCCGCGCGTACCCATTGGGACATGCTGATGGAGCGGCGCACCCGCGAGGAGCTCGAAGAGGTCCTCGAGGAGCGTCTGGCGGTGCTGCGTTCCGGCGCGATGAACATCGCGGTGCACCCCCGGGACAGCCGCAAGAGCGCCTAGTCCCCGCGCGGCACGGCCGATACACAGCGCGACGCATACGACGGCGGGCGCCGTACATGGTCTCCATGTACGGCGCCCGCCGTCGTATGCGGTGGGGGCGCGGGGGCGCGCCCCCCACCGGGACCGCTCAGCGCGTCAGCGGCGGACGGGGCCCCGGCGGGGCGTCGTGCGGCTCGTCGTCCCTGATGACCTCGCCCGGCACCACCTTGCCGTCGGGCCGGTGCATGCGGGCCTGCTGGAACACGTCCCCGAGGCTGCCCGGGGCGACCCGGCGCAGGCTGCGCTCCAGGGCGTTCTCGGCGAGCCGGCCGACCGCCCGCTGGACGGGCGGGAGCAGCAGGAGCAGGCCCGCCGCGTCCGAGACCAGGCCCGGGATCATCAGCAGCAGACCGCCGAGCATCATCAGGCCGTTGCCGCCGCCGCGGGCCGGCGAGCCGCCCTGGCGCATGGCCTCGTTCAGGCTCGCGAAGGCGCGGCGGCCGGCCCGCTTGATGACCACGGAGCCGGCCACGAGGCCCGCGACGAGGAGCAGGAACACGGTGAGCCCGCCCGCCGCGCCCGCGACCAGGGTCAGCAGCCAGATCTCCAGCACCAGCCAGGCGGCCAGGCCCAGCGGCAGATACCTGCGCAGCCGTGAGCGCCGGCGGCGGGCGGTGTACGGGGAGGTCGGAGCGCCAGTCGTCATGGTCCCAGTGTGCCTGGGCGCGGCTCAGCACCGGATAAGGGAGTGACCGGCCGTGGCCGTGACCCGGTGTGCTAAGCGCGCTTGTCCTTGCCGCCGAACCGGCCGATGCGGTCCCCGACGCCCCAGGAGGTGACCCGCCACAGCGCCTCGACCACGATGTCCCGGCTCATCTTGGAGTCGCCCAGCTCGCGCTCGACGAAGGTGATGGGGACCTCGACGACGTGATAGCCGGCCTTCACGGCGCGGCGGGCCAGGTCGACCTGGAAGCAGTAGCCCTGCGAGGAGACCTCGTCCAGGCCCAGGCCCTCCAGGGTCTCGCGGCGGAAGGCCCGGAAGCCGCCCGTCACGTCGCGGATCGGCACGTCGAGCATGAGGCGCGAGTAGGTCGAGCCGCCCCGCGAGAGGAACTCGCGGGACTTGGGCCAGTTCACCACCCGGCCGCCGGGCACCCAGCGGGAGCCGAGGACCAGGTCGGCGCCCTTGAGGGCGGTGAGCAGCCGGGGCAGCTCCTCGGGCTGGTGGGAGCCGTCGGCGTCCATCTCGATCAGCACGCCGTAGTCCCGCTCCAGGCCCCAGCGGAAGCCCGCGAGGTAGGCGGCGCCGAGGCCCTCCTTGCCCTTGCGGTGCAGCACGTGGACGTGGTCGTCGTCGGCGGCGAGTTCGTCGGCGAGCTTGCCGGTGCCGTCGGGGCTGTTGTCGTCCGCGATGAGTACGTGCGCCTCGGGAACGGCGCCGCGTACCCGGCCCACGATGGTCTTGATGTTCTCCGCCTCGTTGTAGGTCGGAATGATCACCAAGGCCGTGCCGAGCGGACCGAACTGTCGTCCCTGGGCTGTGGCCGCGAGGGCCCCGTCGCCGTCGTTCACTGCTGCCCCTTCATGTCGTACGCAAGGGTCCACCATAGTGGCCGCCGCCTGGGAAGACGCGATGGCGCAGGCATCTTGTGGTGTCGTTTCCCCGGAAACGGGGTAGGGGTGATGCTTTTCGGTACCTTCCCGCCGAGCGCCGAACGGAACGCGCCACGGCGGATGGGGGCCCGGCGCCCTTCGGGCCGACCTGGGACCCGCTGGCTGCGGATCTACCGAGAGCCGTTGTCTAGGGAGCGCCCGGGCCCCACCCGGGTCGCACCGGCCGACCGTCCGGGGCGTTCCCTCGCCGGCGCGGGCGCTGAGCCTGGCTCCCAGCGACGGTGCCCCGGTGCGGCACACCGTCCCTGACCCGGCGGCGCTGCGACGAGCCGTGCGAACAGCCCCGGTCGGGCCTTTCGGTGGTGGACCCGGCCGAACCTACCGGCCCCCGGCCGCCGACTGTCAACAGCCCTCTGAGCTGGGGTAACGGGGTCGGAGCCGGGGGCGGCGGGGAGGATGCGCAGGTGGGGCGGCGGGGCCGCGGCGGCCGGTGGCCGCCGCGCCACCCCGGGAGATCACTCGCCCGGCCGTACGAACACCGTCCGTCCGCCCACCACGGTGCGCAGGCAGACCGGCAGGTCACGGCCCGGGGTGAGGTCGGGCAGGCCGGGGGTGCCGGAGCGCGGATCGGTGGACCAGCGTGCCACCCGGTCGTCGGGGGCCTGCACGACGAGCCGGTCGGTGCGCCAGACGGCGTAGTCGGCGGGGGCGCCTGGCACCAGGACGCCCGCGTCGTCCCGGCCCACGGCCCGCCAGCCGCCGCGGGTGTGCGCGGTGAACGCGGCCCGGACCGAGATCCGGTGCCCGGGGGTCCGGTGGAAGGCGGCGGCCCGGACCGTGCCCCACGGGTCGAGCGGGGTGACCGGGCTGTCCGAGCCGAACGCCAGCGGTACTCCGGCGCGCAGCAGCGCGGCGAACGGGTTGAGGGTGCGGGCCCGCTCGGCGCCCAGCCGCCGGGCGTACATGCCCTCCTCGCCGCCCCACAGCGCGTCGAAGGCGGGCTGTACGGAGGCGATCAGGCCCAGCTCGGCGAAGGCGGCGACGGTCTCGGGGGTGAGCATCTCGGCGTGTTCGACACGATGCCGGGCGGCGCGGATCCGGGCCAGGCCCACCTTCTCGGCGGCGGCGCGCACGCCCTCGACCACGGCGGTCACGGCGGCGTCGCCGATGGCGTGGAAGCCTGCCTGGAGGCCCGCCTCGGTGCAGGCCACCACGTGGGCGGCGACGGCGTCGGCGTCCAGGTAGGCGGTGCCGCGGTGGCCGGCGTCGGCGTAGGGCTCGTGCAGGCAGGCGGTGTGCGAGCCGAGGGCACCGTCGGCGAACAGGTCGCCGGCGGCACCGGCCGCGCCCAGCTCACGGGCCCTGGCCACTCCTTCGCCGGCCTGTTCGGCCCAGTAGCCGACCACGCGGGGGCCGGGCAGCTCGGCGGCGAGCCGCAGCAGGCCGGTGAAGTCGTCCTCGGAGGAGATCGTCGGGCCCCCGCACTCGTGCACGGTGCCGATGCCGAGCGAGGCGGCGTGCGCCAGCGCGGCGCGCTGGGCCTCCTCCCGCTGGGCGGGGGTGATGGCGCCGAGCGCGGCCTCGCGTACGACGTGATGGGCGTCCCGGGTGAGCGGGGCGTCGTCGCGGGGCACGGCGGCGGGGACCAGGTCCAGCAGGGCGGTGCTGACGACCGCCGAGTGCACGTCGATGCGGGACAGGTACAGCGGGCGTCCGCCGGTGGCCTCGTCCAGTTCCGCGCGGGTCGGCGGGCGGCCGCCGGGCCAGCGGGCGGCGTCCCAGCCGTGGCCCAGCAGCACCCGGTCGCCGGGGCGGGCGGCGGCGAACTCACGGACGCGGGCGAGGGCCGCCTCCAGGGAGGGGGCGCCGGACAGGTCGAGGCCGGTCAGGGCGAGGCCCGTGGCGGTGGTGTGCACATGGGCGTCGGTGAAGGCCGGGGTGACCAGGGCGCCGTCGAGGTCGACCACCTCGTCGACGCCGTCGGCGAAGGCGTCGGCTGCGCCCTCGGAGCCGACCCAGGCGACATGGCCCGCCTCCACGACCATCGCCGTCGCGAAGGGGTCGGCGGGGCTGTGCACCTCGCCGCGGCGGAGCAGGACGGTCTTGGGGGGCTCGGCGGTGCGGTTGCTCATGGCCGACAGTTTCTCCCGGCGCCCGGGAAAGGCCGCGCCCGGGGCGGGTCCGGGCGGCACCGGAAGCCGGTGCGCCGCGCCGGGCCGGGTCAGATCTTCGGCGCGCGGGCCTCGTACGGGGTCGACAGGACCACCGTCGTACGGGTCGACACTCCCGCCAGCGAGCGCACGCGGGCCAGGAGTTCCTCCAGTTCGTGCGGGGTGGCCACGCGCACCTTGAGGATGTAGTTCTCGTCCCCGGCGACGCTGTGGCATGCCTCGATCTCGGGGACGTCGGCGAGGCGGTCCGCGATGTCGTCGGGGGCGCTGGGGTCGAACGGTTTGACCGAGATGAACGCGGTCAGCGGCAGCCCGACGGCCTCCGGGTCGACCACCGCGGCGTAGCCGCGGATGACGCCACGCTGTTCCAGCCGGCGCACCCGCTGGTGCACGGCCGACGTGGACAGGCCCGTGGCCTTGCCCAGGTCTGTGTAGCTCATCCGCCCGTCCGTGACGAGCAGCTGCACGATCTGACGGTCCAGCTCCTCCATGCCGCCAAAACCTACAGTGCGCTTGATCTCCACGGATACCTCGCAGACGCGGGCCGTGCCCCGTTCCCCGGAAAATGCGCCGGGACGGGCATCTGCGCGCGGCATGTGACGAACACCACACGGTCCGGGCGGGCTCCGTGATGTTCTCGTGATTACCGCCGGGACCGGACGGGAAGTGCTTGGTGTGGTCGAGGCCGCAGTGCCTTTCACGGCCCAGCCTTAGGGGGAGAATCCCATGCAGAGTACCCATCGCCCTGGTCGAACTGTGTCCGCACGGCCGCAGCCGGTCGTCGAGCCCGAGCCGGAGGGCG
This sequence comes from Streptomyces rubradiris, assembly GCF_016860525.1. NCBI lineage: Bacteria > Bacillati > Actinomycetota > Actinomycetes > Kitasatosporales > Streptomycetaceae > Streptomyces > Streptomyces rubradiris. The sequence goes on from NZ_BNEA01000001.1 coordinate 995,412, forward strand.
TCGAACCCGACGCCTACGACGAGGAACCGGACGCCTACGACACCTTCGAGATGTACCGGGTGATCTGCCCGGACTGCGCACAGCCGATCGCGCTGCTGGCGGACGAGGAGACCCTGCCGGAGCACGCGCTGTGCGCCTCGCCGTGGAACCCCTTCGGGCTCACGGTGTGCGCGGGCACGGGCCGTCCGGCGGCCGACGCCCGCCCCGCGGACGAGTCCGTCGAGCCGCAGGAGCAGGACACCGCCCTGCTGCTCACGCTCCCCCAGGGCCTGGACTGGCGGACGCAGCCCTTCTCGCACGTCGGCGGCCCGGGCTCGCGCCCGATGCGCGTACCGGTGATGCGCGACCAGGCGGCCTGAGCCGGCTCACCCCTGCCCGTCTTCCACCCCGCACCATGGCGCACCGGCTGTCGTGGTGCGGGATCGGCGTGCCCGGGTCCGCCCCGCCCGGCCCGGACGGTTCCGGCGGGACAAGTCGTCGCGATCAAGCTCTCCGGAGTGCGCAGACGGTCATCGGCCGGCGAACATCCGCCGGTCAACGGTCCACTGACGTATCGTCAGAACGGTGGGGGCGTCGGACGTGTGTGGACTGACGCTCGATTCCGCCGGGGGGTGACCTGTCCAGCCGTCGGCGCGTTGCCCGGGTATGACCCCCACGTACCCGGCGACCGGGCGTCAGCGCCGCATCTTCGTCCCCCGCCCGGCGGAGACGCTTCCGCCGCCCCCGTCCCAGGACCCGCCGATCTACCGCGATCTGATGCGGGCCTGGGCGGACCGGGGCCGCACTCTGCCGGGCCGCCACGACCCGGAGTGGGCCAGGCTGGCGGCCCCGACGGTCCACCCGGGCCAGTTCAGCGATCTTCTGGGCCCGCCACATGACGGGCGATGACCATCCGCTGGATCTGGTTGGTGCCCTCGACGATCTGCAGGACCTTGGCCTCGCGCAGGTAGCGTTCGGCCGGGAAGTCGGCGGTGTAGCCGTAGCCGCCGAGGATCTGCACCGCGTCCGTGGTGACCTTCATGGCGGTGTCGGTGCAGTGCAGCTTGGCCATGGCGGCCTGCTTGGCGAACGGCCGGCCCGCGTCCCGCAGCCGGGCGGCGGCGAGGTAGAGCGCGCGGCCCGCCTCGATCTGGGTGGCCATGTCGGCGAGCATGAAGCGCAGGCCCTGGAAGTCGGCGATGGGCCGGCCGAACTGGCGCCGCTCGACGGCGTAGCGGACCGCCTCGTCCAGGGCGGCCTGGGCGAGGCCGACGGCGCAGGCCGCGATGCCGAGCCGGCCGGAGTCGAGCGCCGACAGGGCGATGGAGAAGCCCTGGCCCTCCTCGCCGATGCGCCGGCTGTCCGGGACGCGGACGCCGTCGAGGTGCACCTGGGCGGTGGGCGAGCCCTTCAGGCCCATCTTCCGTTCGGGCGCCGCGCCGCTCAGGCCGGGCGCGTCGCCGGGGACGAGGAAGGCGGTGATCCCGCGCGGGCCGTCCTCGCCGGTGCGGGCCATCACGGTGTAGAAGTCGGCGATGCCGCCGTGGGTGATCCAGGCCTTGGTCCCGTCGATCACCCACGTGTCGCCCTCTCGGACGGCCTTGGCGCGCAGGGAGGCGGCGTCGGACCCGGAGGACGGCTCGGACAGGCAGTAGGCGCCGAGCAGGCCGCCGCCCAGCATCGCGGGCAGGTGCTCGACCTGCTGCTGCTTGCTGCCGTAGGTGGCGAGGGCGTAGGAGGCGAGCGTGTGCACGCTGACGCCGAGGCCGACGGTGAGCCGGGCGGCGGCCAGTTCCTCCAGCACCTGGAGGTAGACCTCGTACGGCTGGTCGCCGCCGCCGTACTCGGCGGGGTACGGCAGGCCCAGGAGGCCGGACTCGGAGAGCAGGGTGAAGACCTCGCGCGGGAAGCGTCCCGCGTCCTCCTCCTCCGCGGCCTTCGGCGCGATCTCGCGCTGGGCTATCTCCCGGACGAGGGCGAGGAGATCCTTCGCCTCTTCCGTCGGCAGTTGACGCTCCACCGGCTGCGGCGCACGGTCGGACATGGCGTCGGCTCCTCCCTGTTCGGACACCGGCGGCACGGCCCGTGGTGAGGGCGGCTCCGCCTGCTCGTTCCGCTGTGCCGAGGCGCCCGCTTCCGGGTCTCGGAAGCCTGCTGACCAGCGGCATGCGCTGTGAGTATGCCCGATCGGCGACCTCCCGTCACCAGTTAACGACCGCTCACTTCAGGATTCCGGCGCGGGTTTCACTCGCCCGTGAAATTGGTCCGCACCATTGACCTACTGGTCTAGTCCTCCTACTGTGCAGCCCACGCCTTACCGCGTTCATGCCAATCGGCGCGCTTTCCCCTCCCCCACGAGGAGACACCCGATGCACACTCCCCACCGCTCGCTCGTCCGGGCGCTCGTCTCGGCCGCGTGCACCGCGGCCCTCGGCGCCGGGCTGCTGGCCGGGACGGGCACCGCCACCGCGGCGGCGCCGAGCGCCCCCGAGGTCACGGCCGGCTCCAAGGTCGTCGGCTACTTCACCGAATGGGGCACCTACGACCGCAAGTACTACGTCAAGAACATCGAGACCTCGGGCTCCGCGGCCAAGCTGACCCACATCAACTACGCCTTCGGCAACGTCACCGGCGGCAAGTGCGCCATGGGCGACTCCTACGCGGCCACCGACCGGGCCTACACCGCGGCCGAGTCCGTGGACGGCGTCGCCGACACCTGGGACCAGCCGCTGCGCGGCAACTTCAACCAGCTGCTGAAGCTGAAGAAGAAGCACCCGGGCCTGAAGGTCCTGTGGTCCTTCGGCGGCTGGACCTGGTCGAGCGGCTTCGGCGAGGCGGCGAAGAACCCGGCCGCCTTCGCCCAGTCCTGCTACGACCTGGTGAAGAACTCGAAGTGGGCCGGTGTCTTCGACGGCATCGACATCGACTGGGAGTACCCGAACGCCTGCGGCAACACCTGCGACACCAGCGGGCGGGACGCGTTCCGCACCCTGATGGCCGCGGTGCGCGCGAAGTTCGGCTCCGGCAACCTGGTCACCGCGGCGATCACCGCGGACGCCACCAGCGGCGGCAAGATCGACGCGGCGGACTACGCCGGTGCCGCCCAGTACGTCGACTGGTACAACCCGATGACGTACGACTACTTCGGCGCCTGGGACGCGAAGGGCCCGACCGCCCCGCACTCCCCGCTGAACTCCTACTCGGGCATCCCGAAGGCGAACTACTACACCTCCGCGACGATCAGCAAGCTCAGGGGGCTCGGCGTCCCGGCCGGCAAGCTGCTGCTCGGCCTCGGCTTCTACGGGCGCGGCTGGACCGGCGTCACCCAGGCGGCGCCCGGCGGTACGGCCACGGGCCCGGCGGCCGGCACGTACGAGCAGGGCATCGACGACTACAAGGTGCTCAAGACCAAGTGCCCGGCGACCGGCACGGTGGCCGGTACGGCCTACGCCAAGTGCGGCAGCGACTGGTGGAGTTACGACACCCCGGCGACCATCGCCACGAAGATGACGTACAAGAACCAGCAGGGCCTCGGCGGCACCTTCTTCTGGGAGCTGAGCGGCGACACCGCGAACGGTGAGCTGATCAAGGCGATCAACTAGCCCGGTCGGCCACCCCGGCCGTCCGCCCGCCCGTCAGTCGTCCCGGCGGGCGGGCGGCGGCGCGGGCGACCGGGCCGGCGACGGAAGGCGCCGCTTCGAGGCGTCGGTTCAGAGCAGTCCGAGCTGGGTCACGAGCATCGCGAACACCGCGACGAGGACCCAGCCCATGACGTGCTCAAGCAGGTCGGGGCCGTCTTCCTTGGGGCCGCCGGTGACGGCGCGGGCGGCGGTGGCCGGGTGTGCGGTCATGGTGTCACTCACAGAAATCAGACGTCTACGGAGCAAATCCCCCACCCCTGACGTCCACCATGCCACCCGCGTCGGCGTTCGCGACGATGAGCTTGGTCACAGGGCGGCGGCTCAGCGCACGCCCACCGCGGCGAGCGCCCTGCGCTGGCGCGGGGTCGGACGGGCCGGGAAGTACAGGTAGCAGACCCCTCCGGTGCCGGAGACGACCTTGCCGGAGGCGTTGTACCGCTTCGTCCGCAACCAGATGTTTTCCCATTCGCGCCGTTTGTAGACGCGCCGCACCTCCTCGTCGCTCGGCGAGGCCGGGTCGTTGGCGATCACGTCCCCGTCGGCCGTGAAGCCGACGACCGTCATCAGGTGGCCGGCGGTGCCGTAACCGGCCCCGGTCAGCTCGCTCTTGAGGAACGACTGGGACGTTATGGCCGGGATGCCGGCCGCGATCAGCGTCTCCAGGTCGGTGAGCGAGGAGAGCCGGGTGACCACGCCCTGCAGGCCCGGGAAGGTGGCCGCGTAGGCGGCGTTGAAGGGCCAGTTGCCGCAGCCCGCGTACTGGTGGTCGTAGGTGTGGCGGGCCGCGTGGCACACCTGTGGGTCGGCGTAGGCCGGGTTCACCCAGGACAGTTGCTCGGGGGTGAGCCGGCCGCCCCAGTACTCGATGACCATCTGCGAGGAGGTCGGGCTGCACCAGGCCTCACCGCCGTTGTCGTACTCGGGGTACTGGCCCTTGTGGATCTCCTGCGAGTAGCGCGGGACGGCCAGTTCCCGGGCGAGGCCGGGGGTGGAGGCCGGGACGGTGAAGCGGTCGGGGACGTCGGAGCCCATCGCGCCCAGCCGCCAGACGGTCGGGGTGAGCCGGGTGCCGGGCCTGCGGTAGAGGGTCAGGCGCAGCCGGTACGACGTCAGGCGCAGGCCGCTGCCCGGGTCGTCGACGGCGAGGGTGTCGGTCCACACGGTGCTCTTGCCGTCGCTCTGGCCGTCCACCGAGGTCCGCCGGATGTCCTGGTCGCCGGCCGCCCAGCGACCCAGCACGTACCAGGGCGTGCCGGTGCCGTCGGAGTACGTGCCGCGCAGCTCGGCCTGGAGCCAGGTGCCGCCGGGGGTGTGCGCGTTCCAGGAGGCGACGACCTCGGTCGCGGGCACGGTGAGCCGGTGTTCGGGGCCGGTCCAGGTGGCGTACTCCCAGGCGGCGGTGGTGCCGGTGTGCGGGTCGGTGTAGTCGGTACGGCCTGCGGGGGTGCCGATCACCAGGCCGGGCCGGCGTCCGGCGACGGCCCGGGTGCCCTCGGCCGTCCCCAGGCGCCAGTCGCGGTACGTGGTCCAGGCGTGGTGGTCGACCGGGCGGGCTTGCGCCGGCGCGGGGCCGTCGGCGTCGAGGGCGGATCGCGGCGCGGCGGTGGCAGCGGGGGCCGCGGGGCCGGCCACCGTCGCGGTGCCGGCCACGGTCGCGGCGACGGCCGCCGCCAGAACGGTTCTGCGGGAGGGCTGTTCGGCTCTGCTCATGGGCGCGACGACCCCCTGGGGTCCGAGTCGGGCTGGTCCGGTGCGGTAACTATGGAGCAGGCCGTAGCGCGCTGCCAGCACTTCGGCGCACGCCGCGCCAGGAATATTGGTCTCGGCCACTGGCGGCGGGAGCCGGGGGTGTCCCCTTGTCCGCGGGCCCGGGCGGACGGCCGCCCGGGCCCGGCGGGGTCAGACCAGGTCCATCGCGGCGACCTCGTCGGGCCGCCCGTAGCTCACCGGTCCCTGGAAGCGGCGGCGGGCCGTGGCGAACCACCACACCGTGGCGATCAGCAGGACGACGGCGAGCGCGATCGGGGCGTAGTTGAAGGAGTCGACGGTGATCGGCGATGCCTGCGGGAGCATGAACAGCACGCTGCTGAGCAGGATCCACACCACCGCCAGCCAGCCGATCGGCCTGCCCCAGCGGCCCAGGTGCCAGGGGCCGGGCTGGAAGGAGTCACCGAGCCGCAGCCGCAGGAAGATCGGCACGGCGTAGGCGAGGAAGAGGCCGACCACGTTGACGCTGACGATCGCGGTGAACGCCGTGTGCGACCACCAGCCCGGCACCACCAGCGCCAGCGAGCAGCCGACCGCGAGCCACACCGCCTTCACCGGCGTACGGGTGCGCAGCGAGACCGAGTGCCACCAGCGGGAGCCGGGCATGGCGCCGTCCCGGGAGAAGGCGAAGATCTGCCGGGTGTTGCTGGTGAGGTTGGCCAGACCGCAGAAGAGCATCGCGCCGATGACGATGAGCAGCAGCACCTTGGCGGTGCGCAGCCCGAGGCCGTCGATGAGGATCTGGACGGGCGGGGCGGCGGCGCCGGCCACCTTGGCGTAGTCGCCGATGCTGTAGACCAGTGCCAGCATCAGCACCAGGCCGGCGACCGCCGAACAGGCGATGGCACGGGTGATGCCCTTCGGGGCGCTGACCGTCGCCTGGACGGTTTCCTCGGACATGTGGAAGCTGCCGTCGAAACCGGTGAACGTCCAGCTGGTGACCAGCAGGCCGAGCATGCCGCCGTAAAGCCCGCTGGTGAAGCCGGTGTTGTTCTCGAAATGCGTGACAAAGGACGCCGACTGATGCTGGTCGGGTATCACGATGAGTGCGCCCACGATCACGACCAGTCCGATCAGCAGCCACCATACGGAAATGCGGTTCAGTATGGCGACGAGCTGCACGGTGAAGGTGTTGGCGAGCCCTTGCAGGACGATGATCAGGGCCGTGATCAGCACCGTCTGGTGCGCGGTCGGGTGGTAGGACGGCCACTGGAGCTCCACGAACACCTGGATGAAGGTGGCCGCGGCGTATCCGGTGGCGGCCGTGCCGCCGATCTGGCCCACGAAGTTCAGCCAGCCCGTGAACCAGGACCAGGCGCCCTTGTGCCGCTTGGCGAGTTTACCGGCGGAGAAATAGAGGGCGCCGCTCGTGGGATAGGCGGAGGCGACCTCCGCCATGGCCGCTCCGATGAGCAGGACCATCACCGAGACGCCGATCCAGCCGAACACGAGAATGCGCGGGCCACCCGCGTTCAGACCGAATCCGAAGGACGAGAAGATTCCCGAGAGGATATTGATGATGGTGAACGAGATCGCGAAATTGTCGAACGCCTTGAAGCGCCGGGTAAGCTTGCGCGGATAACCCATCGCGTGCAGCGTGGCGTCGTCGTCGAGCACGACGGCGTCCGCGCCCCGGGCGCGCGCCCGGGCAGTCGACATCCGTTCCGACACGGATCGGCCTTTCTCTGGACGGGGACGAGGAGTGGCAAGAAGGGGCGGGGAGGACGGGCGGGGTCAGCCCGGACCCGGGACGGGCAGGCCGCAGGCGCGCCGGGCCCGGGACAGCTGCTCGACGGGGTCCCCGAAGGCGCTCCACGGCATGCGCGAGGCGTACGGGCCCATCGCCGCGAACACCGCCCGGGCCTCGAACTCGCGCTGGGCCATCACCAGGGCGTGCGCGAGGTAGGCGAGGTCGAGCACCGGGGTGAAGCGGTAACCGGCCACCGTGGGAAGCCAGTTCTGGTAGATCGCCAGCGCGGTGGAGCGCCACTGGGGCTGTTCCCAGACCCGGTCGGCGAGCAGCTGGGTGGGGTTGTAGCTCTCCACCAGGGCCACCAGGGGCAGCAGCCGCAGGGGGGAGTCGGCGGGGGCCCGCTGACTGAGGAAGGCGGCGACGTCCCAGGCGGCGGTGACCGAGCCGCCGTGGCGGGTGAAGAAGCAGGACAGGAAGCGGTGGTGGGCCTCCCGGTGCCAGGGGTCCAGGGACAGGATGTGCGCGAACAGCCGCCAGGGACCCGGCGGGGAGGTGAGCAGGCCCTTCGGGGCCGGGTCGCGCAGCCGGTGCAGCCGGGCCATGGAGAGCCGGGCGACCCAGGGCGTGGGGTCGGCGGGGGCCGCCTCGGCGGCCCGGTCGCAGGCGGCCAGCGCTATCCGCTCCAGCGCCTCGGCGCGCTCGTCGCGCGCGTCGGCGGCCCGCAGGGCCCGCTGCACGGCCACCCGCGCCCACATCAGCGCGGCCTCGGGGGTCGGCTCCTCGGCGAGCCAGCGCTCCACCAGATCGGTGCCGGCCGCCTCGGAGGCGAGCACCAGCGAGCGGTGGGCGCGCAGGCCGAAGTCGGTACGGGTCTCGGCGAGGGCCTCGTCGGCGGACCGGTAGCGCCCGGCTCGCACGTCGACGCAGACACGCGCCAGCACCCGGTCGTCGGCCGCCGGATGCCACACATAGTGCCCTTCGAATAAGTCCGCGGCCATATCCCCCTGCCCGTCACCGTGCGACGCATCACGTTGCGCAGGAGGCACCTTACTCAGCGTGGGCCACACCCGGAACGCTGAATTCGACATATCGGTCAGCGGATTCGGATTGTTCATCGACGCCTTCGACTGGCCCGCGGCCGGTGATTCAAGGCGGGACGTTTTCCCCGCGGCCACTCCCGTCGGTGCTCGTCGGCTTCCGGCGGCCGGCCCTCGCAGACTGCCGCCCCCGCCCTGCGCCGGGCCCGCCACTAGACTGGCGTGCGGAAAACTAGACTGGCGTGCGGAAAACGCCCCCCTCGCACCACACCCCGGGAATGACCATCCACGACCTCGCCGCCCGGCTGCGCGGGCTTCCCCCGTCCCTGGGGCCGGTCCGGCTGATCGGCGTGGACGGGCACGCCGGATCCGGCAAGTCGACCTTCGCCGGGCGGCTGGCGCGGGCGCTGGGCGGGGCGCCGGTGGTCCACCTCGACGACTTCGCCAGCCATGAGCACCTGTTCGCCTGGACCGGCCGGCTCATGACCCAGGTGATCGAACCGCTGGGCCGGGGCGAGGACGGGTACGTCACCCCCTACGACTGGCGGGCCCGCGCCTTCGGCGCCCCGCGCCCGGTGCCGGCCGCGCCCGTGGTGCTGATCGAGGGCGTCGGCGCCGGCCGCCGGGCGCTGCGGCCCCATCTGGCCCGGCTGCTGTGGATGGAGTTGCCCCGGGAGGAGTCCTGGGCGCGCGGCCGTCGGCGGGACGGGGCGGAGCAACGGGACTTCTGGGACGGATGGGTCGCGGCGGAGCACGCGCACTTCGTCACCGATCCCTCACGCCCCCACGCGGATCTCCTGGTACTCCAGCGACCGGAGGGGTACGAGATGCTGCCGGGACCGGCCGCGAGCCCCCGGACCCACGCCTGATGTGACGCTCGGTGACACACCCTCCGCGATGTGGTGAACCTGTGAAGACTCTTGCGGCAGAAGTTTCCCCAGTACCTCAACTTCGCTTGACCGAGGGCCCGTACAGGACTTACGTTCTGAATGTGCGGCTTTCGGAGCCGCCCGCCCACACGAAGCCCCCGGTTGTTCCCCCGTGACCGGGGGCTTCGTTCTGCCCGCGGCGCCCGCATCCCGCGCGCCGGCGCGGCGGCCCTCTCACCCTCGGTCACGAAATCCCGTGCGCCCCGTCTGCTCCCACCTCGCCGAACGCCCTGTGCCGCACCCTTCGGCAGGTACCCGCCCCGCGGGTACGATGCCCTCGGTGCGACCTTCGAGCGGCGGCCTCGCGCACCTGCAACTCCGGTCCGCGGTACGGAGATTCGACCGCGGTGGCCATCGGGCGACTGCCCGGTGGTGAACCACGGGTGCATGGTCTGTGGGGGACGTGATGGACTTCGGCACACAGGGCCCCGAGGCGCCGGCCGACCTCGCCTGGCTGCGGGGCGTGGACGCCTACACGATGGGCGCCTACCCGCAGGCGGAGGAGGAGTTCCGCACCGCGGTGCGGATGGACCCGGGCATGGCGGACGCCTGGCTCGGGCTGCACGCGCTCCGGGTCGACACCACCACCGCGCTGCTGCGCATGTTCCGGCACCGCGACCGCTTCGGCGAACAGCGCGCCCGGCACCGCCGCGCCCTCAACTCCTGGTACTGGCTGGGCTGGTGGGTGCAGCCGGTGCTGGAGAGCCCGCGCGATCTGCTGCTGGCGCACGCCTCCCACTGGCTGGACGGCCGGCACGTGCCCGAGCTGGACCGCGCGCTCGCCGGACTGCCCCCGGTCGACACCGACGCCCAGGTCCGCTTCCTGCACGCCTGCCGCGCCTATCTGGTCAAGGACTGGGACCAGCTGGTCCGGCACACCGACCCGCTGCTGGACGATCCGCTGCTCGGCATCGAGGCCGGCCTCTTCGGCGGCATGGCCCGGGTCCGGCTGGAGATGTACGGCCAGGCCGAACCGCTGCTGTCGGCCGCGCTGATGCGGTGCCGCAGCGAGCAGCCGCAGCGCAAGGAGCTGCGCTACTGGCTGGCGCGGGCGCACGAGGGCACCGGGCGGTCGGCCGCCGCGCTCCCCCTGTACCGGGCGGTGCACCGGGTGGACCCGGCCTTCATGGACACCTCGGCCCGGCTCGCGGCGATCGCCGAGGGCGACGGGTACGACGAGACGGGCGACCTCGCCGCGATCACCCTGACCGGCGCGGGACAGGACACGGTGGACGGCCCCGACGGGTTCGATCCGCTGTTCGGCACCGAGGGCCGCGATCTGCGGCTGCCGGAGCCCGACCCGCCGGCCGGGCCGCTGCCGTCGGTGGCCGACCCCTCGGTGCGGACCAGGACCGGCCCCCAGGGTTCCGCCCCGCCGGTCCCGGCCGGGCCGACCGACCCCGCGTTGCTCGAGCAGGCGCTCGCCGAGTTGGAGCGCATGGTGGGCCTGGAGCCGGTCAAGCGCCAGGTCAAGGCGTTGTCCGCGCAGCTGAACATGGCCCGGCTGCGGGCCGGACAGGGCCTGCCGGTGCAGCCGCCCAAGCGGCACTTCGTCTTCTCCGGGCCGTCCGGCACGGGCAAGACCACGGTCGCGCGCATCCTGGGCCGGGTGTTCTACGCCCTGGGCCTGCTCGGCGGCGACCACCTCGTGGAGGCCCAGCGGGCCGACCTGGTAGGCGAGTACCTGGGGCAGACGGCCGTGAAGGCCAACGAGCTGATCGACTCCGCGATCGGCGGGGTGCTGTTCGTGGACGAGGCGTACTCGCTGTCCAACTCCGGGTACGGCAAGGGGGACGCCTACGGCGACGAGGCGCTCCAGGTGCTGCTGAAGCGGGCCGAGGACAACCGCGACCACCTGGTGGTGATCCTGGCCGGCTACCCGGAGGGCATGGACCGCCTGCTGGCCGCCAACCCCGGACTGTCCTCCCGCTTCACCACCCGGGTGGACTTCCCCTCGTACCGGCCGCAGGAGCTCACCGAGATCGGCAAGGTGCTCGCGGCGGAGAACGGCGACCAGTGGGACGAGGAGGCGTTGGAGGAACTGCGCTCGATCGCCGGGCACGTGGTCGGCCAGGGGTGGATCGACGAGCTGGGCAACGGACGGTTCCTGCGGACGCTGTACGAGAAGAGCTGCGCGTACCGGGACCTGCGGCTGTCGTCGTACGCGGGCCCGCTGTCCCGGGAGGACCTGGCGACCCTGCGGCTGCCCGACCTGATGCAGGCCTACGGCGAGGTGCTGTCGGGGCGGGGACCGCAGGACCCGTCCGCGTCGTACTAGGGAGCCCCGGGCCCGTCCGGGTACGGGGTGAGCCCGCCGCAGGGGCGCTGGGACGCGTGCGGCGGCCCGGCACCGGCCGGCCGCCGCACGGATCGGCGCCACCGCCGGAGCTATCCGGCGAGTGCCTCCTCCGGCTCCCCGCTCACCCTGGGCTCCGGCATCTCCCGGTGCGCCGGGTCCCGGACCTCGCCCACCAGCATCTCCAGTACGTCCTCCAGGGCCACCAGACCCAGCACCTTGCCGGACGCGTCGGCGACCTGGGCCAGGTGCGTGGCCGCCCGGCGCATCACCGTGAGGGCGTCGTCCAGCGGCAGCTCGGCGCGGAGCGTGGCCATGGGCCGCCAGACCTGCTGGGGGACGGCCCGGTCGGAGTCCTCCAGGTCGAGGACGTCCTTCACGTGCACGTACCCCATGAAGGGGCCCTGGCCGGCCGCGGCGACCGGGAAGCGGGAGTAGCCCGTGCGGGCGGTCAGCTCCACGATGTCCCCCGGGGTGACCGACGGGTCCACGACGACCAGGGACTCGCGGCGCAGCAGGACGTCCGTCACCGGGCGGGAGCCCAGTTCCAGGGCGTCCTCCAGCCGCTCGCGCTCCTCGGGACCGAGCAGCCCGGCCTCGCCGGAGTCCTCCAGCAGGCGGTTGAGCTGCTCGGTGGTGACGACCGCTTCCACCTCGTCCTTCGGCTCGACCCGGAACAGCCGCAGGATGCCCTGGGCGCAGGCGCCGAGGGCCACGGTGACCGGCCTGCACAGGCGGGCGAACCAGACCAGGCCGGGGCTGAGCCAGAGCGCCGCCTTCTCGGGCGCCGCCATGGCCAGGTTCTTCGGCACCATCTCGCCGATGACCAGGTGGAAGAAGACCACCGCGGCCAGCGCGACGACATAGCCGAGCGGGTGGATCATGCCGTGCGGCAGGTGGATCCACTCGAACAGCGGCTCCAGCAGGTGCGCCACCGTCGGCTCGGCGACCGCACCGAGGGTCAGGGAGCAGACGGTGATGCCGAACTGGGCGGCGGCCATCATCTGCGGCAGCCGTTCCAGGCCGTGGAGCACCTGGCGGGCGCGGGCGGTGCCGAGCGGTTCGATCTGGCTGCGGCGGACGGAGACGAGCGCGAACTCGGCGCCGACGAAGAAACCGTTAGCAAACACGAGCAGCGCCGCGAAGACCAGTTGCAGGACGCTCATCGGGCGGCCTCCGGCACGCTCGCCACCGGGGCCGTCCTGACCAGGCGGACCCGTTCGGCGCGGTAGTGGCCGACCTGGCGGACCGAGAGTCGCCAGCCGGGCAGTTCGGCCCGGTCACCGGGGGCCGGGATCCGGCCGAGCAGATCGGCGACCAGTCCGGCCACGGTCTCGTACGGCCCCTCCGGCACGTCCAGGCCTATGCGCGTCAGGATGTCGACGCGGCAGCCGCCGTCCACGTCCCAGGCGGGCCTGCCGTCCTCGGGCGGGGCGGGGGCCAGCTCGGGCATGTCCTTGGCGTCGTGCTCGTCGCGGACCTCGCCGACCAGTTCCTCGACGATGTCCTCCAGGGTGACCACGCCGGCCGTGCCGCCGTACTCGTCCACGACGACCGCGATGGGCTGCTCGCTGCGCAGCCGGGCGAGCAGGGGCTGCACGGGCAGGGTCTCGGGGACGAGGAGCGCCTTGCGGGCGATGCGGCCGACCGGGGTGCGCAGCCGGTCGTGGGCCGGGACGGCCAGCGCGTCCTTCAGATGGGCCATGCCCACGATCTCGTCGATCTTCTCCCGGTAGACGGGGAAGCGGGACAGCCCGGTGGCGCGGGTGAGGTTGACCACGTCCTCGGCGGTGGCCGAGTCCTGCAACGCGCTGACCTTCACCCGCGGGGTCATCACGTGCTGTGCGGTCAGCTCGCCCAGGGACAGGGTGCGTACGAACAGGTCGGCCGTGTCCTGCTCCAGGGCGCCGGCCAAGGCGGAGTGCCGGGCCAGGGAGACCAGTTCGCCGGGGGTACGGGCGGAGGCCAGTTCCTCGGCGGGCTCCACGCCCAGGGCGCGCACCAGCCGGTTGGCGACCGTGTTCAGCGCGGAGATCACCGGGCGGAACAGGAGGGCGAAGCGGTGCTGCGGGCCGGCCACGAAGCGGGCCACCTGCAGCGGCCGGGACACCGCCCAGTTCTTGGGCACGAGTTCGCCGATCACCATCTGGATCGCGGAGGCCAGCAGCATGCCGACGACCACCGCGACGCCGGCCGCAGCCCCCTCGGGGACGCCGAGCGCCGTGAACGGGCCGCGCAGCAGCTCGGCCAGCGCGGGTTCGGCGAGCATGCCGACGACCAGGGAGGTGATGGTGATGCCGAGCTGGGTGCCGGAGAGCTGGAAGGACAGCTCCTTCAGCGACTCCACGACCGTGCGGGCGCGTGGGTCGCCGTCGGCGGCGGCCTTCTCGGCGTCCGGGCGCTCGACCGTCACGAGGCCGAACTCGGCCGCCACGAAGAATCCGTTGGCGAGGATCAGCAGGAAGGCCGCGGCGAGCAACAGCAGGGGGATGGTCACGCTGCCACCGCCTTGCCGCTATGTCGGGCAGGGGTGGCGCGGGTACTACAGGACGATCCGTCCATCGCCGGAGTCGGTCACTCCTCGGGTAGCAGGAACCCCTGGCACCGGGTGGCACGCAGGGGCGGAGGCGCAGCGGGACGGCCTCCGCCCACCAGATTAATCAAGATCTGGGCTCGTGCGGCAGGGCGGGCGAGCCGGAGCGGGCCTCGGCGAGTTCCCGCAGGGTCCGGGCGTCGGCGATGGCCTGCCGTTTGGCGATGCCCGGCTGGATGCCGAGCGCGGGCAGGCTGGTGCCGTCGCTGAGATCGAGGAACACCCAGGGGTCACCCGGCCGGAGGTTCACCCGGAGGATCTCCGCCCAGGCCAGGCGCCGCTTGCTCGCGATGTTGACGACGGTGACGCCGGACTCGTCGGCGACCACCCGCACCCGGGCCAGCTGGGCCAGCACCCAGAGGCAGAGCGCGCCGGTGACGATGAAGCTGAGCCGGGAGCCCGGGCCGAGGTCCTCCAGCAGCAGCGAGATCCCGGAGATCACCACGAAGATCAGGACTCCGGCGGTGAGCAGGATCGCCCGGGTGCGGCCGGGCCGGAAGGTGACGGGCAGAGCGGGGAGGTCGGGCAGGTCGGACATCTCTGGCGTACCCCTCAGAGACGGCAGGCGTGGATGGCCGTGGTCAGGATGGCGCGGGCGCCGATGCCGTAGAGGTCGTCCATGATCCGCTGGGCCTCCTTGGCGGGGACCATGGCGCGGACGGCGACCCAGCCCTCGTTGTGCAGCGGGGAGACGGTCGGGGACTCCAGGCCGGGGGTGAGCGCGACGGCCTTCTCCAGCTGCTCCACCCGGCAGTCGTAGTCCATCATCACGTACGTCCGGGCCACCAGGACGCCCTGGAGGCGGCGCAGGAACTGCTGGACCTTGGGCTCCTCGGCGTCGGCGCCGGTGCGGCGGACGACGATGGCCTCGGACTTCATGATCGGCTCGCCGAACACCTCCAGGCCCGCGTTGCGCAGGCTGGTGCCGGTCTCCACGACGTCGGCGATGACCTCGGCGACGCCGAGTTCGATGGCGGTCTCGACGGCGCCGTCCAGGTGGACCACGGCGGCGTCGACGCCCCTGTCCGCGAGGTGCCCCGCGACGATCCCCTCGTAGGAGGTGGCGACCGTGCGGCCCTTGAGGTCCTCGATGCCGTGCGCGGTGCCGGGCTTGGCGGCGAAGCGGAAGGTGGAGCGGGCGAAGCCGAGCGGCAGGATCTCCTCGGCGTCGGCGCCGGAGTCGATCAGCAGGTCACGGCCGGTGATGCCGATGTCGAGGCGGCCGGAGGAGACGTAGATCGCGATGTCGCGGGGGCGGAGGTAGAAGAACTCGACCTCGTTCTCCGGGTCGACGATGCGCAGCTCCTTGGACTCGCGGCGCTGCTGGTAGCCGGCCTCATGCAGCATCTCCGCCGCAGGGCCGGACAGTGAACCCTTGTTGGGGACGGCGATGCGCAGCATGAGGTCGGCTTCCTTCGTTCGTTCTCTACGGGACGGTGTGTGCGGGCTACGGCTTACAGGTGGGCGTAGACGTCGTCCAGGGAGATGCCGCGGGCGACCATCATCACCTGGACGTGGTACAGCAGCTGCGAGATCTCCTCGGCCGCCGCCTCCTTGCCCTCGTACTCGGCGGCCATCCAGACCTCGGCGGCCTCCTCGACGACCTTCTTTCCGATGGCATGGACGCCCTTTCCGACCAGTTCCGCGGTGCGGGAGGTGGCGGGATCGCCGTGGGCGGCCTTGTGCTGGAGCTCGGTGAACAGCTCCTCGAACGTCTTCTTGGACATGGTGAGCCCCACCCTAGCCGTTGTGGCGGCCGGGCTAGTGCCAGGGTTCGGATACTGAGCGGAGCGTGGCCGCCGTCGCCACGGCCGCCGTCACCGCCTCGTGGCCCTTGTCCTCGCTGGAGCCCTCCAGGCCGGCCCGGTCCAGGGCCTGCTCCTCGGTGTCGCAGGTGAGGACGCCGAAGCCGACGGGGACGCCGGTGTCGACGGAGACCTGGGTGAGGCCCTGGGTGACGCCCTGGCACACGTAGTCGAAGTGCGGGGTGCCGCCGCGGATGACGACGCCGAGGGCGACGATCGCGTCGTAGCCGCGGCCCGCGAGGACCTTGGCGGCGACCGGCAGCTCGAAGCTGCCGGGGACCCGGATCAGGGTCGGCTCGTCGATGCCCAGGTCGTGCAGGGCGCGCAGGGCGCCGTCCACCAGGCCGTCCATCACCTTCTCGTGCCACTGCGCCGCGATCACGGCGACCCTGAGGTCGTCCACCTTGCGTACGGTCACGTCCGGTGCGCCCTTGCCGCTCACTCTTACCTCCGTGCTCTTTCGCTTACTGGTTGCCGCAGGCCGACACGGCGGACGTGTCCAGCCAGGGCAGGTCATGCCCCATCCGGTCCCGCTTGGTGCGCAGGTAGCGGAGGTTGTGCTCACCGGCCTGGACGGGCATCGGCTCCCGGCCGGTGACCTCGATGCCGTGGCGCCTGAGGGCGTCGGTCTTGTCGGGGTTGTTGGTCATCAGCCGGACCTCGCGCACGCCGAGGTCGGCGAGGATGCGGGCGCCGGCGCCGTAGTCGCGGGCGTCGGCGGGCAGGCCGAGTTCCAGGTTGGCGTCCAGGGTGTCGTGGCCCTGTTCCTGGAGTTCGTAGGCGCGCAGCTTGGACAGCAGGCCGATGCCGCGTCCCTCGTGTCCGCGCAGGTAGACGACGACTCCGCGGCCCTCCTGCTGGATGCGGCCGAGCGCGGTGTCCAGCTGGGGGCCGCAGTCGCAGCGCAGGGAGCCGAAGACGTCGCCGGTGAGGCATTCGGAGTGGACGCGGACCAGGACGTCCCGGCCGTCGCCGAGGTCGCCGTGGACGAGGGCGACGTGCTCGACGCCGTCGACGGTGGACCGGTAGCCGTAGGCGGTGAAGGTGCCGTGCCGGGTGGGCAGGCGGGTGGCGGCCTCGCGGCGGACGGTGGGCTCGCTGCTGCGGCGGTAGGCGATCAGGTCCTCGATGGAGATGATCGTCAGGCCGTGCTTGCGGGCGAACGGGATCAGCTCGGGCAGGCGGAGCATCCGGCCGTCCTCGCCGGCGATCTCCACGATGGCGCCGGCCGGGCGCAGGCCCGCGAGCCGGGCGAGGTCCACGGCGGCCTCGGTGTGGCCATTGCGGGCGAGGACGCCGCCGTCCCTGGCGCGCAGCGGGAAGACGTGGCCGGGGCGGACGAAGTCGGTGTACTCGGCCGTGCCGCTCGCGAGCAGCCGGAGCGTGGTGGCGCGGTCGGCGGCCGAGATGCCGGTGCTCACACCGTGCGCGGCGGTGGCGTCCACGGAGACGGTGAACGCGGTCTTCATCGACTCGGTGTTGTCCTCGACCATCTGCGGCAGCCGCAGCCGGTCCAGTTCCCCGCTCTCCATGGGGGCGCAGATCAGTCCCCGGCACTCGCTCATCATGAAGGCGACGATCTCGGGGGTGATCTTCTCGGCGGCCACGACGAGGTCGCCCTCGTTCTCCCGGTTCTCGTCGTCGACGACGACGATCGGGCGTCCGGCGGCGATGTCGGCGATGGCCTGCTCGACCGGGTCGAGCGCGAAGTCGCCGATGTCGTGGGTGTCGTGGAGGACGGGTGCCGAGGTCATGCCGGCGCTCCTTCCAGTGCGGGCCGCGCGGCCTTGCGGGAACGCAGCCACCAGTCGCGCATGCCCCACAGGACGAGTGCGCCGTAGATGACGTAGACGAAGCCGGAGAAGGCGTAGCCGTTGGCGAAGTTCAGGGGGACGCCGACCAGGTCGACGAGGAGCCAGGCGAACCAGAACTCGACCATGCCCTTGGCCTGGGCGTACATCGCGACGATGGTGCCGACGAAGATGTAGGCGTCGGGCCAGGGGTCCCAGGACAGGGACGGGTAGGCCTGGAACAGCAGGGCGACGGCGACCGTGCCGGCCCCGGCGGCGGCGACCATGGCCGCGCGCTCGCGCCAGGAGGCGAACCGGGGGGTGATCTGGCCGTCGCCGGACCGGTTCCGGGTGCGCTGCCACTGCCACCAGCCGTACAGCGCGACGGCCATGACGACGACCTGCTTGCCGGCGCTGCCGGTCAGATGGCCGTAGAAGGCGGCGAACAGGACGAGGCCGGAGAGGAACTGCACCGGCCAGGTCCACAGGGAGCGGCGCCAGCCGAGGGCGAGGGTGATCAGGCCCAGGACGTTGCCGGTCATGTCCGACCAGATGATGTGCTGGCCGAAGAGGGTGAACGCCTCGGAGTTCAGCCAGTTCACCGGCCGGCCTCCTGTCCGTGCGCGAGCAGCCGCTCCACGTACTTGGCGATGACGTCCACTTCGAGGTTGACCGGGTCGCCGGGCTGCTTCACGCCGAGCGTGGTCAGGGCGAGGGTGGTCGGGATGAGGCTGACCGTGAAGTGGTCCCGGGCCGCCTCCACTACGGTCAGGCTGATGCCGTCGACCGTGATGGAGCCCTTCTCCACGACGTAGCGGGAGAGGTCCGCGGGGAGGGAGATCTTCACGATCTCCCAGTGCTCGGAGGGGGTGCGGGCCAGGATCTCGCCGGTGCCGTCGACGTGTCCCTGCACGATGTGTCCGCCGAGGCGGGCGCCGACGGCGGTGGGGCGTTCCAGGTTGACGCGGGAGCCGACGGCGAGCGCGCCCAGGCTGGAGCGCTTCAGGGTCTCGGCCATGACGTCGGCGGTGAACTCGTCGCCCTCGTGCTCGACGACGGTGAGACAGACCCCGTTCACGGCGATGGAGTCGCCGTGCCGGGCGCCCTCGGTCACGACGGGGCCGCGCAGCCGGAAGCGGGAGGCGTCGCCGAGGTTCTCGACGGCGGTGACCTCACCCAGCTCTTCGACGATTCCGGTGAACACTTCCCGGGTCCTCCTGCCTCTTCGGGCACGGACTCCGGGGCTGTCGATGACGACAGAATCCACGGGTGAGCACACACCGAGAGGCGTCGCCGAACGGACGCGTCCGCGCAGGGACGAGCCTCGGTACGGCGGCGCGCACACGGATACACGTATGCCCGCCCGCCGCGCACTGCCTCCCATCCGGACTTTAACCGTCGGTCCAGGAATTTCACCTGGTCAACCGGCCGCTGGAAGCGACCGGGTCGCGGACTGTAACCGCCGGTTCGGACTTTCACCGACCCCGGAGTGCGCTGCTTCTGGTACAGGCCCAGTGTGCCACGCCCGCCACTCGTCCATACGGGTGGGTCGTGTGGCCTCCCTCACAGTGCGTACCGACGCCCTGGCGCCGCGCGACCGTCGCGGAGAACCGGTCGCCGGGTCAACGGAGTCGAGGTTGGTCCGGACCATTGACCGTACTGGTCTAGTCCTCTTAGGGTGCGGTCGGGCTCGGCGGCGGTGACGACGGCCCTTGCCCGCCGCCGGGCCGCCAGTACGGGCACCGTCGTGCGCGTACGAGGCGACGGCCGGTCGCCTCCCTCCCCGCCGGGACCGGCCGGTCCGTCCGGAGCCGGGCGCGCCGCCGGGCGTCCCGGCTGCGCGGATCACTCGCCCTGCCGCGCCGCCGCGGGCCTCCCGCCCGTGGCGGCCGGGCGCACGGCGGCGGGCCGCCGCCCCGTCGGCACGATGAGCGCGGCGGCACCGGCCACCGCGGCGGCGAGGGCGAACCCCCAGCCGTACCCGACTGCGCCGATGAATCCGCCGAGCAGCGGCGGAGTGAGGGAGGCGGTCAGGTTCTGGCCCGTGTTCTGCACGCCCATGGCCCGTCCGGACCAGGCCCGGCCCGCGAGCTCCGCGGTGGCGGTGAAGGCCAGCCCGTTCGTGCTCGCGGTGATGCCGCAGGCGATGATCATCGCCACGTCGGACAGCGGGGAGGGCCACACCGCGCCGAGGGCGGTCGCCGCCATCACCGCGGCGATACCGAGGGACAGCCGGCGCATCGGCCGGACCCGGCTGCCCACGCGGTCGGACCAACGCCCCGCCACGACGCGCGAAAGGGCGCCGAGCACCTGCGCGAGCGCGAGGAGCTGACCGGCGTGCACGGGGCTCCACCCCCGCACCTCGACCAGGAACACCAGGCCGAAGGCGCTCGCGGTGAACTGGGGGACGCACAGCAGCGCGCTGGAGGCGTGGATCCGCCACAACTCCGGGCGCCGGTACGGGTTGTCCGCGCCGGACCCGTCGGCCGCGGGGTCCGCCGGCCGCGGCGGGTCCGCCGCGCACACACCGACGAGCACGGCGACCGTCCCGCACAGCGCCGCCGCGAAGACGATCGTGCCGGTCAGCCCGGTCCACTCGGCCAACGAGGGCACGGCCAGGGCGGCGATGCCCATGCCGAGCGGGGTCGACGTCTGCCGGATTCCCATGGCCAGCCCGCGTTCCCGCGCGGAGAACCACCCGATCACCAGACGCCCGCTCGCCGCGTACACGGAGGCGCTCGCGGCGCCCGCCAGCGCGAAGAGCGCCCCGAGCGTGACCAGTCCGTGCGGGGCCGAGGCCAGCGCGAGAAGCACCGTCGTCGCCGCGAGCCCGGAAGCGATGACGATCCGCTCCCCGTACTTGTCCGCCAGCGCGCCCCAGGCCACAAGGGTGAGCACGAGCCCCACGGTGGGACAGGCCACGATCAGGCCGACCTCGGCCAGTGACAGCCCGTTCGCCTCCCTCAGCTCGGGGGAGAGGTAGGGCAGTCCGTAGACGAAGACACAGGCCACCGTCTGCGCCGAGGTCCCCAGCGCCAGCATGATCCAACGCCGCACAGCACGCCTCCCTCGATGGGTCGGTGGAGGAGTGAGACTATGGCACCGAACCCATATATCGAGACACCCCGTCTCGCATTCTGGTCACTCAGGGCGACGCCGGCTGTGGTGTTCCGGCGGCCCGAACAGCTCGTCCTGCGCGCGTTCCCGCGCGGTGAGCAGCGCCCCGCGCAGCACGGCCGCCCCGCCGAGGCCGCTCGCCCGCACCTCCGTGGCCAGCGGCGACATCCGGCGCAGCCGCTCCCCCACCAGGTCGGCCAGCACCGCTCCCCCGGCCCGGCCGACCTCCCCGCCGAGCACCACGCAGCCGGGGTCCAGGACGGCCGCCACCGAGGCCGCGCCGATGGCGATCCGGTCGGCCAGGGTGTGCAGGAAACGCTCGTCGGCCGCGGCCGCCCGCGCCACCGCACCGCGCACCACCCGCGCCGCCTCCACCCCGTCCGCCGCGCCACGCACCACCCGCGCCACACCCGGCCCGTCCACCGGCCCGTCCGGCCTGTCTGCCGTCCCGTCCGCCGGCCCGTCCACCGTCCCGGGCACCGGCAGTCCGCACTCCGCGGCCAGCGAGACGACCGCCGCCGCCCCGGCCAGCGAGTGGAAGCCGCCGTCGCAGTCGGTCGCCGAGGGCAGCGTGCTCGTGCCCGGGACCGGCAGGAAGCCGATCTCGCCGGTGCCGCCGGAGGCACCGCGGCGCAGGGTGCCGTCCAGGACGACGGCGGCGCCGACGCCGTGCCCCAGCCACAGCAGGACGAAGGTGTCCCGGTCGCGGGCGGCGCCCTCGCGCTGCTCGGCCAGGGCGGCCAGGTTCGTCTCGTTCTCGACGGTCACCCGGGCGCCGGGCAGCCGGTCCTGGAGGGCGGCGACCAGGCTGCGGTGCCAGGCGGGCAGTCCGGCGGAGTCCCTGAGGTCGCCGGTGGCCGGGTCGATCAGGCCCGGCGCCCCGATGCCGACCGTGTGCAGCCGGTCCGCGCCGCCCTCCTTCACGGCCCGCTCCACCGCGGCCACCGCCCGCTCCACGGCCGGCCCGGTCCCGGTGTCCCCGCCGATCGGCGCGGACGCCTCGGCGAGCACCCGCCCGAGCAGGTCGGAGACGAGGACGAGGACGCCTTCGGTGCGCACGTCGAGCGCGGCGAGGTGGGCGCGGCCGGCGACGATGCCGTAGACCCGGGCGTTGGGACCCCGGCGCTGTTCCCCCGACTCGCCGACCACCGTGATCAGGCCGGCGGCCGTGAGCCGGTCGACCAGGTCGGCGACGGTCGGCCGGGACAGGCCGGTCAGCTGCTTCAGCTGCCCCGCCGTCAGCGGGCCTTCCTGCTGCAACAGCCGCAGGGCCAGCCGGTCGTTGAGGGCCCGGGCGGTGCTGGGTGATGCGGGCATGTCGGGAATCCTCCCAGATCGCTGCGGACCGGACGGTCGTACGCCTCGCAGGGCCGCCGCCCTATCTATCAGGCAGGGTTCCTGATAATTTACGCGCCGGATTGCCGCGAGGGTCGGCCGGGGAGGGACAGGAACATGGGTGACATGAGCCCCGCACGCGAGGAGGTCCGGCGCGCCCGGTATGCCGTGGCGGCCGTGTTCGCGGTGCACGGCTCCGTGACCGGGTCGTTCGCCACGCGGGTGCCCTGGATCCAGGACCATGCCGGGCTGAGCGCCGGGCAGCTGGGGTTCGCGCTGGCCTTCACCGCGTTCGGCGCGGCGTGCGCGATGCCGCTGGCGGGCCGGGTGACGCACCGGTTCGGCAGCCGTACGGCCCTGCGCGGGCTGCTGGCGATGTGGACGCTGGCCCTGGTGCTGCCGTCCGTCGCGCCGAACCTGGTCACCCTGTGCCTGGCGCTGTTCGTCTACGGCGCCTCCTCGGGCATGGCCGACGTCGCGATGAACGCGCTCGGTGTGGAGGTCGAGCGGCTGCTCGGCAAATCGGTGATGTCCGGGCTGCACGGCATGTGGAGCGCGGGCGCCCTGACCGGCTCGGCGGCCGGCACCCTGGCCGCACATCTCGGCGCGGACGCGCGGGCGCACTTCGCGCTCGCCTCGGCCGTCCTCACCGTGCTCGGCTGCGCGGTCTGCGCCTGGGTGCTTAACGTCCAGCCCGCCGAGGACGAGGAGCCGCCGCCGCGGTTCGCGCTGCCGCCGCGCTCGGCCCTGCTGATCGGCGCGGTCGGGTTCTGCGCGGTGTTCGCCGAGGGCGCGACCCTGGACTGGTCGGCGGTGTTCCTGCGGGACCGGCTGGACGGCTCGGCCGGGCTGGCGGCGTCCGCCACGACCGGCTCCATGCTGACCATGGCCGTGGCCCGGATCGCCGGGGACGCGGTGGTGAACCGCTTCGGCGCGGTCCGTACCGTGCGGGCCGGCGGGGCGCTGGCCGTGCTGGGCGGGCTGCTGATCGTGCTCGCGCGGCACCCGGCATCGGCGATGACCGGGTTCGCGCTGATGGGGCTCGGCATCGCGGTGGTCGTCCCGCTGTGCTTCGCCGCCGCCGGACACGCCGGCCCCAACCCGAGCCAGGCCATCGCGGGCGTGGCGACCGTCACCTACACCTCCGGGCTGATCGCGCCGAGCCTGATCGGCGGGGTGGCCCAGGCGACCAGCCTGATGGTGTCCTTCTGCGTGGTGACGGCGCTGGCCTGCGGGCTCGTCCTGTTCTCGGGCGTCCTGCGCGCCGCCGAACGCGGGGACCGCGCGAAGGCCGGTCCGCAGAGCGCGGCGGTGTCCGGACCGCACTCCTGAGGCGACCGGGTATGTGAACCAAGTTCACATACCCGGTCGTGTGGGCGGAGAACCGCCGCTTACCCGCACAATGGTTCGGACCGTCCTGATGTACGTAAGAAAGCGAAACCCCACCATGGACCTCGGCGTGCGCTGGAAACTGCACGGTGACGGGCGCACGCCCGCTCCCGGAGCGGTGGTACGCCCCGACGAACGGCTGTCCTGGCCCCGCACCGTGGGCCTGGGCGCCCAGCACGTGGTCGCGATGTTCGGCGCCTCCTTCGTGGCCCCCGTACTCATGGGCCTGGACCCGAACCTGGCGATCATGATGTCGGGCGTGGCGACCGTGATCTTCCTGCTCGCCACCCGCGGCCGGGTGCCGAGCTACCTCGGCTGCTCCCTGTCGTTCGTGGGCGTGGCCGCCGTCATCCGCGCCCAGGGCGGCACCAGCGCGACCGTGACCGGCGCGGTGCTCGTCGTCGGCGCGGTGCTGTTCCTGGTGGGCCTGGCCGTGCAGCGGTTCGGCGCGCGGATCATCCACGCCGCCATGCCGCCGATCGTGACCGGCGCCGTCGTCATGCTGATCGGCTTCAACCTGGCCCCGGTGACCGCGTCCACCTACTGGCCGCAGGACCAGTGGACCGCCCTGCTGGTGATGCTCTTCACCGGGCTGGCAGTCGTCTGCCTGCGCGGTTTCTGGTCGCGCATCGCCATCTTCCTGGGCCTGGTCTTCGGCTACGGCATCTCCTGGGCCTTCGACCGGGTCTTCGGCAAGATCCACTCCGTGGGCCCGAGCGGCAAGGTCACCGACCACTGGCGCCTGGACCTGTCCGCGGTCTCCCACGCCGACTGGATCGGGCTGCCCCATCTGCACGGGCCGTCCTTCCAGTGGTCGGCCGTCCTGGTCGCCCTGCCCGTGGTCATCGCCCTGGTCGCGGAGAACGCGGGCCACGTCAAGGCGGTCGGCGAGATGACCGGCGACCCGCTGGACGACAAGCTCGGCACGGCGATCTCCGCCGACGGTGTCGCCTCGGTGCTCTCCACCGCCGTCGGCGGTCCGCCGAACACCACCTACTCCGAGAACATCGGCGTGATGGCCGCGACCCGCGTGTACTCCACCGCCGCCTACTGGGCCGCCGCCGGCTTCGCGCTGCTCTTCGGCCTCTGCCCGAAGTTCGGCGCGGTCGTGGCGGCCATCCCGGGCGGGGTGCTCGGCGGCATCACCGTCATCCTCTACGGCATGATCGGCCTGCTCGGCGCCCAGATCTGGATCAACGCCAAGGTGGACCTGCGCAACCCGCTGAACCTGGTCCCGGCCGCCGCCGGCATCATCATCGGCGTCGGCAACGTCTCGATGAAGTTCACCGACACCTTCTCGCTCAGCGGCATCGCCCTCGGCACCCTGGTCGTCATCACCGGCTACCACGCGCTGCGCGCCTTCGCCCCGGCCCACCTGAAGACACAGGAGCCGCTGCTGGACGAGGGCACGTCGACGTACGACACGGAGGCGGACGCGGAGACCGGCTCGCGGGCGGACACCCGGGCGCCGCACGCCAAGTCCTAGCCGGCGCTCCCGCCTTGCGCCGTTCCCCCGTTCCGGGGAAGCACCGGGCCGGTCGGCACGCCGGCCGGCACCGGGCTGGGACGCTTCCGCCATGGCTTCCCCCCTGGCGCGGCCCGCGGCACCCACCACCCCCGTCGACGCCGTCGTGGCGCGGATGCGCGCCCTGGACGCGGCCCTGCCCGCGCGGGACGGCGTCGCCGTGTTCAACCGCGTCTACCTCACCGTCACCGAGGAGGTCGGCCGGCGGCTGGGCGCGGGCGAGTTCCCCGATCCACGGGCGGCGGGCACCCTGGACGTGCGGTTCGCCGAGCGCTATCTGACGGCGGTCGACGCGGCCGACGAGGACCGCCGCCCGCCCGCCTGCTGGCGCCCGCTGTTCCAGCTCCGCCGCCACCCCGGGGTGCGCCCGCTCCAGTTCGCGCTGGCCGGCGTCAACGCCCACATCGGGCACGACCTGGCCCTGGCCGTGGTCGACACCTGCCGGACGCTCGGCTGCGAACCGGCCGCTCTGGAGGACGAGTTCGACCGGGTGGGCGAACTGCTCGTGGCGCTGGAGGAACGCGTCCGCGAGGACCTGATGCCGGGCCCGGACCTGCTCCAGCTCGCCGACCCGCTCACCCATCTGCTGGGCTCGTGGAGCCTGGAGCGGGCCCGGGACGCGGCCTGGGCGGCGGCCCGCGCCCTGTGGGCGCTGCGGCACTGCGGCGGGATCGCCGAGGAGTTCACCGAACGGCTGGACGCGGCGGTGGGGTTCGCGGGCCGGATGCTGCTGACTCCCCTTCCCGGCTGAAGGGTCGGAAAGGCGCGGGCGGCCGGAATCCTGGTCCGGCCGCCCGCGCCTCGGCTCGTCTCCCGGGTCAGTCCTCGGGAAGCTCCACCGGGGCGATCTCGTCGTAGACGTCACCCGGGCCCGGGTTCGACGGGTCGGTCGTGCCGCCGAAGTGGTGCATCACGCCCCACACCGCGTTCAGCGCGGTCTGCACGGCACCCTCGGCCCAGCCGGCCGTCCAGGAGATGTCGTCGCCGGCGAGGAAGATGCCCCGCTTGTCCTCGGGCAGCCGGTCCTGCATGAAGTGGGTGAACAGGCGCCGCTGGTAGCGGTAGTGGCCGGGCAGGTTGGCCTTGAACGCGCCCATGAAGTAGGGCTCGTTCTCCCAGGAGATCGTCACCGGGTTGCCGATGATGTGCTTGCGGATGTCGACCTTCGGGTAGATCTCGCCGAGCGACTTCAGCATGACCTCCATCCGCTCGTTAGCGGACAGCGGCAGCCACTTCAGGCTGTCGTCGCACCAGGTGTACGACAGGCAGATCACGGCGGGCTTGTCGGGGCCGTCGTCGAGCAGGTACGTACCGCGGGTCATGCGGTCGGTGAGCGTCATCGACATGACGTCCCGGCCGGTCTCCTCGTCCTTGTCCAGCCAGAACGGCCGGTCCACGGGCACGAAGAGCTTGCTGGACTCCATGTAGTGGGTGCGCTCGATCGCGGTCCAGTGGTCGATCGGGAAGAGGGAGTCGTCGCAGGCGATCTTGGACAGCAGCATCCAGGACTGGGCGGTGAAGATCGCCGCCTGGTAGGTGCGGATGTCGCCGTTCGCGTCCGTCACGGTGATCCGGTTGCCCGCGGTGCGGTGCAGCCGGGTCACGGCCGGGCGCGGCTCGCCGCCGGTGTGCAGGGACTTCAGCGAGGTGCCGTGCGGCCAGTGCACGATCTTCTCCGGCTCCCGCTCCCACAGGCGCAGCGGCAGCTGCTGGGAGCCGCCGACGATGCCGCGGTGGTGGTCGTCGGCCTCGGTGTAGACGACGCGCAGGATCTCCAGGATGGAGTTCGGGAAGTCGGTGTCCCAGCCGCCGGTGCCGAAGCCGACCTGGCCGAAGATCTCCCGGTGCCGGAAGGACTTGAACGCCTCGGAGTCGCACAGGAAGCCGTAGAAGGTCTGGTTGTCGAGCTTCTCGACCAGCTTCGCCCAGATCTCCCGGATGCGCGGCACGTCCCGCTCGCGCATCGCGCGGTTCATGTCGGAGAAGTCGGCGCCCTCCTCCAGGCACTTGTTCCAGGCCGCGGCGACATCCCGGTACACCTGGGGCAGGTCGTCGATGGTGACGGCGTAGTGCGACTCGCCCTTGAGGTCGACCACGGTCGACGGGGTGGCCTCGGCCAGCGGGTTCGGGAAGGGCCTGGTCTCCAGGCCGACCAGGTCGATGTAGTGCTGGAGGGCGGTGGAGGACGGCGGGAAGCGCATCGCGCCCATCTCAGCGGTCAGCGAGTCGTCGCAGCCGTCGAAGCCGACCGTGCGGAGCCGGCCGCCGATCTGGTCGGCCTCGTAGACGACGGGCTTGAGGCCCATCTTCATCAGCTCGTAGGCGGCGACGATGCCGGACAGGCCGCCGCCGATGACCGCGACCTCGGTGCCGTGCTCGGTCGCCGGGATCTGGCCGAGGCCCGCCGGGTGGGCGAGGAAGTCGTCGTAGGCGTAGGGGAAGTCCGGGCCGAACATGGTGATCGGCGGCTGCTGCTCGTCGGTGTGCTCGACGGCGTTGGGCACCGTGGACGTCATGGGGGTACGGACTCCTTGCGTGGTGGAACAGGGTGAGGCTGTTGCGGCCGCTCGCGCGCGGCTCTCCTTCGCGGTCGGTCCGCGGCTCAGACCAGGGACCCGTACAGACCGGGGCGGCGGTCCGCCAGGTACGGGTTGTTCTCCCGGGAGGCGGCCAGGAAGGCGGGGTCGGCGTCGGCGAGCACGAGCTGCTCGGCGCGGCCGGCACGGGTGCGGGCGACGCCGTCGGGACCGGCGAGGACGGACAGGCCGACGAACTCGAACTCCCCTTCCTCACCGACCCGGTTGACGTACGCGACGTACATCTGGTTCTCGAAGGCCCGCACCGGGATCATCGACTCGGCGACGAACTGGAAGGGATGCATCTGCGCGGTCGGCACGACGAGGAGGTCGGTGCCGGCCAGGGCGTGGGCCCGGACGTTCTCCGGGAACTCGACGTCGTAGCAGATCAGCAGGCCCACGGTGAGGCCGTTCAGCTCGGCCTGGACGACCTGCCGCTCGCCCGGCGTGAAGTGGTCGCGCTCGAAGCAGCCGAAGAGGTGGGTCTTGCGGTAGTTGGCGAGCCGGGTGCCGTCGGCCGAGATCAGCTGGGCGGAGTTGAAGACGGTGTCGCCGTCGCGCTCCGGGTAGCCGTAGACGAGGGCCAGGCCGTGCCGGGTGGCGATCTCGGCGACCGCGTCGGCGGAGTCGCCGTCGGCGGGCTCGGCGAGGCGGGCGATGTCGTCGCCTATCGCGTACCCGGTGAGGAACATCTCCGGTGCGGCCAGCAGCCCGGCGCCCGCGGCGGCGGCGCGGCCCGCGGCCTCGTCGAGGACCTTGAGGTTCTCGGCGATGGAGCCGGGACGGCCGGAGCTCTGGAGCAGGGCGGTGCGCATGCGTGATCCTCACCGGAACGGGGGGGTTGGGGGTCAGGAAGACGGTACGGGCGGTGTGCTCGGCCGGACAAGAAGGAGCCGTTGCGCGCGCGTGCGCAGTTCGTTGCGCGGAATCCGGACTGGGCGGCGATTTGTTGCGCGGTCCAAGTGAGGGCGGCGGAAGGGCGCGGAAAAGGACTCGGGGCGCCTCGTCGTCGGCGGGTGCGGGCCTGCTGTGGCCGAGCGCGCAGTTCCCCCGCGCCCCTGAAGGGGCGCGGGGGAACTGCGCGAGCAACCCCGGCACTACCCGCAGCCGACGACGACGAGACGCCCCGAGCCGCCGTCCGCTCCTACCCCGGCGCCCCGGAGGAGAAGCGGCGCAGCAGTGGTGACAGGACCAGGACGGACTTGGTGCGTTCCACGAACGGCTCGCCCGCGATCCGCTCCAGGACCCGCTCGAAGTGCCGCATGTCGGAGGCGAAGACCTGGGCGATCGCGTCCGCGTCGCCGGTGACGGTCGACGCGGCCACGACCTCCTGGTACCGCTCCAGACCCCGCTGGATGGTCTCCGGGGAGGTGTTGCTCCGGCAGTAGATCTCGATGTATCCCTCGGTCTCCCAGCCGAGCGCCGCCGGGTCCACCCGGACGGTGAACCCGGTGATGGCGCCGGTGGCCCGCAGCCGGTCCACGCGCCGCTTCACCGCGGGCGCGGACAGTCCGATCAGCTGCCCGATGTCCGCGTAGGAGCGGCGGGCGTCCTCGGCGAGGGCGTGCACGATGCGTTCGTCGAGATCGTTCAGCACAGGGGGTCGTTCACTTCTTCGGTTCGGTCACTTCACTGCCGTCACCGCGAGGTCGTCGCCGGTCGCGAGACGGGAACGGCGATAGCCGTACAGGAAGTAGAACACGAGCCCGGCGGCCATCCAGCATCCGAAGACGACCCAGGTCACGGTGTCGAGGCTGAACATGTTGTACGCGCAGAACAGGAAGCCGAGCACCGGCAGCACCGGCCCGAACGGCACCTTGAAGGTCCGCTCCAGGTTCGGCCGCTTGTAGCGCAGCACGATGACCGCGATGTTGACCAGGGCGAAGGCGAACAGGGTGCCGATGCTGGTGGCGTCGACGAGCTTGCCCAGCGGGATGAGGGCGGCGAGCGCACCGCAGAACAGGGAGACGATCACCGTGTTGAGGCGGGGGGCGCCGGTCTTGCGGTGGACCTTGCCGAGCGCCTTGGGCACCAGGCCGTCGCGGGACATCGCGAACAGGATGCGGGTCTGGCCGTAGAGCACGGTGAGCACCACGCTCGCGATGGAGATGACCGCGCCGAGCGCCAGCATCGTGCCCCAGAAGGTCTGGCCGCTGACATCGTTCATGATCGCGGCGAGGGATGCCTCCGAGCCGTCGAACTTCTTCCAGTTCCAGGCGCCGACGGCGACACCCGCGACGAGCACGTACAGCGCGGTGACGATGATCAGCGACAGCATGATCGCCCGCGGCAGGTCCCGCTTGGGGTCCTTGGCCTCCTCGCCGGCGGTGGAGGCGGCGTCGAAGCCGATGTACGAGAAGAACAGCGTGGCGCCGGCGGCGCTGACGCCGGTCATGCCGAGCGGCATGAAGTCGGCGTAGTTGCCGGACTTGAAGCCCATGATGCCGACCGCGCAGAACAGCACGAGGGCGACGATCTTCACGCACACCATGATCGTGTTGGCGCGGGCGGACTCGCGGGCGCCGCCGAGCAGGAACACCATCGCCAGCAGGACGACGACCAGCGCGGGCAGGTTGATGACGCCGCCCTCGCCGGGGGCCGAGGACAGCACGCCCGGGATGGTGACGCCGATGGTGCCGTCCAGCAGCTCGTTCAGGTACTCGCCCCAGCCGACGGCGACGGCGGCCACCGAGACGCCGTACTCCAGGATCAGGCACCAGCCGCAGACCCAGGCGACCAGCTCGCCCATCGTTGCGTATGCGTACGAGTACGAGGAGCCGGCGACCGGGATGCTGCCCGCCAGCTCGGCGTAGGACAGGGCCGAGAACAGCGCGGTGAGCCCGGCGATCACGAAGGACAGGGTGACCGCGGGGCCGGCCTCGGGGACGGCGTCGCCGAGGACGACGAAGATGCCGGTGCCGAGGGTGGCACCGATGCTGATCATGGTCAGCTGCCACAGTCCGAGGGAGCGCCGAAGCTGTCCTCCCTCGCCGTGGCCGCCCTCCGCGACCAGGCGTTCCACCGGCTTGCGACGCATCAGGCGCGCGGCGACGCCCGGGGACGCGGGGGCGGCCGGTATCTGGTTCTGCGGGGGTGCGCCTTGGTCGAGCACGCGCTGGCTCCTTATCGCTGCCGGTGTGGTGCGGACGCGGACCGGCGGCTGAGCCGGCCCTCGTGGACGGGGACCGGTGGGCCTCGCAAGGGCGGGAACCCACCGAGCGGGGTCCCCGCCACGCACGTACTAGCGCAGCACCCTATGAGGCGGGCCTTCACGGGCGTAATGCAGCAACCTTGCGCATCCCCGCAGAATCATTGCGTTCATCCGCCCCTGATGACAAATCGTTGCGCGTGTGCTGTCGACCGTT
This sequence comes from Streptomyces rubradiris, assembly GCF_016860525.1. Classification (NCBI taxonomy): domain Bacteria; kingdom Bacillati; phylum Actinomycetota; class Actinomycetes; order Kitasatosporales; family Streptomycetaceae; genus Streptomyces; species Streptomyces rubradiris. Next base: position 1,026,249 of record NZ_BNEA01000001.1, read on the forward strand.
GCGCGATGCCCTGAAGAGCACCTTTTGGCGAGGTCGGCGGATCGGAAGCCGGCGGATACGGCGACGGCCCCCGCCGTTCCCGGGTGGGGAACGGCGGGGGCCGTCGTGCGGGGGTGCGGCAGGCCGCGGGTCAGCTCCAGCTGGCGTGCAGCGGCTTGCCCTCGGCGTAGCCGGCCGCGCTCTGGATGCCGACGATCGCCTTCTCGGCGAACTCCTCCAGCGAGCCGGCGCCGGCGTAGGTGCAGGAGGAGCGGACGCCCGCGATGATCGAGTCGATCAGGTCCTCGACGCCCGGGCGGGCCGGGTCGAGGAACATCCGGGAGGTGGAGATGCCCTCCTCGAACAGCGCCTTGCGGGCGCGGTCGTAGGCCGACTCCTCCGAGGTGCGGTTGCGCACGGCACGCGCGGAGGCCATGCCGAAGGACTCCTTGTAGGCACGGCCCTGGGCGTCGTGCTGGAGGTCGCCCGGCGACTCGTAGGTGCCGGCGAACCAGGAGCCGATCATCACGTTGGACGCGCCGGCCGCGAGGGCCATGGCGACGTCGCGCGGGTGGCGGACACCGCCGTCGGCCCAGACGTGCTTGCCGTACTTCTTCGCCTCGGCGGCGCACTCCAGGACGGCGGAGAACTGCGGGCGGCCCACACCGGTCATCATGCGGGTGGTGCACATGGCGCCCGGACCGACACCGACCTTGATGATGTCGGCGCCCGCGTCGATGAGGTCCTTCACACCCTCGGCGGAGACGATGTTGCCCGCGACGATCGGCACCTTCGGGTCGAGGGCGCGCACCACCTGGATGGCGCTGATCATCGACTCCTGGTGGCCGTGCGCGGTGTCGATGACGAGCGTGTCCACGCCCGCGTCGAGCAGCTGCTTGGCCTTGCCCGCCACGTCGCCGTTGATGCCGACGGCGGCGGCGATCCGCAGCTTGCCGTCGGCGTCGACGGCCGGGCTGTACAGCGTGGCGCGCAGGGCGCCCTTGCGGGTGAGGATGCCGGCGAGCCTGCCGTCCTTGTCGACGGCCGGGGCGTAGCGGCGGTTGTGGTGGTCGAGGGTGTTGAAGGCCTCGCGCGGGTCGATGTCGGCGTCCAGCAGGAGCAGGTCCTTGGACATGACGACTTCGAGCTGGGTGAAGCGGTCGACACCGGTCAGGTCGGCGTCGGTGACGACACCGACGGGCCGGTGGTTGTCGTCCACGACCACACCGGCGTTGTGCGCCCGCTTGGGCAGCAGCGCCAGGGCGTCGGCGACGGTCTGGTGCGGGGCCAGCACGATCGGGGTGTCCAGCACCAGGTGCCGGCTCTTCACCCAGGAGATCACATCGGTGACGACGTCGATCGGGATGTCCTGCGGGATGACCACGAGCCCGCCGCGGCGGGCCACCGTCTCGGCCATGCGGCGGCCGGCGATGGCGGTCATGTTCGCGACGACGAGCGGGATGGTGGTGCCCGTCCCGTCCGGCGAGGCGAGGTCCACGCCCTGACGCGAGCCCACCGCGGAGCGGCGCGGCACCATGAACACGTCGTCGTACGTCAGGTCGTACGCGGGCTGGATGTCATTGAGGAAACGCACGTGCTGCACATCCCAGTCGATCAGAGGTGACCCCCTGGCAGGTGTGCCAGGGGGAAAGAGCACGTACTTCATTCTCCCATGGCCGGGTGTCTGTCATGCCCTGACAGAACATCCAGGGTCGCCACCGACCGGCTAGGAGGTTCCTCCAAGGGCGAGGGCGACGGTGAGGGCGGTCGTGCGGTCCGCGGCCTCGGTGAGGACCTCCTCGGCGGTCCGCCACTCCGCGGGCCGGGCCCCGGCGTACGGCCGCCAGTTCCGTACGACGAGCAGCAGCCCGCGCTCCACGGCGCCCTCGGGCCAGACCGTGTGATCGGACAGGGAGTCGGCCAGCGCGTCCCAGTTGCGGCCGAACCAGTCGGGCAGCGCCAGGGCCCGGGCGACACGGTCCATCAGGCCCGCCTTGTCCGTGACGCCGTCGAGGTCGAGCACGGCCACGAGCGGGCCGGCCGGGTCTTGGCTCATCTCAGTACCGCCCGGAACGAGTCGTAGTGGTCATCGGTGTAGTAGATCTCCCCGCCCTGTCCGGTGACCAGGCGCCGGGCGCCCCGGTCGCGGGAGCCGGGGGTCTTCACGGTGTACTCGTGGTAGTAGCCGCGCCGGTGCTTGGGCAGGTGCCCCTCGAAGTTCCCGAAGACGGCCCCGTCCTGGGCGTGGGGGAAGGGCCCGCCCCGGTCGATGAGGGCCAGGGTCCTGCGGGCCTCGGCGGGCAGCCGGGACGCGGGGACGGTGGCCATGCCGTGCGCCCAGGCCGGGGCGGAGGCGCCCGGGGAGGCCGGCGGAGAGCCGCCGGAGCATCCCGTCAGGAGGACGGCGAGACAGACCAGCAGCCCGGCGAGGACGCGGGGGACGAACCGTGGCGGCATGCGTCGATGCTGCCACGGCCGTCCCGTCCGGGCCCGCCGGGAGGCGCCGTCAGCCCCCGTCGGGGTCCTGACGGCTGAGCGCCGGCCTCGGCGCCTGGCCCGCCGTCAGCAGGTGGTCGGCGGCCGAGGTGTCGGTCACCAGGCTGGTGACCAGCCCGGAGCGCAGCACCGCGTCGATCGCGGCGGCCTTGCGCTGCCCGCCCGCGATCGCCACCACCTCCGGGATGCGGCGCAGCTGGTCGGCCTTGACCGTGATGCACCGCTCCCCCAGGTCCCGGCCGACCCGGCGTCCCTCGGCGTCGAAGAGGTGCGCCGACATCTCGGCGGCGACACCGAGCGAGGCGTAGTGCGCGCGCTCCTCGTCGCTGAGCATGTCGTGCACGGTCGAGATGCCCGGCTCCCAGGAGCCGATGGAGACACAGGCGACCGTGACCTTGTCGAAGTACTCGAAGGCCCGGGCGATCCCGGTCTGGTTGCGCAGTGCCGCCGCGGTGGCCGCGTCCGGCAGCAGCATCGGCGCGTAGATGGGGTGCGCGTCGCCGCCCGAGACCTGGGCGGCCCGGCGGACGGCCTCCACCGAGCCGCGCTCGGCGGTCCCGGCGTCGTACACGCCCGTCAGCTGCACCACCGTGCACGGCGGCAGCCGGTCGAGCGCCGCCGCCATGTGGATGGTGGACCGGCCCCAGGCCAGGCCGAGCACGTCGCCCTCGTTGACGAGTTCGCCGAGCAGGTCGGCGGCGACCTCACCGAGGTTCTCGGGGTCCGGGGTCTCCTCCGCCTCGGCCGGGGACTCGACCACGACGGCGTGCCGCAGGCCGTAGCGGGCGCGGAGCGCGTCGGAGCGCTCGGCGTCCAGCTCGGCCGGCACACGGATCTCGATGCGTACGAGGTCCCGCTCAAGGGCGGTCTCCAGGACCCGGGCCACCTTGAAGCGGCTGACGCCGAACTCCTCCGCGATCTGGATCTTGGACTTGCCCTCGAGGTAGAAGCGGCGGGCCATGGCCGCCGCCTGCACCAGCTCAGCGGGTCCCATCCGCATGGCTGACCGGCCCGCCGACATACCCGACACGGCGATCTCCTCACTGCTGTTCACACTCTGGATTCGCCGTTCATCCTCGCAGATTCGGGGCGACTGATCCGCCCTGATGGGCGGCCTTCATTCAACCGTTCACTTCGCCGTGGCTCAGTGGTCGCATGCCCAGGACGCCTTGGCGGTGGCCGACTCCGCCTGGGCGCGCAGCGCGCGCACCGCCTCGGCCGGGTCCTCGGCGCCGTACACGGCCGAGCCGGCGACGAACACGTCCGCTCCCGCGTCCGCGCACCGCTCGATGGTGGCGGCCGACACACCGCCGTCGACCTGGAGCCACAGCTGCAGACCGTGCTTCTTGATCAGCTCCCGGGTGCGGCGGATCTTCGGCAGCATGATGTCGAGGAACGCCTGGCCGCCGAAGCCCGGCTCCACCGTCATGACCAGCAGCATGTCGAGTTCCGGCAGCAGGTCCTCGAACGGCTCGATGGGCGTCGCGGGCTTCAGCGCCATGGACGCGCGGGCGCCCTTCGCGCGGATCTCCCGGGCGAGCCGCACCGGGGCGGCCGCGGCCTCCACGTGGAAGGTGACCGAGGACGCCCCCGCCTCGACGTACTGAGGGGCCCACCGGTCGGGGTCCTCGATCATCAGGTGGCAGTCCAGCGGGGTGTCCGTCGCCCGGGCCAGGGACTCCACCACCGGCACGCCGAGGGTGAGGTTCGGGACGAAGTGGTTGTCCATGACGTCGACATGGAGCCAGTCGGCGCCGCGGACCGCCTCGGCCTCGTCCGCAAGGCGGGCGAAGTCGGCGGACAGGATGCTGGGATTGATCTGCACGGACATGGCCCCAAGCCTATGCCCTGCCGGACGGGGCGGGCCGGGCCCAGGGCGGCCCGCGCTACCCGGTCCTGCGGATCAGGGCCAGGTACATCGCGTCCGTGCCGTGCAGATGGGGCCACAGCTGGACATCCGGGCCCTCGCCCAGGCCGGGCAGACCGGGAAGCAGGGGGCGGGCGTCGATCAGGTCGGTTTCGGGATGCTGCTTGAGGACGTCGGCCACCACCGCCCGGGTCTCGGCGAGGTGCGGGGAGCAGGTCGCGTAGCCGACGACCCCGCCGACGCGTACGGAGTCCAGGGCGGTGCGCAGCAGGGCGCGCTGGAGCGGGGCGAAGCTGTCCAGATCCTCGGGGCGGCGGCGCCAGCGGGCCTCGGGGCGGCGGCGCAGAGCGCCGAGGCCGGTGCACGGGACGTCCACCAGCACCCGGTCGAAGCTGCCGGGGCGCCACGGCGGGCGGGTGCCGTCGGCGGCGATGACCTGGTACGGGCCCGGGTTGCCGTGCAGCGCCTTGGCGACCAGACCGGCCCGGTGCGGCTGCTTCTCGGAGGCGAGCAGCACGGCACCGCGCTCGGCGGCCAGGGCGCCGAGCAGCGCGGCCTTGCCGCCGGGACCGGCGCAGCCGTCGAGCCACTTCGCGTCGGGCCCGTCGAGCGGGGCGTTCGCGAGCGCGAGGGCGACCAGCTGGCTGCCCTCGTCCTGCACGCCGGCCCGGCCCTCGCGCACGGCCTCGACCGCGCCCGGCTCGCCGCCCTCCGCGAGCCGGACGGCGTACGGCGACCAGCGGCCCGGTACGGCGGCGTCCTCGCGCAGCAGTTCCTCGGTGGTGGCCCGCCCGGGGCGGGCGACCAGGGTCACCTCGGGCCGTTCGTTGTCGGCCGCCAGCAGCTCCTCGATGCCGGCCCGGCCACCGCCGAGGGAGTCCCAGAGCGCGGAGACGACCCAGCGCGGGTGCGAGTGCACGACGGCCAGGTGGTCCTCGGGGTCCTCGTCGTAGGGCGGCGCGACCTTCTCGGTCCAGCCCGCCAGGTCGTCCCGCGCGACCTTGCGGAGCACGGCGTTGACGAACTTGGCCCGGCCGTCGCCGAGCACCACCCGGGCCAGCTCCACGGTGGCGGAGACGGCGGCGTGCGTCGGGATCCGGGTGCCGAGCAGCTGGTGCACGCCGAGGCCGAGCACGTCCAGCACCGGCGGGTCGACCTCGCGCAGCGGCCGGTCGACACAGGCGGCGATGACGGCGTCGTACGTGCCCTGCCGGCGCAGCGTGCCGTACACCAGCTCGGTGGCGAGCGCGGCGTCCCGGGCGTCGAAGTCGCCCTTCTCACGGGCCTTGCGCAGCAGCGGGGGCAGCACGAGGTTGGCGTAGGCGTCCCGTTCGTCCACCGCGCGCAGCGCCTCGAAGGCCAGGATGCGGACGGGGTCCTTCTGGGGACGGCGGTAGGGCTTGGCGGGCCTGCGCGGCCGCCGGGAGGACTCGCTCACGAAAAAGGTGCTCCGGGGATAGAAGGGGATGCCCCTCCAGCCTACGTCGGGGCGTCCCCGCCACCGCCGTCCGGGGCGTCAGCCGCCGAGCGTCTCGCCCTCCGCGATGCGCACCCCGCGCGCCCAGTCGGCCGCGCGCATCGGCTTCTTGCCCTGGGCCTGCACCCACAGCAGTTCCACCGCGTACGAGCCGGTGCCCACGTGCACGCTGTTCTTGCCCACCGCGAGCCGGCCCGGCGCGAGACCGGTCCGCTCGGGCACGGGGGTGACCTGAACGAGCTTGAGCCGCTCGCCGCGGAAGGTGGTCCAGGCGCCGGGCGCCGGGGTGCAGCCGCGCACGACCCGGTCGACGCGCAGCGCGGGCGCCGCCCAGTCCACCCGGGCGTCCTCGACGGTGATCTTCGGCGCGAGGGAGACGCCCTCGGCGGGCTGCGGCACGGCCTCCAGGGAGCCGTCCTCGATGCCGTCCATGGTGGCGGCGAGCAGTCCGGCGCCCGCGAAGGCGAGCCGGGTGAGCAGGTCGCCGCTGGTGTCGGTGGGGCGGATCGCCTCGGTGACGGTGCCGTAGACGGGCCCGGAGTCCAGGCCCTCCTCGATGAGGAAGATGGACGCCCCGGTGATCTCGTCGCCCGCCATGATGGCGTGCTGCACGGGCGCGGCACCGCGCCAGGCGGGCAGCAGCGAGAAGTGCAGGTTGACCCAGCCGTGGGCCGGGATGTCCAGGGCGGGACGGGGCAGCAGGGCGCCGTAGGCGACGACCGGGCAGCAGTCCGGGGCGATCTGCTTCAGCCGCTCCAGGAAGTCCGGGTCCCGGGGCTTGAGCGGCTTCAGCACCTCGATCCCGGCCTCCTCCGCCCGCTCGGCCACGGGGGACGCGACCAGCCTGCGCCCGCGCCCGGCCGGCGCGTCGGGCCGCGTGACGACGGCGGCCACCTCGTGCCGCCCGGAGGCGAGCAGGGCGTCCAGGGCGGGAACGGCGACCTCGGGGGTACCGGCGAAGACGAGCTTCATGGGCGGGATCGGGCCTCTCGGGCGGGGGTCGGTCGGGCAGCGCACCAGTGTATGACCATGGACGGCGCACGGGTGGGCGACCGGCGTACGCATATGCCCGTACGCCCCCACCCCGTGACCAGCGGAGGGCCGGCGCGTTGGTCAAGAAAGAGTTGACCACATCGGGCCGCTTTCGCGGCCGAATTCCTTTCAACGCCGGTTCGAGAGGCTTGTTCATGGCCGACCACGCAACCCACGACGCCCAGGCCCGGGCCAGCCTGCACTTGCTGGTGCGGGACATCGAGCGGGTCCGCCGGCAGGTGGACGCGCTGCGCACGCTCACCGCCCAGTTGGGCAACGTCTACCGCCCGCGCCGCTCCGGCCCGTCCACGGGCTTCGTCGTCTACGGACGCGCCCCCGCCCCGACGGTCCGCCTCGCCCAGGAACTCCGCGACAGTGTCGAGACACTGGTCACGGCCGCGGTGGACTTCGACCGCTCACTCGGTTTCTCGTGGGACGCGGTGGGCTCGGCACTCGGGGTCACCAAACAGGCGGTGCACCGCCGCTACGGCGCCCGCCGGGCGGCGGCCCAGGCTGCGGCCGAGGCGGAGCGGACACCGGAGCCGTCCGGCACCCGCACGATCAATGTGAACACCGGGCTGCCCGCCGTGCCGACGGTGCCCGCGGCCCGCTCCATGCCCACCCAGCCGACCGCGACGGCCCCCGCCCGCCGCGACGACACCCGCCCCGCCCCGTTCCCCAGCCCGCGCAACGGCTGATCCCACCGACCACCCGACCCCGCCCTCCCGGAGAGAGCCGGGAGGGCGGATGTGCGGCGCGGGCGACGGGGGGCCGACGGCGGGGCTCGCCTGTGTGGGGCGGGCGACGGGGGCCGGGCAGCGGGGCTCGCCTGTGTGGCGCGGGCGACGAGAGCCGGGCAGCGGGGCTCACCTCACGCCGAGGGCGGCGGAGCCGGTGTGTCCCGGAGTGGCCCGGAGTGGCCCGGCTGGCGTGTGGCGGGGAACACGAGGCCGCGTGCGGGCCGTATCAGCGCCGGGGTCGGCCACCCCGGGGCCCATCCGAGCCGGGTCGGTCACCCTCGGGGCCCATCCGAGCCGGGTCGGCCACCCCGGGGCCCATCAGATGGCCAGTAGCCCGTCTCCTGCCCGGCACCCGGCCCGACCGCTCCACCGCTCCCTGGCCAGTACCTGTGCGACGGGGTGCTCGGAGGCGCCCGCCAGCCGCAGCACCTTCCGCGGCTCAGCCGATGTCCGGTGGGTCGACGCGGACCCGTACCTGGTCGGCGCTGCCCCGGGCCATGCGGGCGGCCTGGGCGGTCTTCAGGGCCGTGGCCAGGGCGGCGCCGCTGCCCGGCGGGACGCGGACGAGCGCCCGTTCCCAGTGTTCGCCGGGCGGGGGCGCGCCGGGCCGGCGCGGCCGGCCGGGCTGCGGGGGCGGCAGCGGGACCGGGCCCAGCACCTCGGCGTCCGGCGGCAGCTCGACGGCCGTCAGGAACTCGGCGACGGCCGCCGGCGGCCCGGACACGGCCGCCATCCGGGACACCGGAGGGAAGCCCAGTTCGGCCCGCTCGGACAGTTCCCGCACGGCATGCCCGACGGGGTCCCAGCGCACCAGCGCCTGGACGGGCCGCAGGGTGGGCTCGGCCACCACGACCACGGTGCCCCCCTCGCCCTGCGGCCGCACCAGCGCACCGGCCGCGATCCACCGGCGCAGCGCGTCCTCCCCGGCCCGCAGATCGGGACGTCCGAGCATGGCCCAGCCGTCCAGGAGCAGGGCCGCCGCGTAGCCGCCCTCGGCCACCGGTTCGGCGCCCGGCGTGCTGACCACCAGCGCGGGCGTGTCCGGAACGGTGTCCAGTACGTGCTCGCGCCCCGAGGTGCGCACCGGTACGGCGGGAAACGCGCGCCCCAGTTCCTCGGCGGTGCGGCGCGCGCCGATGATCTGGGCGCGGAGCCGGAAACCGCCGCACTCCGGGCAGTGCCAGGCGCTCTCGCCCTGCCCGCACCAGCCGCACCGCAGCACGCCGCCGTCCTGTCCCTCCAGCGGCCCCGAGCACTGCCGGCACCGGGCGGGCGCGCGGCACCGGGCGCAGGCCATGCGGGGGGTGTAGCCGCGCCGGGGCACCTGCACCAGCACCGGCCCGTGCCGCAGCCCCTCGCGGGCCGCCTGCCAGGCGAGGCTGGGCAGCCGGGCGGCGCGGGCCGCCTCGTCGCGCGCGAGGTCCTCGTCGCCGACGGTGCGGACGAGGGGCGCGGCCCGGCGCACCTGCTCGCGCCCGGCCACCAGCGGCCGGGCCCAGCCGGTCTCGACGAGCTGGGCGGCCTCCACGGTGCAGCCCCAACTGCCCAGCAGGAAGCCGCACCGGTCCAGCGCGGCCCGCAGCAGCAGCACATCGCGGGCGTGCGGCTGCGGGGCGTGCGGCTCGCTGTGGCTGTCGTCGCCGTCGTCCCAGACGGCGACGAGCCCGAGGTCCCGCACGGGCGCGAACATCGCCGCCCGCGTCCCGACGACGGCGCGCACGGAACCGCGCCGCACCGCCAGCCACTGCGCGTACCGCTTCTCGGGGCCGGCGTCGGCGGTGAGCAGCGCGTGCCGGCCGGGGCCGAGCAGAGCGGTCAGCGCGGCGTCGACGCGCGCGGCGGCCCGCCCGTCCGGTACGACGACCAGGGCGCCCCGCCCGGAGGCGAGGGTGGCGGCGACGGCCCGGGCCAGTTCCTCGCTCCACATCGGGCCGGGCAGCGCGTGCCACACGGCCCTGGGCGCCCCGCCGGAGGCCAGCGCGTCGAGGAAGGCGCCCCCGTGCTCGTATCGCGCCCAGGAACCGGCGTCGGGTGCCTGCGGCGGGGGCAGCGGCACGGGGGACGGCCGCTGTTCGGCGCGGGCGTTGCGCGGCGGCACGGCCAGTTGGAGCACGTCGGCGAGGCTGCCGGCATACCGGTCGGCGACAGCCCGCGCGAGGCCGAGCAGTTCCTCGCCCAGTACCGGCTCCGGGGAGACGACCTGGGCGAGCGCGGCGAGCGGTCCGGAGTAGTCGGACTCGGCCCGGCGCTCGATGAGGAAGCCGTCGATGAGCCCGCCGCCCTCCCGGCGCCCCTCGCGCACCCGGTGCCGCCCGGCGCCGAACCGCACCCGCACCCGCACCCCGGGCTGTGCCTCGGCGTCCAGCTCGGCGGGCACCGCGTAGTCGAAGTACCGGTCGAGGTGGAGCACGCCCTTGTCGACCAGCACCCGGGCGACCGGCAGCTCCGGCGCCAGCGCGGCCCCCCGCCAGGTCCGCGGCTTGGCCCGCGGCACCCTGGCCTTGCGCACACTCTCCCGGATCAGCGCGAGCTGCTCCGGCGGCGCCCCTTCGGCCCCACCGCCCCCGTCTCCCCGGGAAACCCCGTCCTCGCTGCTCACGCCAGCATTCTTACCAAACGGCACCGACAATGCCCCCGGGGTGCCGACCTCCTGCGGGCTATCGGCAGCGGTACCCGTGCCCTCCAGCGGTGTCCCCACGTCCACACTGCTTTCCTCCGACGCGTCGGTGCCCTGTTCGACCGCTCCTCACACCCGGTTTTCACGACGGCGCCACTGGTGGCCGGAATCGCTTTCTCGACATGTCCCCGCCATTCGGTTTCGCTCCGGATGAGGAAACGGGAAACGCCTGTTTCACCTTGTCCGGCCCAGCCGCCCGGCGCACTCTGATTCGCGTCTCCCTTCGGCTGCCGGCCGGGGAGCAACGGAGGTAGGAGTGCGGGAGCACTGGCAGGATTTCGGGCGTGAGCTCCGCAGACGGCGCATCGCGGCCGGGCTTTCTCTGCAACAGCTGGGACAACGGGTCCACTACAGCAAGAGCCAGTTGAGCAAGGTGGAACGAGGACTCAAACGCCCCACAGCGGAGCTGGCGCGCCTCTGCGATTCCACACTCGGTGCCGGTGGTGAACTGACCTGTCTGGTCGAGATCCCGCACCCTCAGCCGCCTTCGCCCAATTCCGGCAACGACGACGAGGTGTGGCTGATGCAACTCCGCAAGGACGGTTCCGGTTCCTTCCAACGCCTGAGGCGGCGTGATCTGATCGCGGCCGGCGCTGCGTCGGTGCTGACTCTTCAGACATCCGTTCCGCAGCCGGCGCTGCCTCGTCTGGAGGGGGCCGAGGCGGTGGTCGACGCATCTCGATTGCTGTTCGAGCAACTGCGCCGGCTCGGCCAGGCGGCGGGAGCGGCCCATGTGCTGCCACCGCTCATTGCCCAGACTCACAGCCTCGAGCAGTTGGCGGTGGCCAGCGGGCCCCGGGGCCGCAAGGAGCTCTTGGTGCTGGCCTCACGCTACGCCGAGTACGCGGGCTGGATGGCGCAGGAGTCGGGTGACGAGGCGGCCGCTCTCTGGTGGACGGACCGTGCCGTACAACTCGCCTCGGCGGGCGCGGACAAGGATCTCGCCGTCTACGCCCAAGTGCGACGGTCCCTGATCAGTCTCTATCGCGGAGACGTCGCGGAATCGATGGAATTGGCCGCATACGCCCTGGAAAGCGAGGCGCCGACGCGTGTTCGGGGACTGGCCGCACAGCATCTGGCACAAGGCAGGGCAGTGAACGGGGACCACACCGGTTGTATGCGCAGCCTCGACCGCGCCAGGGAATTACTCGCGCAGGCAGCGATGGACCCCACACAGCCGGTACTCGGTGCCTCGAACCTCCCCGACGTGGTCTCGATGTTCACCGGCTGGTGCCTGTACGACCTGGGACGCCCCCGGCAGGCCGCCGCCATCCTCGACGAGGAGACCGCCCGCATCCCCGAGCACGCGCTCCGCACCAGGACGCGGTACGGGGTCCGCCGTGCTCTGGCCCATGCCTCGGCCGGTGATCTCGACCAGGCCTGCCACATCACCGCCGAACTGCTTCCCACCTCGCGGACCATCAACTCCGCGACCGTGCAGGCCGACGTACACCGCCTCTGCCGAACGTTGGGGAGGCATGCCCGCAACGCGGCGGTACGGGAGTTGCTGCCGGAGCTGACGGCCTCGGCAGCGCACCCGGCTCATCACTGAGGAGGAATCCGAACATGCACGAGATCTTCATCAACTACCGCACCAAAGGTGGCAAACCCTTCGCGTACAGGTGCCACGACGTGCTCGCGAACCGGTTTGGCGAAGACAGCGTCTTTCTCGCCAGGAAGTCGATCGCCGAGGGGACGGACTTCGCCGAGGCCCTGTTACGAGGGGCCCGGAACTGCCGGGTCTTGCTGGCGCTGATCGACGAGGAGTGGCTGAACACGCCCGACCGGCGACAGCCGGACCGGCGTGCTCTGGACAACCCTGATGACTGGGTGCGACGTGAGATAGAGGAGGCGCTGGCCTCGGGAGCGGTCGTGGTCCCGCTCCTGATCGCTCGCAAGGTGGAGCAGTTGGACGCGCGCACTCTGCCGCACTCGATCGCCGAACTCGCTCAATGCCAGTACGCACGGGTGGGCCACGCCACTCTCGCGGCGGATCTGAACAGGCTGGCGGACAGCCTCGTGCGACGCGTCCCGGCCCTCGCCGCACTGGACCGGGCACAGCGTGCGGTCTCGGACGACCGCCAATCGGATTCCGGCGTGCACACCGATCACCAGAGCGGTGGCATAGGCAACGTCGGCGGGTCGGTGGGAACCTACGTCAACGAAGCGCACGCTCCGTTCCACACCGGCCGCGGCGACATCTACGGCGGCCCGCATTTCAGCGGGGACGGCACGAACTACGTCGCCGGTGACAACCACGGCGGCATCCGCCAGGGATTCGGCACCCGGACGCCTCGCGGAGGCGACGAACGGTGACCGCTGCTTTGCACTTCGCCTCCTTCGTCGGGAAGGCCCACGGCTCCGTCCACAGCGGAGAGGGAGCCCAGTACAACTTCTACTTCCAGTCCACCGAAGAGTGGCTGCGTGACCAGGCGCGCAGGCGTCCACGTTCCGTCGCCGAAGAGGACCGCCGGCACCTCCATGAACGTTTCGTGGCCCCGCCCGGCATGCAACACGCGCGCGATCTGTTGCGGGCCGAGCACACGGTTCTCGTCCGCGGTCACTCGGGCAGTGGGCGGCGTGCGGCAGCCCTGATGCTGCTCCATGAGCTGCCGGCGCGTGAGGGCACTTTGCACGAGTTGCCGGACACCTCCGACGACACCGCGGGCCCGCCTCTGGACGGCCGTGACGTCGGCCGCGGTGACCGGCTGCTGCTGGATCTCTCGGAGGCCGACGAGACTCGCTACATCGCCGTACAGAACGCGCTGTCGGACTTTCGCAGCTCCGTGGCCGCCAACGACGCCTACCTCGTGGTGGTACTGCCCCACCATCTCGGCTATCTCCTTCGCGGGGACCTTCGGTATCTCATGGCGGAGATCTCCCGTCCGAGCGCCCGACGGGTGCTCGCCACCCATCTCAGGTGTGCCGGTATCCATCCGTCCGAGGCGCTGCTGGGCGGTGCTGAACTCGCCTCCTTCCTGGCCCGGGCACCGTTGCGCGACGTGGCCGCGCTCGCCGATCGCATCAACCGGCTTCGGATGGCCTCCCCCGCCGACCGGGGCTTCCCGGACTGGCTGAAGCAGGCACTGCGAGAACAGCACGACCAGACCGAGAGGGTCGCGGCGGACTTCTCGGCAGCTCAGAACGGACGTCACAGAGCGCTTCAGCTGGCGGTCGCCATGTTTCACGAGGCGACCCCGGACATGGTTCTGTACGCGGCGAACGGACTGCTGGGACTGCTGAGCCATCCTCCGGATCCGGCACCTCGCCTGGAACAGGCGGACCTCTACGCAGAGCTGGCTGCCGTCCACGCGGAAACGGGCCCGGACGGTCGCGTCCGCTTCGCCGTCGACGGTTACGACCGTGCCGTACGGCAGCACTTCTGGACATTCCTGCCGGACATACGCCGAGAACTGCGGGATTGGCTCATGCGACAAGCCGCCAATCCCGCACTGGATGCCGCGGTACGACGCGAGGCGGTCAACCGATTCGCTCACGAGGCCCTCCGTGTCGCCCGTCCTGAGGATCTCGCCTGGCTCGCACAGCAGTGGACGGCATCCAGAGCCCCTGCCTGGCTCATCCCGGAGGCCGCCCGCGCACTTGTCCTAGGTCTGGAGGACGACCGCCACGGCCGTTTCTTCCGTCAGCGCATCTACGACTGGGCCACCTCGGACGACACAAGCGTGCACTTCCTCCGGGTCCTGATCATGGTGTGTTCGCAGACGATGGCGCGCTCACACCCCGATCAGGCGCTGGTGCGGCTGCATCATCTGGCCCGCCGCTCCCATGAGGGAGTGCGGTGGGAAGCACGAAAAGCCATGATCCAGTTGTCGGCAGCCGACGACCGTCTGTACCAGCTGATGCTGGAGCGACTCGCAGCCGGAGTCGGTCAGCGATCATCCCAAGCCGATCTGGATGTTTTCCGGGCGCTGCCGGACCCCGTCCGCCTCATCGGCCGCCGAAGCGTGCGCCATGCGCTTGCAGCCTGCTGGGCCGGCCTCCTGAGCGGCTCGGCGGACTGGCCTGCGCATCTGTGTCTCTGGCTCGAAGCCGGTGAGACCGCGGCCGAGCGCGATCTCGTCGCCCGCGTTCTCGCTGCCGCCTGCACCCAGGAGACGCAGCTGTTCGGACGCCTCTACCGGGTCGCTCTTGACTGGGTACGCATCCGGCCCGAGCCCAGCCGGGCGGACATGGCGTCCCGTCTCCTGCTGGCGATCAACGAGGCTCAGGGCATCCACGCGTACGTCCGCACCGCCTGACGCCGGCCCTGCGCCGTGTCCCATCTAGAACACCATGACGGGAGCTCTTCATGAGTTCTGGCCATCGGGCCATGACCCTCTTCGTCACCCTTCTTCTGGGGCTGACACTCGTCATATTCGGTCTGACCATGGGCTGGCCCTGGTGGGCTTGGTCGGCCAGTGGCCCGCTGTTACTGATCACCGCGTTGGCGACCTATCGAATGCTGCGCCCGAAACGGTCGGAGATCGCGCATGACGGCCTGTCCACGCCGGACCTTCCGCTACCCGAAGCGCAACGGCAGGAGCACCGGATCACGCATGTCGCACTGCCCAGTTCCGTCGCCGACTACGACTTCTCCTTCTCGGCCACCGTCCGCTGGACCGTGCTGGACGCCCCTGACGATGCCCCTTGGATCAATGCGGCAGGGCTCGCGGTGGAGGCGATACTGGAGCGGGCCAGGTCCGTCGCAGCACAGCAGCCCCCGAACCGCAGCTCGCTGGCCCGGCACCAGTTGGACGGCGCCCTGGCCACCATGCGGGTGGACGCCAGCGGGCGTGTGATGGCCATGGCACACAGTGTCGAACTGGACCTGCCTGAACACGACCGCGAGCGCCTCACCCGGCTCTCGAACGTGCGCAAGGACGAAGACGTGTGGGAGCACGAACGCAACTACGAGCGCAGCAAGAGGGCCTATCTGGGGGAGGACGTCCTGAAGGACACCGGCAGTGCCGTGGTGTGGTGGCTTTCCAGGAACGAGGAGGAGGTGGAGGGTGCGGTCGATCGCATCGGGGTGTTCGCGCAACTGTCCGCGGCGGCCAGGAACGAAAGCGTGGCGCCGCAATTCGAGCACATGGTGTACCGGCCCGGAGACCGCTCCGCCGAAGCGGAACCCGGCGAGACCCCGCTGACACCCGACGACCCGGTCGGTACCGGATCGGCCGACGAGACTGAGCCTCCTTTCCCCGCAGACTCCGTGCTCGCCTGTTTCGGTATCTCCCCCGACGACCCCGACCGGGACCTGTTCGCCACGCGCCTCGCCGATGTGGCGAGGGCCCACGGCAAACACCACGCCGAGGCCGCCTTGCGAGGCAGCTGCCTCACCGACGACAGGGACGGCGGCAACGGGGAGGGGCACGACCCCGAAAGGCCTGCCGAGGACGAATACGAGGGCGGATAGACGCCATCTCGGACACGCCGAGGCCCGGCCCCCAGTAGGGAAGCCGGGCCTCGGAGGGCGGTCGGGTGTGGGTTACAGGCCCGCGGCGGCGCGCAGGGCGTCGACTCGGTCCGTGCGCTCCCAGGTGAACTCGGGCAGCTCGCGGCCGAAGTGACCGTACGCGGCGGTCTGGCCGTAGATCGGGCGGAGCAGGTCGAGGTCGCGGATGATCGCGGCCGGGCGGAGGTCGAAGACCTCGTCGATCGCCTTCTCGATCTTCTCGGGGTCGATCTTGTGAGTGCCGAAGGTCTCCACGAACAGACCGACGGGCTCGGCCTTGCCGATGGCGTAGGCGACCTGGACCTCGCAGCGGGAGGCCAGGCCGGCCGCGACGACGTTCTTGGCGACCCAGCGCATCGCGTACGCCGCCGAGCGGTCCACCTTGGACGGGTCCTTGCCGGAGAAGGCGCCGCCGCCGTGGCGGGCCATGCCGCCGTAGGTGTCGATGATGATCTTGCGGCCGGTCAGGCCCGCGTCACCCATCGGGCCGCCGATCTCGAACCGGCCGGTCGGGTTCACCAGCAGGCGGTAGCCCTCGGTCTCCAGCTTGATGCCCTCGTCCAGCAGGGCCTTCAGCTCCGGCTCCACGACGAACTCGCGGATGTCGGGGGCGAGCAGCGACTCCAGGTCGATGTCGGAGGCGTGCTGGGAGGAGACGACCACCGTGTCCAGGCGGACGGCCTTGTCGCCGTCGTACTCGATGGTGACCTGGGTCTTGCCGTCGGGGCGCAGGTAGGGGATGGTGCCGTTCTTGCGGACCTCGGACAGGCGCTTGGACAGACGGTGCGCCAGGAAGATCGGCAGCGGCATCAGGGTCGGCGTCTCGTCGGACGCGTAGCCGAACATCAGGCCCTGGTCACCCGCGCCCTGCCGGTCCAGCTCGTCCTCGTCGCCCTCGACCCGGGCCTCGTACGCGGCGTCGACGCCCTGCGCGATGTCCGGGGACTGCGCGCCGATGGACACCGACACGCCGCAGGAGGCGCCGTCGAAGCCCTTCTTGGAGGAGTCGTAACCGATGTCCAGGATCTTGTTGCGGACGAGGGTCGCGATGTCCGCGTAGGCCTTGGTCGTCACCTCGCCGGCCACGTGCACCAGGCCGGTGGTGATGAGCGTCTCCACGGCGACCCGGGAGGTCGGGTCCTCACGCAGAAGCGCGTCGAGAATGGTGTCGCTGATCTGGTCAGCGATCTTGTCGGGGTGACCTTCGGTCACGGACTCCGAGGTGAACAGGCGACGGGACACAACGCTCCCTGTGGTTGCAGCGGCTGCTGGCTGATCATTTGCGGTCGACGCGGGGCTGCGCCCGGCGTCGACCGTGAACAGTTTATCGGTCAGACTCCGCCGACGGGCCACCCGTCTCGCCTCTCGGGAGCGCTGTGACCTGCGGCACGGGCATTCTGCCCAATGCCGGGCGGCCTTGACCAGGGTCGCCACGCCCAATTCAAGCGTGGCGTGAACACGACTCAAGGCCGGCCCGCCCGGGTGACGCGGTCAGCCCAGGCGCCGGACGACCAGGTCCCAGACGGTGTCGGCGAGGTCCTCCTTGGGGCCGTACGGCACCGGGGTCTCGCTGCCGTCGGCGCCCAGGACCACGGCCTCGCTCTCCTCGGCGCCGAAGGTCTTGCGCTCCCCCACCTCGTTGACAACGAGCAGGTCACAGCCCTTGCGGGCGAGCTTGGCGCGGCCGTTGGCGAGGACGTCGTCGGTCTCGGCGGCGAAGCCGACGATCACCTGTCCGGGCCGGGCCCGTTCGGCCGAGATCTCCGCGAGGACGTCCGGATTGCGCACCAGGACGATCGGATCGGGATCCTGGCCGTCCTTCTTCTTGATCTTCCCGGCGGCATAGGCGGCCGGCCGGAAATCGGCCACGGCGGCGGCCATGACCACGGCGTCGGCGTCCGCCGCGGCCTTCAGGACGGCCTCCCGCAGCTGCACGGCGGTGCCCACCCGGACGACGTCCACGCCCGCCGGGTCGGGCAGGCCGGTGTTGGCCGCGACCAGCGTGACCCGGGCCCCGCGGGCGGCGGCGGTGCGGGCGAGGGCGTAGCCCTGCTTGCCGGAGGAGCGGTTGCCGAGGAAGCGGACCGGGTCGAGCGGTTCGCGGGTGCCGCCGGCGGAGACCACGACGTGCCTGCCTTCGAGGTCGGGCGCGGCGCTGCCGCGGGCCAGCACCCGGCGGCAGGCCTCGAAGATCTCGCCCGGGTCGGGCAGCCGGCCCTTGCCGGTGTCGACGCCGGTGAGGCGGCCGACGGCGGGCTCGATGACGACGGCTCCGCGCCGGCGCAGGGTGGCGACGTTCTCCTGGGTGGCCGGGTGCTCCCACATCTCGGTGTGCATCGCGGGGGCGAAGACCACCGGGCAGCGGGCGGTGAGCAGGGTGTTGGTCAGCAGGTCGCCAGCGAGGCCGTGGGCGGCCTTGGCGAGCGTGTCGGCGGTGGCCGGGGCCACCACCACCAGGTCGGCGTGCTGGCCGATGCGGACGTGCGGGACCTCGTGGACGTCGTCCCAGACCTCGGTGGCGACCGGGTTGCCGGACAGCGCGGACCAGGTGGCGGCGCCGACGAAGCGCAGCGCGGAGGCGGTGGGCACCACCCGGACGTCATGGCCCGACTCCGTGAACCTTCTCAGCAGCTCACAGGCCTTGTACGCGGCGATACCGCCGCTGACCCCCAGCACGACCTTCGGCTTGTCCACCATGGCTCCTCGCATTCGAGAATCTGCACCACCCATGACACACCACAGGCCCGGCAGCGTGACTGCCGGGCCTGTGGATAAGTCAATCGCGATCTGAAAGTACTACTGCGCGGGGCCGTCGACAGCCTCGGAGGTCAGCAGACCGGCGTTGATCTCGCGCAGGGCGATCGAGAGCGGCTTCTCGTGCACGTGGGTGTCGACGAGCGGACCGACGTACTCGAGGAGGCCCTCACCGAGCTGCGAGTAGTACGCGTTGATCTGGCGGGCACGCTTGGCCGCGTAGATCACGAGGCTGTACTTCGAGTCGGTCGCCTCAAGAAGCTCGTCGATCGGCGGGTTGATGATGCCCTCGGGCGCGGTGATGGAAGAGGACACGCTCTACCTTCCGATGGATGGAAAAGAATCAGACATCGTGATCACAGTCACGATCACACAACGTCCATCAAGGCTAGCAGCTCGCGGGCCACGTCCTCGACGGAGGTGTTGACCAAGGTCACGTCGAACTCCGGCTCGGCCGCCAGCTCGGTCCGCGCCGCCTCAAGACGGCGCTCGATGACCTCCGGCGACTCGGTCCCCCGGCCGGTCAGCCTGCGCACCAGCTCCTCCCAGGAGGGCGGGGCCAGGAACACCAGCCGCGCGTCGGCCATGGACTCGCGGACCTGCCGGGCACCCTGGAGGTCGATCTCCAGCAGGACGGGCTCGCCCTTCTCCAGCCGCTCCAGCACGGCCGCGCGGGGCGTGCCGTAGCGGTTGCCGGCGAACTCGGCCCACTCCAGCAGCTCACCGTTGGCGATCAGCTTGTCCATCTCCTCGTCGGTGACGAAGAAGTAGTGGACTCCGTGCTGCTCGCCAGGGCGCGGCTTACGGGTGGTTGCCGACACCGAGAGCCAGACGTCGGGGTGTTCCTTGCGCATATGGGCGACGACCGTGCTCTTGCCGACCCCCGAGGGGCCGGAGAGCACGGTCAGCCGCGGACGTTCACTCATGCAGCGATTATTCCAGCAATCCCGGGGTGCCCGGGACTCCCGGTCCGCCGGGCGGGCGGACTCAGGAGCCGGTGCTGCCGAACTCACGCTCCAGGGAGGCGATCTGGTTCGAACCGAGACCGCGCACGCGGCGGCTCTCGGAGATGCCCAGACGCTCCATGATCTGCTTGGCGCGGACCTTGCCCACGCCCGGCAGGGACTCCAGCAGCGCGGAGACCTTCATCTTGCCGATGACGTCGTTTTCCTGGCCCTGCTTGATGACCTCGTGCAGGGAGGCGCCGGAGTGCTTGAGTCGATTCTTGACCTCGGCCCGCTCCCGGCGAGCCGCGGCGGCCTTTTCGAGCGCGGCTGCGCGCTGTTCAGGGGTAAGGGGCGGAAGAGCCACGCCTACGTCACCTCGGATGTCGAACTGTCGGATACGGACCGGTGAGGAACCTTGGACGCCCCACACCTGGGGGCTACGGACAACACATCGCCCGACCTCCCCGCACTGCCTTGAGGGGCACGGGAGGTTCCCCACTGCCTCGGAGACTAGCGGGCAAGTCCGCAAGAGTCAGCGAGAACAGCGGAAAAGTCCTGGTCAGCCTCCGTCAGGTCGGACATTTTGCACATATTGCCCCTGATTTGAGGGTGTATTCACACCGCGGACGGCGTGATCACGCTCCGCGGGGCACCGCCACCGCGGCTCAGCCGGCGGTGACGGCCTGCTGGATCTCCGCCGCGAACCGCTCGGCCGCCCCGCGCAGCGCGCCCGCGTCGGGACCGTGCCGCAGCACACCCCGGCTGACATTGGGCACGACGTTGCGGACGGCCGCCCCGAAGACCCGGGGGAGGTCGGCCGGGGTCGCGCCCTGGGCGCCGATGCCGGGGGCGAGGAGCGGGCCGCCCATGTCCAGGTCGTACGACGACAGGTCGCCGAGCGTGGCGCCGACGACCGCGCCGAAGGAGCCGAGCGGCTCCTCCCCCGCGTTCTCGGCCGCCAGGTGGGCCAGCATGGTCGCCCCGACCGTGCGGCCGTCGGCGCGCACCGCGTGCTGCACCTCGCGACCTTCCGGGTTCGAGGTGAGCGCCAGCACGAACAGCCCGGCGCCGCTCTCCCGGGCCAGCGCGACGGCCGGGGACAGCGAGCCGTACCCGAGGTACGGCGAGACGGTCAGGGCGTCGGAGAACAGCGGGGCGTCCGGGCGCAGGAACGCCTCGGCGTAGGCGGCCATGGTGGAGCCGATGTCGCCGCGCTTGGCGTCCATCACGACCAGGGCACCGGCCGCGCGCGCCTCCTGGACCGACTTCTCCAGCACGGCGAGGCCGCGCGAGCCGAACCGCTCGAAGAAGGCGCTCTGCGGCTTCAGGACGGCCACCCGACCTGCCAGCGCCTCGACGACCGTGCGGCTGAACCGCTCCAGGCCGGCGATGTCGTCGTCCAGACCCCACTCGGCGAGCAGGGAGGCGTGCGGGTCGATGCCGACACACAGCGGGCCGCGCTCGTCCATGGCACGCCGCAGCCGGGCACCGAAGGGTTCCAGGAGAGTCATGCGGGCTTCCTCACATCGGCGCCGACCGCGTCGGCGAGGGTGGCGTACGGGCTGGTGCGCAGGCGGGCGGCGAGGCCCTTGTGGATGGACCGGCACCAGAAGGGGCCCTCGTAGATGAAGGCGCTGTAGCCCTGGACCAGCGTCGCACCGGCCAGGATGCGCTGCCAGGCGTCCTCGGCGGTTTCGACGCCGCCGACACCCACCAGGGTGATCCGGTCGCCCACGCGCGCGTACAGGCGCCGCAGGACCTCCAGGGAGCGCGCCTTGAGCGGCGCTCCGGACAGGCCGCCGGTCTCCGCCACCAGCGCGGGCGCGGAGCTGAGGCCCAGGCCCTCGCGGGCGATGGTGGTGTTGGTGGCGATGATGCCGTCCAGGCCAAGCTCCACGGCGAGGTCGGCGACCGCGTCGATGTCCTCGTCCGCGAGATCGGGGGCGATCTTCACCAGCAGCGGGACGCGCCGGCCGGGGACGGCGCGGTCGGCGGCCTCGCGCACGGCGGTGAGCAGCGGGCGCAGGTGGTCCACCGCCTGGAGGTCGCGCAGGCCGGGGGTGTTGGGCGAGGAGACGTTGACGACCAGGTAGTCCGCGTGCGGCGCGAGCCGCTCGGCCGACTTCACGTAGTCGGCGACGGCCTCCGCCTCGGGGACGACCTTGGTCTTGCCGATGTTGACGCCGACGACGGTCTTGAAAACCGCCTCGCGCGAGGCCAGGCGGGCGGCCACGGCCAGCGAGCCGTCGTTGTTGAAGCCCATGCGGTTGATCAGCGCGCGGTCGGCGACGAGCCGGAACAGCCGCTTCCTGGGGTTGCCCGGCTGCGGCTCCCCCGTCACCGTGCCGATCTCGACGTGGTCGAAGCCCAGCATCGACATCCCGTCGATCGCGACGGCGTTCTTGTCGAAGCCGGCGGCCAGCCCGAACGGGCCGTGCATCCGCAGCCCGAACGCCTCGGTGCGCAGCTCCTTGTGGCGGGGCGCGAGGACGGCGGCGACGAAGGTGCGCAGCACGGGGACGCGGGCGGCCAGACGGATCCACCGGAAGGCCAGGTGGTGCGCCCGCTCCGGGTCCATGCGGCGGAAGACCAGCTGGAAAAAGAACTTGTACATGGTGTCCTCGTGAAGAGGGGGACACCGTTTCCGGTGTCCCCCTCGGGGCTGCTAGTCGCGGGCGGCGGTCAGGCGTTCCGCGTGTTCCTGGAGGGAGCGGACGCCCACGTCTCCGTGGTTGAGGGCGTCGATGCCCTGGACGGCCGCGGCGAGCGCCTGGACGGTCGTCAGGCACGGCACGGAGCGGGCCACCGCGGCCGTGCGGATGTCGTAGCCGTCGAGGCGGCCGCCGGTGCCGTACGGCGTGTTGACGATGAGGTCGACCTCGCCGTCGTGGATGAGCTGGACGATGGTCCGCTCGCCGTTCGGACCGGTGCCCTCGGACTGCTTGCGCACGACCGTGGCATTGATGCCGTTGCGCTTGAGGACCTCGGCGGTGCCGGAGGTGGCCAGCAGCTCGAAGCCGTGGGCGACCAGCTCGCGCGCCGGGAAGATCATCGAGCGCTTGTCGCGGTTGGCGACCGAGATGAACGCGCGGCCCTTGGTGGGCAGCGGGCCGTAGGCACCCGCCTGCGACTTGGCGTACGCCGTGCCGAAGACGGAGTCGATGCCCATGACCTCGCCCGTGGAGCGCATCTCCGGGCCGAGGACGGTGTCCACGCCCCGGCCGTGGATGTCGCGGAACCGCGACCACGGCAGGACGGCCTCCTTGACGGAGATCGGCGCGTCCAGCGGCAGCTCACCGCCGTCGCCGGTCTTCGGCAGCAGGCCCTCGGCGCGCAGCTCGGCGATGGTCGCGCCCAGCGAGATGCGGGCGGCGGCCTTGGCGAGCGGCACCGCGGTGGCCTTGGAGGTGAAGGGCACCGTGCGGGAGGCGCGCGGGTTGGCCTCCAGGACGTAGAGGATGTCGCCGGCCATCGCGAACTGGATGTTGATCAGTCCGCGCACGCCGACGCCCTTGGCGATGGCCTCGGTGGAGGCGCGCAGCCGCTTGATGTCGAAGCCGCCGAGGGTGATCGGGGGCAGGGCGCACGCCGAGTCGCCGGAGTGGATGCCGGCCTCCTCGATGTGCTCCATCACACCGCCGAGGTACAGCTCCTCGCCGTCGTAGAGCGCGTCGACGTCGATCTCGATGGCGTCGTCCAGGAAGCGGTCGACGAGGACCGGCCGGGAGGGGCTGATCTCGGTCGACTCGGCGATGTAGGAGGCGAGGCGGGTCTCGTCGTAGACGATCTCCATGCCGCGCCCGCCGAGCACGTACGACGGACGGACCAGGACCGGGTAGCCGATCTCGTCGGCGATCGCCTTGGCCTCGGCGAAGGTGGTGGCCGTGCCGTGCTTGGGAGCCGGCAGGCCCGCCTCGGCGAGGACGCGGCCGAAGGCGCCGCGGTCCTCGGCCGCGTGGATGGCCTCCGGGGAGGTGCCCACGATCGGCACGCCGTTGTCCTTCAGGGCCTGCGACAGGCCGAGCGGGGTCTGGCCGCCGAGCTGGACGACGACGCCCGCGACCGGGCCGGCCTGCTGCTCCGCGTGGACGATCTCCAGCACGTCTTCCAGCGTCAGCGGCTCGAAGTACAGGCGGTCGGAGGTGTCGTAGTCCGTGGAGACGGTCTCCGGGTTGCAGTTGACCATCACCGTCTCGTACCCGGCGTCGGCCAGCGCGAAGGAGGCGTGGACGCAGGAGTAGTCGAACTCGATGCCCTGGCCGATGCGGTTCGGGCCGGAGCCGAGGATGATGACGGCCGGCTTCTCGCGCGGGGCGACCTCGCTCTCCTCGTCGTAGGCGGAGTAGAAGTACGGCGTCTTCGCGGCGAACTCGGCGGCGCAGGTGTCGACCGTCTTGTAGACCGGGCGGATGCCGAGGGCGTGCCGGACCTCGCGGACGACGTCCTCGCGCAGGCCGCGGATCTCGCCGATCTGCTGGTCGGAGAAGCCGTGCCGCTTGGCCTCGGCGAGCAGGTCGCCGGTCAGCTCGGGCGCCTCGGCCAGCTCGTCCGCGATCTCCTTGATGAGGAAGAGCTGGTCCACGAACCAGGGGTCGATCTTCGTGTACTCGAAGACCTCCTCGGGCGTGGCGCCGGCGCGGATGGCCTGCATGACGGTGTTGATCCGGCCGTCGGTGGGCCGTACGGCCTCGCGCAGCAGGGTGTCCTTGTCGCCGGGGTCGCCGACGAAGGTGAACTGGCTGCCCTTCTTCTCCAGCGAGCGCAGCGCCTTCTGGAAGGCCTCGGGGAAGTTGCGGCCGATGGCCATGGCCTCGCCGACCGACTTCATGGTGGTGGTCAGCGAGGAGTCGGCCTGCGGGAACTTCTCGAACGCGAACCGGGGGGCCTTGACGACCACGTAGTCCAGGGTCGGCTCGAAGGAAGCCGGGGTCTCGGCGGTGATGTCGTTCGGGATCTCGTCCAGCGTGTAGCCGACGGCCAGCTTGGCGGCGATCTTGGCGATCGGGAAGCCGGTGGCCTTGGAGGCGAGCGCCGAGGAACGCGACACGCGCGGGTTCATCTCGATGACGATCACGCGGCCGTCCTCGGGGTTGACCGCGAACTGGATGTTGCAGCCGCCGGTGTCGACGCCGACCTCACGGATGATCGCGATGCCGACGTCCCGCAGCACCTGGTACTCGCGGTCGGTCAGCGTCATCGCCGGGGCGACGGTGATCGAGTCGCCGGTGTGCACGCCCATCGGGTCGAAGTTCTCGATGGAGCAGACGACCACGACGTTGTCGTTCTTGTCGCGCATCAGCTCCAGCTCGTACTCCTTCCAGCCGAGGATGGACTCCTCCAGGAGCACCTCGGTGGTCGGGGAGAGCGTCAGGCCCTGGCCGGCGATGCGGCGCAGCTCCTCCTCGTCGTGCGCGAAGCCGGAGCCGGCGCCGCCCATGGTGAAGGACGGGCGGACGACGACCGGGTAGCCGCCGAGGGTCTCGACGCCCTTGAGGACATCGTCCATGGAGTGGCAGATCACCGAGCGGGCGGACTCGCCGTGCCCGATCTTCTTGCGGACCTCCTCCACGACGTCCTTGAACAGGTCGCGGTCCTCGCCCTTGTGGATCGCCTCGGGCTTGGCGCCGATCAGCTCGACGCCGTACTTCTCCAGGACGCCGTTCTCGTGCAGCGAGATCGCCGTGTTCAGCGCGGTCTGGCCGCCCAGGGTGGGCAGCAGGGCGTCCGGGCGCTCCTTGGCGATGATCTTCTCGACGAACTCGGGGGTGATCGGCTCGACGTAGGTGGCGTCGGCGATCTCCGGGTCGGTCATGATCGTCGCCGGGTTGGAGTTGACGAGGATCACGCGCAGGCCCTCGGCCTTGAGCACGCGGCACGCCTGGGTGCCGGAGTAGTCGAATTCGGCGGCCTGGCCGATGACGATCGGGCCGGAGCCGATGACCAGGACGGACTGGATATCGGTGCGCTTAGGCACGCTGGCCCTCCATCAGGGAAACGAAGCGGTCGAACAGGTAGGCGGCGTCGTGCGGACCGGCTGCCGCTTCGGGGTGGTACTGGACGGAGAAGGCGGGCTGGTCGAGCAGCTGGAGCCCCTCCACGACGTTGTCGTTCAGGCAGACGTGCGAGACCTCGGCGCGGCCGAACTTCGTCTCGCTGACCTTGTCGAGCGGCGCGTCCACGGCGAAGCCGTGGTTGTGCGCGGTGACCTCGACCTTGCCGGTCGTACGGTCCTGGACCGGCTGGTTGATGCCGCGGTGGCCGTACTTCAGCTTGTAGGTGCCGAAGCCGAGGGCGCGGCCGAGGATCTGGTTGCCGAAGCAGATGCCGAACAGGGGCGTCTTGCGCTCCAGGACGGCGGTCATCAGGGCCACCGGGCCGTCGGCGGTCGCCGGGTCGCCGGGGCCGTTGGAGAAGAACACGCCGTCCGGCTCGACGGCGTAGACGTCGTCGGCGGTGGCGGTGGCGGGCAGGACGTGCACCTCGATGCCGCGCTCGGCCATGCGGTGCGGGGTCATGCCCTTGATGCCGAGGTCGATGGCGGCGACGGTGAAGCGCTTCTCGCCGACGGCCGGGACGACGTACGCCTCCTTGGTCGCGACCTCCTCGTAGAGGCTCGCGCCCTTCATCTGCGGCTGGGCCTGCACGCGCTGGAGCAGTTCCGCCTCGGAGGCGCCGTCGAGCGCGGTGCCGGAGAAGATGCCGGCCCGCATCGAGCCGCGCTCGCGCA
This sequence comes from Streptomyces rubradiris, assembly GCF_016860525.1. Taxonomy (NCBI): domain Bacteria; kingdom Bacillati; phylum Actinomycetota; class Actinomycetes; order Kitasatosporales; family Streptomycetaceae; genus Streptomyces; species Streptomyces rubradiris. The sequence goes on from NZ_BNEA01000001.1 coordinate 1,052,400, forward strand.
GGTGGCGGGTGAGGGCGCGGGTGTCGATGCCGGAGATGCCGACCACGCCCTGGCGCTCCAGCTCGTCGTCCAGGGAGCGCTTGGCCCGCCAGTTGGACGGCACGCGCGCGGGGTCGCGCACGACGTAGCCGGAGACCCAGATGCGGCCCGACTCGTCGTCCTCGTCGTTCCAGCCGGTGTTGCCGATCTGCGGGGCGGTCGCGACGACGATCTGGCGGTCGTACGACGGGTCGGTGAGGGTCTCCTGGTAACCGGTCATGCCGGTGGAGAACACGGCCTCGCCGAAGGTCTCCCCCACGGCCCCGTAGGCGCGGCCGCGGAAGGTGCGGCCGTCCTCCAGGACGAGTACGGCGGGAACCCTCGCGGTTCCCCTGGTGGAGGTCGTCATCGTGCGCCTTCCGTGTCGTTGGTCATCTTGTTCAGGGTGTCGGCCCACTCGGTGTGCTCGGCCGAGTGGTCGGAGCGGAAGCCGGAGTCGATCAGCTTGTCGCCGTGTTGCCAGGTCACCACCAGCAGTCCGCCCTCGGTGAGGACCTTGCCCGCGATGCCCTTGTCCAGGCGGGCGCCGCGCAGGGCGGCCCGGGGGACGAAGAAGTCGGCGGCGCCGGGGCGCTCGACCTCAAGGCCCGCGTCGGTCAGGGTGAGCTCGGCCCGGCTGCGGGTGCCCAGGCCGTGGGCCACGATGCGGTCCAGCCACTGCCCGGCGGTGGTGGAGCCGTGGTAGCGGCCGCTCATGCTCAGTCTGACCGGGCCGGCGTCCTCGGGCGCGGCGGGCAGCGGCGGCAGGCCCGCCTGGAGGGTGCCGCGCCACTTCCAGCCCTCGCGCATCAGCCAGTAGACCAGCGCGATGAACAGGGCCAGACCGACGAGCCAGCCGATCCGGGCCCCCCAGTCGGTGACCTCGGCCGACTTCTGCGCCTCGGCCAGCAGGATTACAGGTGTCACGTGAGCTTCCCGTCGACGAGCGTGGCCTTGCCCCGCAGCCACGTGTGCGTCACACGGCCCGGCAGCTCACGGCCCTCGTAGGGGGTGTTGCGGCTGCGCGAGGCGAAGCCCGCGGGGTCCACCGGGCCACGGTATGCCGTGTCCACGAGCGTGAGGTTGGCGGGCTCACCAGCCGAGACGGGACGGCCGTGGCCGGTGGCCTGTCCGATCCGCGCGGGCTTGACGGACATCCGGTCGGCGACGCCGGCCCAGTCCAGCAGGCCCGTGTCGACCATGGTCTCCTGGACCACTGACAACGCGGTCTCCAGGCCGACCATGCCCATGGCGGCGGCGGCCCACTCGCAGTCCTTGTCCTCGTGCGGGTGCGGGGCGTGGTCGGTGGCGACGATGTCGATCGTGCCGTCGGCGAGCGCCTCGCGCAGGGCCATGACGTCGCGCTCGGTGCGCAGCGGCGGGTTGACCTTGTAGACGGGGTTGTAGGTGCGCACCAGCTCGTCGGTCAGCAGCAGGTGGTGCGGGGTGACCTCGGCGGTGACCCGGATGCCGCGGGACTTGGCCCAGCGGACGATCTCGACGCTGCCGGCGGTCGACAGGTGGCAGATGTGGACGCGGGAGCCGACGTGCTCGGCGAGCAGCACGTCCCGGGCGATGATCGACTCCTCGGCGACGGCGGGCCAGCCGCCCAGGCCCAGCTCGGCGGAGACGACGCCCTCGTTCATCTGGGCGCCCTCGGTGAGCCGGGGCTCCTGCGCGTGCTGGGCGACGACGCCGTCGAAGGCCTTCACGTACTCCAGCGCGCGGCGCATGATCACCGCGTCGTCCACGCACTTGCCGTCGTCGGAGAAGACGGTGACGCCGGCGGCGGACTCGTGCATGGCGCCGAGCTCGGCGAGCTTCTTGCCCTCCAGGCCGACGGTGACGGCGCCGATGGGCCGGACGTCGCAGTAGCCGTGCTCCCGGCCCAGCCGCCAGACCTGCTCGACCACGCCGGCGGTGTCGGCGACCGGGAAGGTGTTGGCCATGGCGAAGACGGCCGTGTAGCCGCCGCTCGCCGCGGCGCGGGTGCCGGTGAGGACGGTCTCGGAGTCCTCGCGGCCCGGCTCGCGCAGGTGGGTGTGCAGGTCGACCAGGCCCGGCAGCAGCACCTTACCGGCGGCCTCGACCACCTCGGCGCCCTCGGCACTCAGGCCCGTGCCGACCTCGGCGATGGTCTCGCCGTCGATCAGCACGTCCTGCGGCTCGCCGCCGAGCACCTTCGCACCACGGATCAGGATCTTGCTCATGGTCTTACTTCTCCTCGGTACGAGAGTGGGTGACGGCGGGCTCGTTGCCACCGAGCAGCAGGTAGAGGACGGCCATCCGGATGGAGACGCCGTTGGCGACCTGTTCGACGGCGGTGCAGCGGCCGGAATCGGCGACCTCGGCGGTGATCTCCATGCCGCGGACCATCGGGCCGGGGTGCATCACGATCGCGTGCTCGGGCAGCCGGGCCATGCGGTCGCCGTCGAGGCCGTAGCGCCGGGAGTACTCGCGCTCGGTCGGGAAGAAGGCCGCGTTCATGCGTTCGCGCTGGACGCGGAGCATCATCACGGCGTCGCACTTGGGCAGGGTGCTGTCCAGGTCGTAGGAGACCGCGCACGGCCAGGACTCGACGCCGACCGGCACCAGGGTGGGCGGGGCGACCAGGGTGACCTCGGCGCCGAGGGTGTGCAGCAGGTCGACGTTGGAGCGGGCGACCCGGCTGTGCAGGACGTCGCCGACGATGGTGATCCGCTTGCCGGACAGGTCCTGGCCGAGCCCGGCATCGCGGCCGACCAGCCGGCGGCGCAGGGTGAAGGCGTCCAGCAGGGCCTGGGTGGGGTGCTGGTGGGTGCCGTCGCCGGCGTTGATGACGGCCGCGTCGATCCAGCCGGAGTTGGCGAGCCGGTACGGGGCCCCGGAGGCGCCGTGCCGGATGACCACGGCGTCGACCCCCATGGCCTCCAGGGTCTGCGCGGTGTCCTTCAGGGACTCGCCCTTGGACACCGACGAGCCCTTGGCGGAGAAGTTGATGACGTCCGCGGACAGCCGCTTCTCGGCGGCCTCGAAGGAGATGCGCGTCCGCGTGGAGTCCTCGAAGAAGAGGTTGACGACCGTCCGGCCGCGCAGGGTCGGCAGCTTCTTGATCGGCCGGTCGGCGACCCGGGACATCTCCTCGGCGGTGTCGAGGATCAGGACGGCGTCGTCGCGGGTGAGGTCGGCGGCCGAGATGAGATGGCGCTGCATCTGACAGGCTCCGTAAGGCAGTTCATTCGGGAGATTTCGGGCAGACAGGCGCGTGCAGGGACACGCCGGGGCGGCCGTGCGCCTGTCGTGCTACTGGGCGGCCGGCTTCGCACCGAGCAGCACGGTGTCGCGACCGTCCTCCTCGGCGAGCTGGACCTTGACCGTCTCCCGCAGCGACGTGGGGAGGTTCTTGCCGACGTAGTCGGCGCGGATCGGCAGTTCGCGGTGGCCTCGGTCGACCAGGACCGCGAGCTGCACCGCGCGGGGGCGCCCGATGTCGTTCAGGGCGTCCAGGGCGGCGCGGATGGTGCGGCCGGAGAAGAGCACGTCGTCGACGAGGACGACCAGCTTGCCGTCGATGCCGTCACCGGGGATCTCGGTGCGGGCCAGCGCACGCGGCGGGTGCATGCGCAGGTCGTCGCGGTACATGGTGATGTCGAGGGAGCCGACCGGGATCTCGCGGTCGGTGATCTGCGCCAGCTTGGCGGCGAGCCGCCGGGCGAGGAAGACGCCCCGGGTCGGGATGCCGAGGAGCACCACGTCGTCGGCGCCCTTGGCGCGCTCGACGATCTCGTGGGCGATACGGGTCAGCACCCGCGCGATGTCGGGGCCTTCGAGCACGGGCCGGGCATCGGACGCTTGCGGATGCACGGGCGTGTCGTGCTTGTCCATACGAAACGGACCTCCTTCTCCGCCTCACGGGACGGACCTTAAAGGACGTCGGATTTGCGCCATCCACCGTACCAGGTCTCCCGAGGGCCTTCTGTCACCCGCTTGGCCTAACGGGGGGCCGCTACCACGGAAGAGTCGGTGTGGACCATTCGGCTTGACGCAGGAGAGTCACGCTGCGTAACCTCACAGTGAGTTACCAGCCGCGCGGCGGGCAGACAGTCCGGTCGCGTCGACACAGTGTCCGGGGAGCTATATGTCCAGCGAATACGCCAAACAGCTCGGGGCCAAGCTCCGGGCCATCCGCACCCAGCAGGGCCTTTCCCTCCACGGTGTCGAGGAGAAGTCCCAGGGTCGCTGGAAGGCCGTGGTGGTGGGTTCGTACGAGCGCGGCGACCGTGCCGTGACCGTGCAGCGCCTTGCCGAGCTGGCCGATTTCTATGGCGTTCCGGTGCAGGAGCTCCTGCCGGGCACCACGCCGGGCGGCGCCGCCGAGCCGCCGCCGAAGCTGGTCCTGGACCTGGAGCGGCTGGCCACCGTGCCGGCCGAGAAGGCGGGCCCCCTGCAGCGCTACGCGGCGACGATCCAGTCCCAGCGCGGTGACTACAACGGCAAGGTGCTCTCCATCCGCCAGGACGATCTGCGCACACTCGCCGTCATCTACGACCAGTCGCCCTCGGTCCTCACCGAGCAGCTGATCAGCTGGGGCGTGCTGGACGCGGACGCGCGCCGCGCGGTGGCCACGCACGAAGAGGCGTGACAACCGGCCAAATCTGAGCAGAAACGTGCCGCCGGGGTGGCCGGAATCTTACGGTTCCGGCCACCCCGGCGGCTTTTTCCCGCTCCTCGGCGCCTGCGCCTGCGCAGGAGGGCCCGTGGCACGAACCGTGCCACGGGCCCTCCTGTGGTGTCGTACCGGGCTCTACGCCTCGTCCCGGCGCAGGGACGGCTTGAGTTCCTTCAGCCGGCCCAGCAGGCCGTTGACGAACGACGGAGACTCGTCGGTGGAGAACTCCTTCGCCAGCTGCACCATCTCGTCCAGGACGACGGCGTCCGGGGTCTCGTCGACCCAGATCAGCTCGTACGCGCCCAGCCGCAGGATGTTGCGGTCCACGACCGGCATCCGGTCGAGCGTCCACCCCACCGCGTACTGGGAGATCAGCTCGTCGATCCGCCGCGCGTGCTCCGCGTAGCCCTCGACCAGCTGCATCGTGTACTCGCTGACCGGGGGCTGCCGGGTGTCGGCCCGGGAGAGCCGGACCCAGTCCGCGAGGACCGTCAGGACGTCGGCGCCGCGCTGGTCACCCTCGAAGAGGATCTGGAAGGCGCGCTTGCGGGCCGTGTTGCGGGCAGCCACGGTTAGCTGTTCACCCGGCCGAGGTAGTCGCCGGTGCGGGTGTCGACCTTGATCTTCTCACCGGTGGTGATGAAGAGCGGGACCTGGATCTCGTAGCCGGTCTCCAGCCTGGCGGGCTTGCTGCCACCGGTGGAGCGGTCGCCCTGGACACCCGGCTCGGTGTGCTCGATGGTCAGCTCGACGGCGGCCGGCAGCTCCACGAAGAGCACCTCGCCCTCGTGCTGGGCGACGGTGGCGGTGAAGCCCTCGATGAGGAAGTTCGCGGCGTCGCCGACGGCCTTGCGGTCGACCATCAGCTGGTCGTAGGTCTCCATGTCCATGAAGACGAAGTAGTCCCCGTCCATGTACGAGAACTGCATGTCGCGCTTGTCGACAGTGGCCGTCTCGACCTTGACGCCGGCGTTGAAGGTCTTGTCGACCACCTTGCCGGACAGCACGTTCTTGAGCTTGGTGCGCACGAAGGCCGGGCCCTTGCCAGGCTTGACGTGCTGGAACTCGACGACGGACCAGAGCTGGCCGCCTTCGAGCTTGAGCACCATGCCGTTCTTGAGGTCGTTCGTGGAAGCCACGGTTGCGGAATCTCCTGGACTGACGTACGACCCCGGGTCACGCGCTACAGCGCGAGCAGCTCCTTGGTCGTGATGGTGAGTAGCTCGGGTCCGCCGTCCGCCTCGGGGCGCACGACGAGCGTGTCATCGATCCGGACACCGCCCCGGCCCGGGAGGTGGACCCCCGGTTCGACGGTGACCGGCACGCAAGCGTCCAGTTTACCCATGGCCGAGGGGGCCAACTGCGGGTCCTCCTCGATTTCGAGTCCGACCCCGTGCCCGGTCAGCGGTGGCAGGGCTTCCGCATAGCCCGCCGAGTCCAGCACCTGACGTGCCGCGCGGTCGACGTCGCGGCAGGCGGCGCCCGGCGCGAGGAACTCCCGTCCGGCGCGCTGGGCGGCGAAGACGAGGTCGTACAGCTCGATCTGCCAGTCGGCCGGCGAGGTGCCGATGACGAAGGTGCGGCCGATCTCGCAGCGGTAGCCGCGGTAGGTGGCGCCCAGGCACACGGAGAGGAAGTCGCCCTCCTCCACGCGGCGGTCGGTGGGGCGGTGACCGCGGCGGCCGGCGTGCGGCCCGGTGGCCACGGAGGTGGGGAAGGCCGGGCCGTCGGCGCCGTGGTCGACCAGGCGCCGCTCCAGCTCCAGCGCGAGGTGCCGTTCGGTGCGGCCGACCAGGATGGACTCCAGCAGCTCGCCGAGGGCCTGGTCGGCGATCTCGGCGCCGATGCGCAGGCAGGAGATCTCCTCCTCGTCCTTGACCACCCTGAGCTGTTCGACGGCCCCGCCGAGGTCGGTCAGGCGCAGCCCGGGGGCGACCGAGGCGAGGGCGCGGTGGCGGGACACGGTGAGGTGGTGTTCCTCGACCGCCAGGGAGTCGGCGCCCTGGGCCAGGGCGAGACCGGCCGCGGCCACGGCGGTGTCGCCGCCGTTCGCCGGCAGGACATGCGGGCGCACGCTCTCGTCCGGCCTGCCCTCGTAGGGGCGGTCGTCCGGCGGGCCTGCGCACACCAGCAGGTCCTCGCCCCTGCCGAGCAGCAGGACGGAGCCCCGCGGGGCCGCGGCGGCGAGATAGCGGACGTTGGCCGGACGGGTGACGAGCGCTGCCGCGGTGCCGGCCGCGTTGACGTGGTCCCTCAGCCGGGATCGGCGGTTCGCGTACACCTCTGACATGAGATGAGCGTAGGAGTTTTGTCCGGTTTGTGCCGACCGGGAGGGGCCGAGTGGGGTCGCGGACGGCCGCCTACCAGCTCGGCGGGCTCGCTATCGCTCTCGCCAGGACCTCGTCCAGGACCCTCGCCGTGCCGGGGATGTCGAGCTGGGAGTTGTCGATGATCGGCAGGCCCGAGCCGTACCAGCCGGCCATGCGGCCGTGGATGCGGGCCACCTCCTCGTCGGTGAGGCGGCGGTTGCCGGTGCGTTCCGCGTTGCGCTCCAGGACGATGTCCAGGCCCGGCAGCAGGACCACCGGGAGCAGGCCGGGGCCCACGTGCCGCTTCCAGCCGCCGAGGCCCACGACCGGGCGGTCCGGGAAGACGGCGTCGTCCAGGATGCAGGAGATGCCGTTGGCCAGGAAGTTCCGGGCGGCGAAGCCGCAGGTGCGGCGGGCCAGGCGGTACTGGGCCTCCGAGTTCTCGTTCCAGCCGGTCTGGGGGTCGGCGAAACCGGAGCGGACCCATTCGCGCACGTCGTCCAGGCTGATGTGGGCGGTGGGGACGCGCCGGTGGTCCGCCCAGTACTTGGCGACACTGGTCTTGCCCGCACCGGCCGGTCCGATGAGGAGAACGGCGAGGGTGGCGGCCGTCGCGTCCGGGGCCGGGGCGGGCGGCGCCGTCGCCGCGCCGGCCGGACCGCCGGGCGGCAGTGGCACATGCCCGGTGGCGTCCTGGCCCGACGGCGCCGGAGCGTGCCGCGCGGGCGCCGGACCGGAGGGCGCGGGCGGCTGTTGCGGAGCCGTGGCCGGATGTGGCCCGGGGGGCTGCGGCGCCGGGGACCGGTGGGAAGCCGGAGGCTGCCGCGGGGCCGGCGGGACGGGGCCCGGCGGGGTGGCCGGGAAGCCGGGGGGCGGCGGGGGTACGGGCGCGGGCCGCCGGGGTGCTCCCGGGTGCGGGCCCTGGGAGTGGGCCGCCGGCTGATGGGAGACCGGCCGGTGGGCGGCCGGCTCATGGGGGGCCGGCGCCCAGCCGGCGTGCGGCCCCTGCCCCGGCTGGTGGGGCGGCGGCAGCGGAGAACCCACTGCGTGCTGCATCCGTTGCCACTTTCGTCTCGTACAGGCACTGTGCTGCCGGCGGCGGGGGCGCGCCCCCACTGCCTACCGAACGGTACCGTCCCCGGCCGTCGCTCGGTGAAACGGCCGGGGGCGGTCCGAAGTGCCCGGTCGGGGAAGGGAATCGGACGGAGGGAACAGTCCGGGACCTACTGCCCGACCTCGCCGTACGCGGCGAGGAGGACGGCCGGGTCGGGACCTTCCAGGACGGTGGGCTTGGCCAGTCCGTCCAGGACGATGAAGCGGAGCAGGTCGCCGCGGGACTTCTTGTCGACCTTCATCGTCTCCAGCAGCTTGGGCCACTGGTCGTAGCGGTAGTGCAGCGGCAGGCCGACGGCTTCCAGGATGGCGCGGTGCCGGTCGGCGGTCGCGTCGTCCAGGCGGCCCGCCAGGCGGCCCAGCTCGGCGGCGAAGTGCATGCCGACGGAGACCGCGGCGCCGTGCCGCCACTTGTACCGCTCGTTCTTCTCGATCGCGTGGCCCAGGGTGTGGCCGTAGTTGAGGATCTCCCGCAGCCCGGACTCCTTCAGGTCCGCGGAGACCACGTCGGCCTTCACCCGGATCGACCGCTCGATCAGCTCGGCGGTGTGCGGGCCGGCCGGGGTGCGGGCGGCCTCGGGGTCGGCCTCGATCAGGTCCAGGATCACCGGGTCGGCGATGAAGCCCGCCTTGATGACCTCGGCCAGGCCGGAGACGTAGTCATGGACCGGCAGCGAGTCGAGCGCGGCCAGGTCGCACAGCACACCGGCGGGCGGGTGGAAGGCACCGACGAGGTTCTTGCCCTCGGCGGTGTTGATCCCGGTCTTGCCGCCGACCGCCGCGTCCACCATGGCCAGCACGGTGGTCGGGATCGCCACCCAGCGCACCCCGCGCAGCCAGGTCGCCGCGACGAACCCGGCCAGGTCCGTGGTGGAGCCGCCGCCGACGCCCACGATGACGTCGGTGCGGGTGAAGCCGCACTGGCCCAGCGCCTTCCAGCAGTAGGCGGCGACCTCGGCGGTCTTGGCCTCCTCCGCGTTGGGGACCTGGATCGCGACGGCCTCGTACCCCTGCCCGGCCAGGTCGGCGCGCAGCGCCTCGCCGGTCTCCGCGAGCGCCTCCGGGTGGATCACCGCGACCCGCTTGGCCCGGTCGCCGATCAGTCCGGCCAGCTCGCCCAGCAGTTGCCGGCCGACCAGCACCTCGTAGGCGTCCGTGCCCGCCGTGGCCCCGACCTGGATCCGGGTGACTGCGTCGCTCATCGCTGCTTCAACTCCAGTGCGTCCAGCACGCTCTGCGTGACCTCTTCGGGGGTACGACCGTCCGTCGCGACCATCGCGACCGCGACCTGTTCGTACAGGTGCCGACGCGCTTCCATCAGTTCGCGCCACTGCTTGCGGGGGTTGACCGCGAGCAGCGGGCGGGCCACGTTCAGGCCGGTGCGCTTGACGGCCTCCTCGACCTCCATCGACAGGTAGACCACCCGGTGCCCGGCCAGCAGCGCCCGCGTCTCCTCGTCCAGGACGGCGCCGCCGCCCAGCGCCAGGACGCCGTCGTGCCCGGCGAGGGCGGCCCGCACGGCCGCCTTCTCCAGCGCGCGGAAGGCGCTCTCGCCCTCGTCCACGAAGATCTCGGCGATGGTGCGGCCCTGGGCGGCCACGATGTCGTCGTCGGTGTCCCGGTAGCCCACGCCGAGGTGGTCGGCGAGCAGCCGACCCACCGTGGACTTGCCCACGCCCATCGGCCCGACCAGGACGATCGCCGGCATGGCGCTCACCTGATCGCCAGGCTGTCGAGGTAGGAGCGGACGTTGCGGCGGGTCTCGGTGACGCTGTCGCCGCCGAACTTCTCCGCCACCGCGTCCGCCAGGACCAGCGCGACCATGGCCTCGGCGACGATCCCGGCGGCCGGCACCGCGCACACGTCCGAACGCTGGTGATGCGCCTGCGCCGCCTCACCGGTGACCACGTCGACCGTCCGCAGCGCCCGCGGCACCGTCGCGATCGGCTTCATCGCCGCCCGCACCCGCAGCAGCTCACCCGTGCTCAGACCACCCTCGGTCCCACCGGAACGGCCCGTGACCCGCCTGATGCCCTCGTCCGTGGTCACGATCTCGTCGTGCGCCTTCGAACCCGGCACCCGCGCCAGCTCGAAACCGTCACCGACCTCCACACCCTTGATCGCCTGGATGCCCATCAGCGCAGCCGCCAGCCGCGCGTCCAGCCGCCGGTCCCAGTGCACATGCGAGCCCAGCCCGACCGGCACCCCGTACGCCAGCACCTCCACCACACCACCCAGGGTGTCACCGTCCTTGTGGGCCTGGTCGATCTCCGCGACCATCGCCTTGGAGGCGTCCGCGTCCAGACATCGCACCGGATCCGCGTCCAGCCGCTCCACATCCGCCGGCGTCGGGTACACCCCGTACGGCGCCCGCGCCGAGGCCAGCTCCACCACATGGGAGACGATCTCGATCCCCGCCGTCTCCTTCAGGTACGAACGGGCCACCGCGCCCAGCGCCACCCGGGCCGCCGTCTCCCGGGCCGAGGCACGCTCCAGCACCGGACGGGCCTCGTCGAAGCCGTACTTCTGCATCCCCGCCAGGTCGGCGTGCCCCGGACGCGGACGGGTCAGCGGAGCATTGCGCGCCAGCCCGGCCAGCACCTCCGGATCCACCGGGTCGGCCGCCATGACCTGCTCCCACTTCGGCCACTCGGTGTTGCCCACCATCACCGCCACCGGCGAGCCCAGGGTCAGCCCGTGCCGGACACCACCCAGGAAGGTGACCTCGTCCCGCTCGAACTTCATCCGCGCACCACGGCCATAGCCGAGCCGCCGCCGCGCCAGGTGGTCCGCCACCATCTCCGTGGTGATCGGTACGCCGGCGGGAAGACCCTCCAGCGTCGCGACAAGTGCGGGACCGTGGGACTCCCCCGCGGTCAGCCAACGCAGCCTGCTCAACGGTGCTCCTCAGTGCTCGCGCCCGGTACTGCCCGGCGTGCGCGTCCTGGCGCACGGCGACGGCGTCACCGGGTGCGCGACCCCGGCACGCCACCTCCGATCCTCCCACGTCCCGGGGCGCCGGACAGCCGCCGGTCCAGCACGCGGACGCCTCCGGGGGCTCAGCCGTCGGCGAGCACCTTCTCCCCGGCCTGCCGCATGGCCTCCAGCGGGCCCGGGGCCTGGCCGGTCATCTGTTCGAACTGGAGCACGGCCTGGTGGACCAGCAGGTCGAGGCCGCCGACCACGGCGCCGCCGAACATGGACCAGCGCGCGGCCAGTTCGGTGGGCCAGGGGTCGTAGAGCACGTCGAAGAGGGTGGCGGGGCGTTCGGGTACGGCGGCGGCGAGGGCGTCGGTCGTCCCGGCGGGCGTGGTGGCGATCACCAGCGGGGCGCTCAGCGCCTGGGCGGCGTCGGCCCAGTCCGCGGTGCGGACCTCCACGTCGAGCCGCTCGCCCCACTGCCGCATCTCGGCGGCGCGGGCCTCGCTGCGGACGTAGGCGACGACCTCCCCGGTGCAGATCCGGGCCAGCGCGGCGAGCGCGGAGGAGGCGGTGGCCCCGGCGCCCAGGATGGCGGCGGAGCCGACCTCCTCGATGCCGTGCTCCCGCAGGGCGGCCACCATGCCCGGGATGTCGGTGTTGTCGCCGCGCCGGCGTCCGTCCTCGGTGAAGATCAGCGTGTTGACCGCGTCGACCGAGGCCGCGGTGTCGCTGACCTCGTCCAGCAGCGGGATGACGGCCCGCTTCAGCGGCATGGTCAGCGACAGCCCGGCCCACTCCGGCCCGAGCCGGTCCAGGAAGCCGGGCAGTGCGGCCTCGTCGACGTCGAAGCTGTCGTACGACCAGCCGGTGAGCCCGGCCGCCTCGTACGCCGCCCGGTGCAGCACCGGGGAGAGGGAGTGGGCGATCGGAGAACCGAGCACGGCGGCACGACGGCCGTCAGTTGCCCGTGTTGGCATTGAACTTGTCCTTGAGCTCTAGGAATTCCGCGTACGTCTTGGCGAACTCGGTGTTGCTCATGCCGTCGGTCGCCACGAAGTAGACCCAGCCGTCGTGCGTCGGGTTCAGCATCGCCTTCAGCGCGTCCTCGCCGGGGTTGCCGATCGGGCCGGGCGGAAGTCCCGGGTGCTTGTACGTGTTGTACGGGCTCGGGTTGCTGTTGATCTCCTCCTCGGAGATGTGGATGTTGCTCTTGCCGAGGAGGTAGTTGTAGGTCGAGTCGAACTGCAGCTTGCGGTTGGTCTCGGTGTTGTCGGGCTTGAGGCGGTTGTAGACCACCTCGGCCATCTTGCGGAAGTCGTCGTGGGTCTTGCCCTCGGCCTGGACCAGGCTCGCGACCGTGACGAGCTCGTACGCGCTGTCCAGGTCGAATTCCTTGGCCTTGTCGTTCAGGCCGTAGGCGGCGTACTTCTGCTTGGCCTGGCTGACCATCTGCTGGAGGATGGCCTCCGGCTTCATGCCCTTGGCGGCCGGATAGGTGCCGGGGAAGAGGAAGCCCTCCAGCGGGTCCTTGAGGTCGGCGTGGTTCTGCGCCCACGCCGGCAGTCCGAAGTCCTTGTACTGCTTCTCGGCGACCTTCTTGGTCGTCCCCGAGGACAGCTCCAGCTTCTTGTCGATGGCCGCGTAGACGCCCGAGTTGCGCTCGCCGGGGGTGACGACCACGTTGTTCTGGCTGCGCGGGTCCAGCATCAGCCGGACGGCGCTGCCGGCGGACATCTCCTTCTTCAGGAGGTAGGCACCGGCCTGGATGCCGTCGGCGCCCGGGGTGTTGGTCTGGGCGTGGACGAACGCCTCGGCGCTCTTGACGACCCCGGCCTCCTTCAGGCGGCGGCCGATCTCCCAGCCGCCCGCGCCCTTGGGGATCTCGACGGTGACCGTCTCGCCGGTGCCCTCGCCCGCGTAGTCCGGGGCCGTGCCGAAACGATTTTGGTAGAACTGGTACCCGAAATACCCGACTCCGCCGAGGCCGCCGCCGAACACCAGGACGACGACCATGCAGGCGCAGCCGGTGCGCCGCTTCTTGCTCTTGACCGGCTTGCGGCCCTTGCCGCGCCGCTCCCGGCGGCTCGCGGGCTCGTGCTCCCCGTCGTCACCCGCGCCGCCGCCGGCCACCGCCGGGGCGTGCTCGTCGTCCTCGGCCGGCTCCGCCTCCGGGCCGGGCTCGGGCCGCCTGCGGCCGGGCGGCTCCGGCGGCGGGTAGGCGTCCTCGGTGCCGTAGAGGTCGGGCTGCTCCCCGCCGTAGGCCACGGGCTGCTGGCCGTAGGGATCGCCCGGGTCGGCGGCGTAGGGCACCTGGCCGACGGTGCCGGTCGCGTCCCAGCCGCCCTGGTGGAACTGGTGCTGGGTGTGCCCGGCGAGCTGTTCTTCGTACTGCCGGCCGTCGTGGTGCGGGTGCTGCTGTCCCTCGTATCCGGGCTGCTGCCCCTGGCTCCAGTCGTCGCCGTACCCCGGCGCCTGCGGATAGTGCTGCGGCCGGTCGCCGTACGGGGACTGCGAGCCCTGCTGGGCCTGCTGTCCGCCCCATCCGCCGTCCCCGGACAACGGGTCCTCCGGATTCCACGGTTCGGAGCCTTGGCCCCGGCCATACTCAGTCATCGATCCCCTAGAGCCGCGAGGCCCACGGTCCCGCGGCCCGTCGGCCGGATCCCGTTCCGCCTCTTGCTGTGCCCCGGCTGTTCGAACACCGGCGCATCGCGCGGAACGTTACCGTATCGCGATCAGATGACCACTTCGACGCCCTCACCGGGTGGTTTGCCTGACACCCGTTCGGATTCCAGGGCCTGCTGCAGGATGATCACGGCCGCCGCCTGGTCGATGACCGAACGGCCCTTCTTGGACTTCACGCCGGAGGCGCGCAGTCCCTGACTGGCCGTCACGGTCGTCATCCGCTCGTCCACCAGGCGCACCGGCACCGGCTGGACCCCCCGGGCCAGTTCCTGCGCGAAGGCGCGGACCTTGACCGCGGCCGGGCCCTCGCCCCCCTTGAGGGAGCGAGGGAGGCCGACGACGACCTCGATCGGGTCGTACTCCTCCACCAGTTGACGAAGGCGGCGGTGGGCGGCGGGGATGTCCCTGCCGGGGACGGTCTCCACCGGGGTGGCGAGGATCCCGTCGGGGTCGCACGAGGCGACCCCGATCCGGGCGTCCCCGACGTCGATCGCGAGCCGACGTCCTCTGCGCATCTGCTTGAGCCGTTCCTACTTGGCGGTCTCGGCGACGAGCCGCTCGACGGCCTCGACGGCCTCGCCGACGGCGGCCGGGTTCTGGCCGCCGCCCTGGGCCACGTCCGGCTTGCCGCCACCGCCGCCGCCGAGGGTCTTGGCGGCGGTGCGGACCAGGTCACCGGCCTTGAGACCGCGGTCACGGGCGGCGTCGTTGGTGGCGATGACCGTCAGCGGCTTGCCGCCCGTGACCGTGAACAGGGCCACCACGGCGGCCCGGCCGCCCTGGATCCGGCCGCGCACGTCCAGGACCAGCTTGCGCAGGTCGTCGGGCGTCGTGCCGTCCGGCACCTGGCCGGTGACCACGGCCACGCCGCGGACGTCCTTGGCGGACTCGGCGAGGCCGGCGGCGGCCTGGAGGACCTTCTCGGCGCGGAAGCGCTCGATCTCCTTCTCGGCGTCCTTCAGCTTGCCGAGCATGGCGGAGACCTTCTCGGGCAGCTCCTCCGGACGGCCCTTGAGCAGCTCGGTCAGCTGGTTGACGACCGTGTGCTCACGGGCGAGGAAGTTGTAGGCGTCCACGCCGACCAGGGCCTCGATACGGCGCACACCGGAGCCGATGGAGGACTCGCCGAGCAGCTTCACCAGGCCCAGCTGGGCGGTGTTGTGCACGTGCGTGCCGCCGCACAGCTCCTTGGAGAAGTCGCCGATGGTCACGACGCGCACCCGCTCGCCGTACTTCTCGCCGAACTCGGCGATGGCGCCCTGCTTCTTGGCCTCGTCGATGCCCATGACCTCGGCGTGCACGTCCAGGTCGCGGGCGAGCACCTCGTTGATCTTCTGCTCGACGTCGGTCATCACGGCCGTCGGGACGGCGGACGGGGAGCCGAAGTCGAAGCGGAAGCGGCCGGGCTGGTTCTCCGAACCGGCCTGGGCGGCCGTCGGGCCGAGGGCGTCGCGCAGGGCCTGGTGGGTCAGGTGGGTGGCCGAGTGCGCGCGGGCGATGGCGTGGCGGCGGCGGGCGTCGATGGCGGCGTGGGCCTTGGCGCCGACGGTCACCTCGCCGACCTGGACGACGCCCTTGTGGACGTACACGCCCGGCACCGGCTTCTGGCAGTCGCGGACCTCGATGACGGCACCGGAGTCCACCTTGATGCGGCCGGTGTCGCCGATCTGGCCGCCGCCCTCGGCGTAGAACGGGGTGCGGTCCAGGACGATCTCGACCTCGTCGCCCTCGGTGGCGGCCGGAGAGGAGGCGCCGTCGACCAGGATGCCGACGATGGTGGACTCGCCCTCGGTGTCGGTGTAGCCGATGAAGTCGGTCTCGCCGGCGCTGTCCGCGATCTCGCGGTAGGCGCCCAGGTCGGCGTGACCGGTCTTCTTGGCCTGGGCGTCGGCCTTGGCGCGCTCCCGCTGCTCCTTCATCAGGCGGCGGAAGCCGTCCTCGTCCACGGTCAGGCCCTGCTCGGCGGCCATCTCCAGGGTGAGGTCGATCGGGAAGCCCCAGGTGTCGTGGAGCAGGAACGCCTTGTCGCCGGAGAGGACGGTGCCGCCGGAGGCCTTGGTCTCGGAGACGGCGGTGTCCAGGATGTTGGTGCCGGCCTTCAGCGTCTTGAGGAAGGCGTTCTCCTCGGCGAGGGCGACCTTCTCGATGCGCTCGCGGTCGGTGATCAGCTCCGGGTACTGCTGCCCCATCATGCCGATCACGGTGTCGATCAGGTCCTTGACGACCGGACCGGTGGCGCCGAGCAGCCGCATGTTGCGGATGGCGCGGCGCATGATGCGGCGCAGGACGTAGCCGCGGCCCTCGTTGCCGGGGGTGACGCCGTCGCCGATGAGCATGGTGGCGGTGCGCATGTGGTCGGTGACCACGCGCAGGGACACGTCCGAGTCGTGGGCGTCGCCGTAGCGCACGCCGGTCAGCTCGGTGGCCTTGTCGATGACGGCCATGGAGGTGTCGATCTCGTACATGTTCTGCACGCCCTGCAGAATCATGGCGAGCCGCTCCAGGCCGAGGCCCGTGTCGATGTTCTTGCTCGGCAGGTCCCCGAGGATCTCGAAGTTGTCCTTGCCGATGCCCTCGCCCCGCTCGTACTGCATGAAGACGAGGTTCCAGATCTCGACGTACCGCTCGTCGTTGACGGCGGGGCCGCCCTCGACGCCGAACTCGGGGCCGCGGTCGTAGTTGATCTCGGAGCAGGGGCCGCACGGACCGGGCACGCCCATGGACCAGAAGTTGTCCTTCATGCCCAGGCGCTGGATGCGCTCCTTCGGCACGCCGACGACCTCGTGCCAGATCCGCTCCGCCTCGTCGTCGTCCTGGTAGACGGTGATCCACAGGCGCTCGGGGTCGAGGCCGTAACCGCCCTTGTCCTGGGGCGTGGTGAGCAGCTCCCAGGCGAGCTTGATGGCGCCTTCCTTGAAGTAGTCGCCGAAGGAGAAGTTGCCGCACATCTGGAAGAACGTGCCGTGCCGCGTGGTCTTGCCGACCTCTTCGATGTCGGGCGTGCGCACGCACTTCTGCACGCTGGTGGCGCGCGGGAACGGCGGCTTGACCTCACCCAGGAAGTAGGGCTTGAAGGGCACCATGCCGGCGGGGACGAGGAGCAGAGTCGGGTCGTCCGCGATGAGCGACGCCGAAGGGACGACGGTGTGCCCGCGCTCCTCGAAGAAGCTCAGCCAGCGGCGGCGAATCTCGGCCGACTCCATCAGTGGTCCTCATTCCGGTTGTACGAGTACATCGGGGCTTCGATGTACTTCGGTGTGCTGCGGTTGTCGCTGTGGTGGTTCTCGATGGCGGTGTACCGCCGGGGCGCGGGGAGCTCGGGGTCCTCGTGGATGCCGAGGGCCTCCTCCAGCTCGGCCTCCCGCCGGGCCATGTTGTCGCGGACGTCGAACGCGAAGCCGACCGCGCGGTCCTTCAGGCGCTGACCGGTCTCCAGGGCCTTGTTCGCCGCGGTGGCGGCCAGGCTCTCCGGGGTCAGCTGCCTGATCTTGCGGTTGACCTTGGTGGTGGCCCACACACCGGCGGCGACACCGGTGGAGAACCAGAACGTACGGCGGAACATCGCTCGGTCTTCGTCCTTACTTCCGCTTGCGTCGTGCGGCGGGGACCGTCCGGCCCACGATCACGGTACGCCGGGCCGACTTGGCGGGCACGTCCTCCCCCTTGCGGCCGCCGAGCGCCCGGCGGACGCCGTAGCCGAAGGCCGCGACCTTGACCAGCGGGCCGCCGAAGGTCGAGGCGACGGTGGTCGACAGCGCGGAGGCGTTGGAGGTGACCTCCTGGACGTCGGAGGCGATCGCGTCGACCCGGTCGATCTGGGTCTGCGCGGAGCGCACCGCCTGGGAGGCGTCGGCGAGCAGCGGGACGGCCTGGTCGGTCACGTCCGCGACGAGCTTGGTGGTCGCCTTGAGCGTCTGGGCCAGCCTCGCCAGCGCGACCGCGAGGAAGGAGACCAGGATCGCCCAGAAGACGGCCACCAGAATCCCGGCCACCTCTGTACCGGACACTGTGCGCACCCGCTCCCTGAAACGTGCCTGAGCATCGGAAAAGTCGTGTCCCGAGCCTATCGCGCCGGGGCCCCGGCTCCGTACCGGATTCCCCGCCGGGGCGGGAGCGGCCGCGCCGGGTGATTGTACGCAGTGAACACGGTTCAGTACGCTCCGTGTCCCATGCGAGATCCTCACGCTCCCGGCCCCTGGGCGGGCGGCGCCCCGCCCCTGGAACTGACCGCTTTCGTCGGGCGCTCGGCGGAGCTGGCCGAGCTGACGGCGGCCCTCGGCCGGGCCCGGCTGGTGACCGTCACCGGGGTGGGCGGGGTGGGCAAGTCCCGGCTGGCGGTGCGGGCGGCGGCGCGGTGGGCGGCCGGTGCGCCGGGCGGTGCGGGCTGGGGCCGGGTGGAGCTGGCCGACGTGCGCGATCCGCAGCTCGTGGAGTACGCGGTCGTGGAGGCGCTGGGACTGACCGACCACACCACCCGGCCGCCCCGCCGGACGCTGCTGGAGCAGCTGGCGGACCAGCGGATGCTGCTGGTGCTGGACGGGTTCGAGCATCTGGCGGGGACCTCGGCCCGGCTGGTGGCCCGGCTGCTGCGCGGACTGCCGGAACTGCGGGTGCTGGCCGTGGGCCGTCGCCCGCTGGGCCTGGCGGGCGAGCGGCTGTTCCCGCTGGCGCCGCTCGGTTGCGAGGAGGCGGTGGAGCTGTTCGCCGACCGGGCCCGGGCGCACGGGGTGCCGGTGGCCGACGGCCCCGAGGTACGGGAGCTGTGCCGCCGGCTGGAGGGGATCCCGCTGGCGCTGGAGCTGGCGGCCGGGCGGCTGCGCGCGCTGTCCCCGGCGCAGCTGCTGCACCGCCTGGGCGACCGGTTCCGGCTGCTGACCGGCGGCGCCCGGGACGCCCTGCCCCGGCACCGGACGCTGCGCACCGCGATCGGCTGGAGCCATGAGCTGTGCACCCCGGCCGAACGGCTGCTGTGGGCGCGGCTGTCGGTGTTCGCGGGGTCCTTCGAGCTGGAGGCGGCCGAGTACGTGTGCGGCGGGGCGGGGCTGCCCGCGGAGGACGTGCTGGACGTGCTGTCGGAGCTGCTCGCGCAGTCGGTCGTCGCCCGTGAGGAGACCCCGGCGGGCCCGCGCTACCGGATGCTGGACACCGTCCGGGAGTACGGCGCCGAGTGGCTGGCGGCGGCCGGGGACGCGGACCGGCTGCGCAGACGGCACCGGGACTGGTACCTGGGCCTGGCGACCTGGTGCGAGCTGGAGTGGTTCACGCCCCGGCAGCGGGAGGTGGCCGCGCGCGTGGACGTGGAGCTGCCGAATCTGCGGGCCGCGCTGGAGTGCAGCCTGACCTGGCCGGACGAGGCGCACCTCGGCCAGCACCTGGCGGGTTCGCTGTGGTTCTGCTGGGTGGGCTGCGGGCGGCTGTCGGAGGGAAGACGCTGGCTGGAGCGCACCCTGGAGCCGGAATCGGGGTACGAGCGGGCCCGGCTGAAGGCGCTGTGGGTGCTGGGCTACGTGGCGATCCTCCAGGGCGACACCGGGCCGGCGCTGCGCGCCCTGCGGGCGTGCCGCGAGGGGGCGGAGCGGGCGGGCGATCCGGTGGCGGTGGCGTACGCCGAGCACCGCACCGGCTGTCTGGCCCTGGTCACGGACGACATGGCCGGTGCGGAAACGCTGCTGCGCTCGGCGCTGGAGCGCTACCGGGCGGTCGGCGAGCTGAACAGCAACGTCCTGATGGGCCGGGTGGAGCTGGCGATGGCCCGGGCGTTCCGGGGCGACCTGCCGGGCGCGGTGCGGCTGTGCGAGGAGGTGCGCCGGGTCTGCGAGGACCACGGGGAGCGCTGGGCGCGTTCGTACGCGCTGTATGTGCTGGCGTACGCGGCCTGGGCCGACGGGGACCCGGCCGGCGCGCGGGAGCTGCTCGCGAGCGCGCTGGCCGACGCGCACGTGTTCCGGGATCTGCTGGGCTCGGTGCTCGTCATCGAGCTGCTGGCGCTGGTGACGGTGGCGCAGGGCGATCCGGTGGAGGCGGCGGTGCTCCAGGGCGCCGCCGGGCGGCTGTGGCCCTCGGTGGGGCTGCCGCTGTTCGGTTCGGCGTACTTCAACGCGCCGCACGAGCGGTGTGAGGCCGCCGCGCGGCGGGCGCTGGGCGACGCGCGGTACGCCGAGTGCGTGCGGGCGGGAGCCGGGCTGGACCGGGAGGCGGCGGTGGCGCGGGCGCTGCGGCATCGGAAGCCGGGGGCGCTGGGCGCGCTGCCGGCGCCGCGCGGCCCGGCCCCGGGCACCGGCCCCGGACAGCGCGAACCCGCCGCCTCGCCCACCCGGAAGGGCGGGGAGACGGCGGGCTGAGGTCTACGCCGTGACCTGGGTCAGCGGGCGTAGTACTCGACGACGAGCTGCTCGTCGCAGATCACCGGGATCTCCTTGCGGTTCGGCTCGCGGTCCAGGCGGAACGCCAGGGCCTTGAGGTTCACCTGGAGGTAGCGCGGGGTCTCGCCGTCGGGGGCGAAGCCACCCTCACGGGCGATCTGGAACAGCGTCTTGTCCTTGGAGCGGTCGCGGACCTGCACGACGTCGTCCGGGCGGACGCGGAAGGACGGCTTGTCGACCTTCTGGCCGTTGACCTGGATGTGGCCGTGGACGACCATCTGGCGGGCCTGGTAGATCGTGCGGGCGATGCCCGAACGCAGGACCAGCGCGTCGAGGCGGCGCTCCAGCTCCACGATCAGGGCCTCACCGGTCTTGCCCTGGACCTTGGAGGCACGCTCGTAGGCGCGCACCAGCTGGCGCTCGGAGATGTCGTACTGAGCGCGCAGGCGCTGCTTCTCCAGCAGACGGACCTTGTAGTCCGAGTTCTGCTTGCGGCCGCGGCCGTGCTCGCCCGGCGGGTAGGGGCGGGCCTCGAAGTACTTGACGGCCTTCGGGGTCAGCGCGATACCGAGGGCACGCGACTTCTTGACCTTGGGGCGGGACTGGTTCGCCACAGTTATCTCATTTCCTAGATTCCGGCTCGTCAGGATTAGGGAGGTCGCATCCGCAGCCGGGAAAACCCGTCGGGTCCGCGCGGGACCTGCCGGGCAGCCGCTTCCCTGGTCTGGGCACATACGTGCAGCACGCGAGTGGCCCACCGACCGTCCCGGGATCTCACGGGGGGTGGTGGGCTGCCCGCGACACCGTTCGACGGTGCGCGACGCTCCTGGAGCCGGTCCACGGGGAACCGGGTCTCCGGCCGGGTGTCCCGCTCTGACAGCACGGAACTCGGCACTTCGCAGCAGTCTACAGGCTGCTCAGGACCGCTTGCGACCGAGGTGTCTGCGCGTCCACTCGACGGCGTCCGCGTACCTGGCCTCGGCGCCGTGCCGGCCCGGGGTGTAGTACTCGCGGTCCTTCAGGGCGTCCGGGGCGTACTGCTGCTCGGCGATGCCCTCGGGCAGGTCGTGCGGGTACACGTACCCCTGGGCGTGGCCGAGCTTGGCGGCGCCCTTGTAGTGCCCGTCGCGCAGATGCGGGGGGACCGGGCCGGCCAGGCCCTTGCGCACGTCGTCCAGGGCGGCGGCGATCGCGGTGGTCGCGGAGTTGGACTTGGGGGCGAGGGCCAGGGCGATGGTGGCGTGGCTGAGGGTGAGGGCGGCCTCCGGGAAGCCGATCATGGCGACGGCCTGGGCGGCGGCGACCGCGGTCGGCAGCGCGGTGGGGTCGGCGAGGCCGATGTCCTCGCTGGCGGAGATCATCAGCCGGCGGGCGATGAACCGGGGGTCCTCGCCGGCCTCGATCATGCGGGCCAGGTAGTGCAGGGCGGCGTCGACGTCGGAGCCTCGGATGGACTTGATGAGGGCGCTGGCGACGTCGTAGTGCTGGTCGCCGTCGCGGTCGTACTTCACGGCGGCGCGGTCGACGGTCCGCTCCAGCGTCCGCAGGGCGATCTCGCTCTCGCCCTGGTCCAGGGCGGCGCCGGCGGCGGCCTCCAGGGCGGTCAGGGCGCGCCGGGCGTCGCCGCCGGCGATCCGCAGCAGGTGCTCCTCGGTCTCCTCGGGGAGCGTGACGGCGTTCTTCAGGCCGCGTTCGTCGGCGAGGGCGCGCCGCAGCAGGCCGCGGATGTCGTCGTCGGTGAGGGGTTCGAGGGTGAGCAGCAGGGAGCGGGAGAGCAGCGGGGAGATCACCGAGAAGTAGGGGTTCTCGGTGGTGGCCGCGATCAGGGTGACCCAGCGGTTCTCCACGGCCGGCAGCAGGGAGTCCTGCTGGGCCTTGCTGAAGCGGTGGATCTCGTCCAGGAAGAGGACGGTCTCCTTGCCGTAGCCGCCGGTGGCGCGGCGGGCGCCGTCGATGACCGCGCGGACCTCCTTGACGCCCGCGGTGATCGCGGACAGCTCCACGAACCGCTTGTCGGTCGCCTTGGACACCACGTACGCCAGGGTGGTCTTGCCGGTGCCGGGCGGGCCCCAGAGGATCACCGAGGACGGTCCGGCGGGCCCGCCGGAGCCCTCGCCGACCAGGCGGCGCAGGGGTGAGCCGGGCGCCAGCAGATGCTGCTGGCCCACGACCTCGTCGAGCGAGCGCGGGCGCATGCGCACCGCCAGGGGGCTGCCCGCCGGGTCCTTCTCCTGGCGTTCTTCTGCTGCGGCGGTGAAGAGGTCGGGTTCCACGCTGAAACCCTAGAACACCGCACTGACAATCCCTCCGGGGCCGTCAGCTGGTCCAGAACTCCCACCAGCGGGTCAGCACCAGCATGCCGATGATGCCGATGTGCGCGACCGGCACGACCCAGGTGAACTCGCCGAAGAAGGACCGCAGCCACCGCGGGGCCGGCAGGAAGGCGTTGCGGACGTTGAACGAGGTGACGTACCAGAACATGGTGATCGTGGCGACCCAGGCCAGCGAGCACCACAGGCACAGCGCGTTGATCCGGTACAGGGACTGGAACTGCAGCCAGGTGCAGAAGCCCACACCGAACAGGGTGCCGAAGTTGAACGTGAGCCAGTACCAGCGCGGGAACCGGGCGCGGGCCAGCAGGCTCATGCCGACGCAGATGACGATGCCGTAGCAGACCAGCCCGAGCATGGGGTTCGGGAAGCCGAAGGCGGCGGCCTGCTTGCTCTCCATGACGCTGCCGCAGGAGACCACCGGGTTGAGGCTGCATCCGGGGGTGAAGGTCTTGCCCGCGACCTTGGCTTCGAGGATCTTGAACTTGTCGATCGTGATGACCCACGAGGCCAGCAGTCCGGCCGCGCCGGTGATCACCAGCAGGATGGCGAGGGCACGGCTGGCGCCGGCCGCGCCCGGGGCGTCGGCGGCGCGCTCCGGACCGGGCGCCGCGGAGACGTCGTTCACTGTCGTCTTGCTCATCACGCCGATTCCGTCACTCGAGGGTCGGACCATCTTCGGGCAGGGGTCATTGTGCCGCACGCACCTGGGTGCGCACCGTTCGTTGTGCATAAGGATCTGCGTACGACCGGTGCCCCCGCCGGGTTCCGGACAGCGGCCGGCCCTCCTGTGACAAGGGCGCCGGACGCCCCCTCGGGGAGCGTCCGGCGCCCACGCGCGCGTGCGGCTAGCCGAGCCGGGACTCCAGTTCCGCCACGATCTCGTTGACGCCGATCGCGGTCTGCTCGCCGGACTCCATGTCCTTGAGCTGGACGACGCCCTCGGCCAGGTCGCGCTCGCCGGCGACGATCGCGTAGCGGGCGCCGGAGCGGTTGGCGTTCTTCATGGCACCCTTCAGCCCCTTGCCGCCGTAGGCGAAGTCGGCCGCGATGCCCACCTTGCGCAACTCGGTGACCTTGGCGAACAGCACCCGGCGGGCCTCCTCGCCGAGCGGGACGGCGTACACGGACGTCGAGGTCGGCAGGTCCAGCCGCACGCCCTCGGCCTGGAGCGCGAGGACCGTGCGGTCGACGCCCAGGGCCCAGCCGACGGACGGCAGCGCGGGGCCGCCGATCATCTCGGACAGGCCGTCGTACCGGCCGCCGCCGCCCACCGCGGACTGCGAGCCCAGACCGTCGTGCACGAACTCGAAGGTGGTGCGGGTGTAGTAGTCCAGGCCGCGCACCAGCCTGGGGTCGTCCTCGAAGGAGACGCCGGCGGCCGTGATCAGCTCGCGGACCTCCTCGTGGTACGCCTTGCAGGCGTCGCACAGGTAGTCGCGCAGCAGCGGGGCGCCGGTGAGCTGCTTCTGGACCGACTCGCGCTTGTCGTCCAGGACCCGCAGCGGGTTGATGTCGACGCGCCGGCGGGTGTCCTCGTCCAGGTCCAGGCCGCGCAGGAAGTCCTGGAGCGCGGCCCGGTACACCGGACGGCACTCCTTGTCGCCCAGGCTGTTCAGCAGGATGCGGAAGTTCCTGAGGCCCAGCGAGCGGTACGCCTGGTCGGCCAGGATGATCAGCTCGGCGTCCAGCGCCGGGTCCTCCGCGCCGATCGCCTCCGCGCCCACCTGGGAGAAGTGGCGGTAGCGGCCCTTCTGGGGGCGCTCGTAGCGGTAGTAGGAGCCGGAGTACCAGAGCTTGACCGGGAGGTTGCCCGTCTTGTGCAGGTTGGCCTCCAGGGCCGCCCGCAGCACGGACGCGGTGCCCTCGGGACGCAGGGCGAGCTTGTCGCCGCCCTTGGTCTCGAAGGCGTACATCTCCTTGGTCACGATGTCGGTGGACTCGCCGACACCGCGCGCGAACAGTTCGACGTTCTCGAAGCCGGGGGTCTCGATGTAGCCGTAGCCGGAGGTGCGCAGCGGGGCGGCGATGGCCTCGCGGACCGCGAGGTAGGCGGCCGAGTCCGGCGGGATCAGGTCGTAGGTGCCCTTGGGGGCCTGAAAAGTGCTCAACGTAGGTCTCTCGTCACATTCCTCGTCGGGGAGCGTCCGCGCTTCCCGGGCCGGCGGCCACCTGCCGCAGATAGGGGTTGGTGGCGCGCTCCTGGCCGATGGTCGTCTGGGGGCCGTGGCCGGACAGCACCACGGTGGAGTCGTCGAGCGGCAGGCACACGCGGGCCAGCGACTCGAGCATGTCCTCCATGGATCCGCCCGGCAGGTCGGTGCGTCCGATGGAGCCGGCGAACAGCAGATCCCCGGAGAAGAACACCGACGGGACGTCGGCGCTCTCGGGCATCCGGAAGGTCACCGACCCCTTGGTATGGCCCGGCGCGTGCGCGACGGAGAACGTGAGGCCGGCCAGCTCCAGGGCCGTGCCGTCCGTCAGCTCCCTGACGTCGTCCGGCTCCCCCACGGTCAGCTCGCCCAGCAGCGGCATGCCGATGGAACGGCCGAGCGCCTTTTCCGGGTCGCTCATCATGTACCGGTCCTCGGGGTGGATCCAGGCCGGTACCTCGTGTGCGCCGCAGACGGGGACGACCGAGGCGACGTGGTCGATGTGGCCGTGGGTGAGGACGACGGCGACGGGCTTGAGCCGATGCTTCTTCAGCGCTTCCTCGACGCCTTCGGCGGCCTGGTGGCCGGGGTCGATGATCACGCACTCCTCACCGGCGGCGGGGGCGACGAGATAACAGTTCGTCCCCCAGGCCCCGGCAGGGAACCCGGCAATGAGCACGATCGTCCTTCGTTGTGTCGGTTGCAGGCGGCTTCAGCTGCTCCCAGAGCCTACCGGCGCTGCCGTTTCCTCAGCGAACCCATATACGGTACGGGGCTACACACAGCGGTCGGAGCACGAGGACGCACGCGTGCCGCCCGACACACGACACGCATGAGGAGAGAACCCGGTGGTCAGCCAGGAGCAGCGGCGGCGTCAGCTCGCCCGGGAGAAGTTCTTGCGGCAGCAGCAGCGGCGCACCCAGGCGCGGCGCAAGGCGCGCGTGCGCAACTCCGTGATCGCGTCGGTCCTGGGCGTGGTCGTGATCGGCAGTGTCGCCCTGTACACGACCGGGGTGCTCAAGGACGACGACAAGAAGAAGACGGACGCGAGCGGCGAGGTCAGCCCGAGCGCCGCGCCGACCAGCAAGGCTCCGGACCCCTGCGAGAAGCCGGCGGCCGGCTCGGTGAAGAAGCTGAGCTGGAAGAAGGAGCCGGCGATGACGATCGACACGTCGGCGAAGTACACGCTGAAGCTCGCGACGACGTGCGGTGACATCGGCGTCGCGCTGAAGACGTCGGCGGCGCCGCACACGGTGAACTCGTTCGACTTCCTCGCCGGCGAGGGCTACTTCGACCACACCAAGTGCCACCGGCTGACCACCCAGGGCATCTTCGTCCTGCAGTGCGGCGACCCGCAGGGCACCGGCTCGGGCGGCCCCGGCTACACGCTCCCGGACGAGAACCTCAAGGACAAGAGCCTGAAGAACAACACCTACCCGGCGGGCACGGTGGCGATGGCCAACACCGGGCAGGCGCACACCGGCGGCAGCCAGTTCTTCCTCGTCTACAAGGACAGCCAGCTGCCGCCCAGCTACACGCCGTTCGGCACGGTCGACGCGGCGGGCATGAAGGTGCTGGAGAAGATCGCGGCGGCGGGTGAGAACACGGGCGCCGGCGACGGTGCGCCGAACGCGACGGTCGTGATCGACAAGGCCACGGTCGTCAAGTCCTGACCCCCGTTCCGGGATGCTGCCGGCACCCGTCCGGCACCCGGACCCGAAGGTCAACGGGGCGGGCGGCGGAATTTCGGTCGCGCTGGATGCGGACAGGCCACCCGCTGGTCGCCTATGTTGGCCGTGACGAAACTGTGGACGATGCCCGGGGTGCTGCGGCCCCCGCAGGCATCATGTGGAGGAGGCGCTGTGAGCAGCGACCCGTGGGGCCGCGTCGACGAGACGGGGACCGTGTACGTGCGTACGGCCGACGGCGAGAAGGTCGTCGGTTCCTGGCAGGCCGGCTCCCCCGAGGAGGCGCTGGCCTACTTCGAGCGCAAGTACGAGGGCCTGGTTGTCGAGATCGGCCTCCTCGAGAAGCGCGTGCGGACTACCGACCTGTCGGCGAAGGACGCCCAGGCCGCCATCGACCACCTGCGCGAGCAGGTGGACGCGCACCACGCGGTCGGTGATCTGGACGCGCTGCGCAAGCGGCTGGACAAGCTGGTCGCGACCGTCGAGGCGCGCCGCGAGGAGCGCAAGGCGCAGCGGGCCCGGCAGTCCGACGAGGCCCGCAAGGCCAAGGAGGACCTGGTCGCCGAGGCGGAGCGGCTGGCGCAGTCCGACCAGTGGCGGGCCGCCGGTGAGCGGCTGCGGGCGCTGGTGGACACCTGGAAGGGGCTGCCGCGGCTGGACCGCAAGTCCGACGACGAGCTGTGGCACCGCTTCTCGCACGCCCGGTCGGCATTCTCCAAGCGCCGCAAGGCGCACTTCGCGCAGCTGGACGCGCAGCGCGAGGAGGCCAGGCGGATCAAGGAGCGGCTGGTCACCGAGGCGGAGGCGCTGTCCGGGTCGACGGACTGGGGTCCGACGGCCGCCCGGTACCGCGAGCTGATGGCGGAGTGGAAGGCCGCGGGCCGCGCCCAGCGCGAGCACGAGGACGACCTGTGGAACCGCTTCCGCGGCGCCCAGGACGTGTTCTTCGCCGCCCGCAGCTCGGTGTTCGCCGAGCGGGACGCCGAGCAGTCGGAGAACCTGAAGCTGAAGGAGGAGCTGGCCGAGGAGGCCGAGAAGCTCCTGCCGGTCACCGACCTGAAGGCCGCGCGCGCCGCCTTCCGCTCGATCAACGAGCGTTGGGAGGCCATCGGTCACGTCCCGCGGGACGCCCGGCCGAAGGTGGAGGGCCGGATGCACGCCGTGGAGCGGGCGATCCAGGAGGCCGAGGAGGCCGAGTGGCGCCGGACGAACCCGGAGGCACGCGCGCGTGCCGAGGGTCTGACCGGTCAGCTCCAGGCCGCCGTGGACAAGCTGCGGTCGCAGATCGACCAGGCGCGCGCCCAGGGCAACAACGCCAAGGCCGACAAGCTGCAGAAGGAGCTCGATGGCCGTCAGGCGCTCCTGGACCAGGCCCTGAAGGGCCTCCAGGAGTTCGGCGGCTGATCCCCTCACCCCACCGCTGAAAGGGCCCCGTACGCGCGTACGGGGCCCTTCTCGGTGCCCTGGGGTCGTGCCCGGTGGTCAGGCGGCCGCGCGAGCCGTCTGCTACGAGCGGCTGCGTCCGGATGTCACGCGGTACACGTCGTACACGCCCTCCACGCCCCGGACCGCCTTCAGCACGTGGCCGAGGTGCTTGGGGTCCCCCATCTCGAAGGTGAAGCGGGAGGTGGCCACCCGGTCGCGGGAGGTCTGCACGGCCGCCGACAGGATGTTGACGTGCTGGTCGGACAGCACCCGGGTGACGTCCGACAGCAGCCGGGACCGGTCCAGCGCCTCCACCTGGATGGCGACCAGGAAGACCGAGGACTGGGTCGGCGCCCACTCGACGTCGAGGATGCGCTCCGGCTCCCGGGACAGCGAGTCGACGTTGACGCAGTCGCTGCGGTGAACCGATACGCCGCTGCCGCGGGTGACGAAGCCGATGATCGGGTCTCCCGGTACCGGCGTACAGCAGCGGGCCAGCTTGACCCACACGTCGTCGACGCCCTTGACGACCACGCCCGGGTCGGCGGTGGAGCGCCGCTTGCGCCCGCGGCCGCGGGACGGCGGGACCGTCTCGTCGATCTCCTCGGTGGCCGCCTCCTCGCCGCCGAGCGCCTGGACGAGCTTCTGCACGATGTTCTGCGCCGAGACATGGCCCTCGCCGATCGCCGCGTACAGCGCGGAGATGTCCGAGTAGCGCATCTCGTGCGCGAGCGTGACCAGCGAGTCGCCGGTGAGGATCCGCTGGATCGGCAGGTTCTGCTTGCGCATGGCCCGCACGATGGCGTCCTTGCCCTGCTCGATCGCCTCGTCCCGGCGCTCCTTGGAGAACCAGGCGCGGATCTTGTTGCGCGCCCGCGGCGACTTGACGAAGCCGAGCCAGTCCCGGGACGGGCCGGCGCCGGGCGCCTTGGAGGTGAACACCTCAACCAGGTCGCCGTTGTCCAGGGTGGACTCCAGCGGGACCAGCCGTCCGTTGACCCGCGCCCCTATGGTGCGGTGGCCGACCTCGGTGTGCACGGCGTACGCGAAGTCCACCGGGGTGGCGCCGGCCGGCAGGGCGATGACATCGCCCTTGGGGGTGAAGACGAAGACCTCGTTGCGGGACAGGTCGAAGCGCAGGGACTCCAGGAACTCGCCCGGGTCCTCGGTCTCCTTCTGCCAGTCCAGCAGCTGCCGCAGCCACGCCATGTCGTTGATGGCGTCCTTGTCCTTCGCGGACGTCCGGGGCGCGTCGGTGCGGATCTTGGAGGCGCCGGCGACGGCCTCCTGCTTGTACTTCCAGTGCGCTGCGATGCCGTACTCGGCGCGGCGGTGCATGTCGAACGTGCGGATCTGGAGTTCGACCGGCTTGCCGTTGGGGCCGATGACCGTCGTGTGCAGCGACTGGTACATGTTGAACTTGGGCATCGCGATGTAGTCCTTGAACCGGCCGGGGACCGGGTTCCATCGCGCGTGCACCGTGCCGAGGGCGGCGTAGCAGTCGCGGACCGTGTCGACGAGGACGCGGATGCCCACCAGGTCGTAGATCTCGGCGAAGTCGCGGCCCCGCACGATCATCTTCTGGTAGACGCTGTAGTAGTGCTTGGGGCGGCCGGTGACGGTGGCCTTGATCCGGGCGGCGCGCAGGTCGGACTGGACCTCGTCGGTCACTATGGCCAGGTACTCGTCGCGCTTGGGCGCCCGCTCGGCCACCAGTCGTACGATCTCGTCGTACATCTTGGGGTAGAGGATCGCGAACGCGAGGTCCTCCAGCTCCCACTTGATGGTGTTCATGCCGAGGCGGTGGGCGAGCGGAGCGTAGATCTCCAGCGTCTCGCGCGCCTTCTTCTCCTGCTTCTCGCGCTTGAGGTAGCGCATGGTGCGCATGTTGTGCAGCCGGTCGGCGAGCTTGATGACCAGGACCCGCGGGTCCTTCGCCATGGCCACGACCATCTTGCGCACGGTCTCGGCCTGCGCGGCCTCGCCGAACTTGACCTTGTCCAGCTTGGTCACGCCGTCGACGAGCAGGGCGACGACGTCGCCGAAGTCGCGGCGCAGGTCCTCGAGGCCGTACTCGGTGTCCTCGACGGTGTCGTGCAGGAGCCCCGCCAT
The DNA here is from genome assembly GCF_016860525.1 of Streptomyces rubradiris. Classification (NCBI taxonomy): domain Bacteria; kingdom Bacillati; phylum Actinomycetota; class Actinomycetes; order Kitasatosporales; family Streptomycetaceae; genus Streptomyces; species Streptomyces rubradiris. The sequence goes on from NZ_BNEA01000001.1 coordinate 1,082,165, forward strand.
CAGGGTGGCCGGGTCCATGCCCAGCTCGGCGAGGATGGTGGTGACGGCGAGCGGGTGCGTGATGTACGGGTCGCCGCTCTTGCGCTTCTGGCCGCGGTGCCAGCGCTCGGCGACCTGGTAGGCGCGCTCGATCTGGCGCAGCGTGGAGTTCTCGATCTTGGGGTCGTTGCTGCGCACTATCCGCAGCAGCGGCTCCAGGACCGGGTTGTAGGGGTTCGCGCGCTGGACGCCGAGGCGGGCGAGGCGGGCCCGGACCCGGTTGGAGGAGGCGGTGCGGGTGGGCTGCGCGGCCGGCTGGCGGACCACCGGGGGCTGCGCCGGGCGCTCGGCCGGGGCCTGCTTGGGACGCACCGACTCCGCGCTCTTCTCCACGGGCGCGGAGTGGGCGTGCTCCACCGCCCCGCGGGTGTCGTTCTTCACCTGGGAAGCGCGCGGCGCGGGCTTCGCCGCGGCGGCCGAGGCGGGCTCGGGCTTGGCGGCGGTCAGTGGCTGGGCCTCGTCTGGCAAGAGGACTCCTCGTGCGCGATCCGGGTCCCCCGGTCAGGCTCCGGAGACCCCATGGTAGCGATCCCGCGCCCGGTCATCGCCTTCAGGCGGCTGTGAGGACCGTCTACCCCTGCAACGCGGAAGGCTGCCACGGGATTCCGGACGGCCGGTCGTGAAACGCCCGCACCGACGTCCCCGGCGGACGGGCGGACCCGCTCCGGCCTGCGGAAACGTCGAATCGGCACCGGGTACGGATCCACCGGGACACACCCGGCCGCCCCGGCATGTGTGTGCCGGGGCGGCCGTCGTACAACCGCGCGTCAGACCTGGAGCAGCGCCTGGAGCGGAGCCCCGTCCAGCGCGGCCTCCAGCCGGGCGCGCCCGTTCAGGAAGCCCAGCTCCATCAGCACCGCGAGGCCGGACACGTCGGCGCCGGCGCGCTGGATCAGCTGGATCGCCGCCTCGGCCGTACCGCCCGTGGCCAGGACGTCGTCCACGATCAGCACACGGTCGCCGGCGGCCAGGTCCTCGGCGTGCACCTCGATCTCCGCCGAGCCGTACTCCAGGTCGTAGGCCTGGCGCAGGGTGGCCCCGGGCAGCTTGCCCGCCTTGCGGACCGGGATGAAGCCCAGGCCGGCGCGGACGGCGACCGGGGCGCCGAGGATGAAGCCCCGGGCCTCCAGGCCGACGACCTTGGTCGCGCCGGTGTCGGCGGCGATCTGCGCCAGCGCGTCGGTGAGCGCGGTCAAGGCCGCCGGGTCGGCCAGGAGCGGGGTGATGTCCTTGAACACCACGCCCGGCTCCGGGTAGTCGGCCACATCGCGGATGCGGCTCAGCAGCAGTTCCTGGATGTCGGTCATCGGCGCTTTCCGGAGGTACGGCCGCGGCCTCGGCCGCGTGCGGGCTGGTTGCGCGGGCCCACGACGGCGGGGGCGCCGTCGTCGCCGTCGTCACCGGCGGTGGCGCGGACCCCGGCGAGGTCCTCCTCCGCGGCGGCCTGGGCGCGCTTGGCCAGGACCCGCTTGGTGAGGCTCTTCATCGCCGGCTCGCGCTCCTTGAGGTCGGCGACGAGCGGGGTGGCGATGAAGATCGAGGAGTAGGCACCGGCTGCGAGGCCCACGAACAGCGACAGCGAGATGTCGTTGAGCGTGCCCGCGCCGAGGAAGCCGCCGCCGATGAAGAGCAGACCGGCGACCGGCAGCAGCGCGACGACCGTGGTGTTGACGGAGCGGACCAGGGTGCCGTTGATCGAGCGGTTGGCGATCTCGCTGTAGGTGAACCGGGTCTGCTTGGTGAGGTCCTTCGTCTGCTCCTTGAGGCTGTCGAAGACGACGACCGTGTCGTAGAGCGAGTAACCGAGGATGGTCAGCAGACCGATGACCGTACCGGGCGTCACCTCGAAGCCGACCAGGGCGTAGATACCGGTCGTGATGGTGATGTCATGGATCAGCGCGACCAGCGCGGCCACGGCCATGCGCCACTCGAAGGCGATCGCCAGGTAGATCACCACGAGGACCATGAAGATCGCCAGGCCCTCCCAGGCTTTGTTGGCGATCTGCTCGCCCCAGCTCGGGCCGACCAGGTCGGCGGCCAGCTTCTCGGGGTCGAGCTTCAGGTCCTTGGCCAGCTCCTGCTTGATGCGGTCGGACTGGCCGGTGTCGATGCCGGCGATCTGGATGCGCAGGCTGTCGTTGCCCAGCTTCTGCACGATGGCCTGGTGGCCGGAGGCCTCGTTGGCGTACTCCTCCGCCTGGGCCACCGAGACGTTCATCTTCGTGGGCGTCGTGAAGACGGCGCCGCCCTCGAACTCGATGCCCATGTTCAGGCCGCGCACCGCCAGGCCGACGATGGCCGTGATGGTGATCAGGATCGAGACGCCGTACCAGATCATCCGCTTGCCGACGAAGTCGTAGGCGATCTCGCCGCGGTGCAGCCGGGCGCCGATGGTGCCGAGTTTCGACATGGCTCACGCCTCCTTCGGGTCGACGGGGCCGGCGGCGGGACCGGCGGGACGGCGGGTACGGCGCAGCGGGGGCTTGGCCCCCAGGCTCTTGGGGTCGAGACCGGACCACTTGTGGCCGTCGGCGAAGAACTTGCGGCGGGCGAGGAGCGTCATCAGCGGCTTGGTGAAGAAGAAGACCACGACCACGTCGAGCAGGGTGGTCAGGCCCAGCGTGAAGGCGAAGCCCTGCACCTTGCCGACGGTGACGACGAACAGCACGGCGGCGGCCAGGAACGACACGAAGTCGGAGACCAGGATGGTGCGCCGGGCGCGCGGCCAGGCCCGCTCCACCGCGGGGCGCAGCGTACGGCCCTCACGGATCTCGTCCCTTATGCGCTCGAAGTACACGATGAACGAGTCCGCGGTGATACCGATGGCGACGATGGCGCCGCACACGGCCGGCAGGTTCAGCGCGAAGTTGATGGCCGGACCGAGCAGCGACATGATCACGTAGGTGAGGATCGCGGAGACCAGCAGCGAGGCCATGGCCACGATCGACAGGCCGCGGTAGTAGACCACCAGGTAGATCACGACCAGCGCCAGGCCGATCGCGCCCGCGACCAGACCGGCGTGCAGCTGCTCGCCGCCGAGCGCGGCGGTGACGGTGGTGACGGACTGCTCCTGGAAGGACAGCGGCAGGGCGCCGTACGACAGCATGTTGGCGAGACTCTGCGCCTCGTCCTGCTGGAAGCTGCCGGAGATCTCCGCCTGGCCGCCGGTGATGGACTGCCGCACGTACGGGCTGGAGACGACCTCGCCGTCCAGGACGATGCCGAACTCGTTCTGCGGCTGCGGCTTGCTGGCCAGCTCGCCGGTGATGTCGGCGAACTTCTTGGCGCCCTTGGAGGTGAAGTTCATCTGGACCTGCCAGCCGGCGGCGCCCTGGGTGTCGAAGACGGCCTGCGCCTTCTTCACCTCGGTGCCGTCCACGGCGGCCGGGCCGAGCAGGTACTTGTACCAGGCGCCGTCGATCTGGCCGCAGGCCACGGTGGGCCGGCCCGGCTTGGCGTTCTTGCCGGCGTTCGCCCGGTCGGTGGGCTTGGTGCAGTCCAGGGCCGCGTACTGCGCCTGGAGCTTGGCGTCCGCGCCGGAGCCGTCGCCGGCCGGAGCCGAGGGCGTGGCCGAGGGCGTGGCGCTGCCGGAGGCGGAGCCGCTCGGCGAGGGGGTGGAGTCGGCCTTCAGGGCGTCGGTGACCGCGCGGCCCTGGGAAGTGGCCGAGGCGGAGGGAGACGCGGAACCGGACGCCGTCTCCTTGCCGGAACCGGACGCCTTCTCGCCGGCCGAGGCGGACGCCGACGGGCTGCTGCCCGGCTTCGGCGAGGAGCCGTCCTTGGCGGACGCGCTCGGCGACGGGCTCTTCGTGGCGGGGCCGCTGGGCTCGCTCGCCAGGACCGGCCGGAAGTACAGCTTGGCGGTGGTGCCTACCTGCTCCTGGGCCTCCTTGGAGTTGGTGCCCTTGGGGATGTTGACGATGATGTTGTCGTCCCCCTGGGTCTGCACCTCCGCCTCGGAGACACCCAGGCCGTTGACCCGGCGGTTCATGATGTCGACCGCGGTGTCCATGTTGGCCTTGTTGATCGCGGACCCCTGGTCGGCCTTCGCCTTGAGCGTGATGCTCGTACCACCGGCGAGGTCGATGCCGAGACGCGGAGTGGTGTGCCCGGAGGCGAACATCCCTCCGGCGAGCGCCACGATGGCGATCAGGATGAGGGCCAGCGAGCGCCCTGGCTTGCTCGGGGCGCTCGCGCTTCGGCCCCTCTTAGGTGCTGCCACCTTCTCGTACTCCCTCTCGGGCCGCCCCGCGCCCGGTCGGCGCGGTCGGCCATGACATGGTGTCGGACTCCCGTGCGGGAAACAGACGCGCCCGGGACACGCCGGGCGCCCGTCATGGCGCCGCCGCGTATCCCGGGGGGTGACTACTTCGCGTCGGAGTCGCCGTCGGTCTTCTTCGGCTGGTCGTCCGCACCGGCCTCGGCGGCGTCCTTCTTACCGAGGTCGATCTTGTCGTCCGAGGCGGCGGCAGCGTCGGCGGATCCGTCGGTCTCGTCGGTCTCGGTGAGGGAGGAGGCGTCGTCCGGGACGATGCCGGTGTCGGACTTCAGGTCGTGCTCGATGCCGTGGACGATGCGGTTGTACTCGTCGTCGGAGAGGACGGCGCCGATGGCGTTCTTGGCGAAGAGGAGGTCGACGCCCGGCCCGGCGTCGAGGAGGACCGTGTCCTCGTTGACCTCCTTGACCGTCGCGTACATACCCCCGATCGTGCGGACTCCGGATCCGGGCTGCATCTGGTTCCGCATGTCGGCGGCCTGCTGCTGCTTCTTCTTGGCCGAACGCGTCATCAGGAACATGGCCGCGATGAGCACGATGAACGGGAGAAGGGTATAGGCATTCACGGGACGGAGTTTCCTTCGCGCGACCGCGCGGGTGAGCGGCCTGTTGGATGGGGGTGTGGTCGGCGCCGCCCGCAAGGGCGGCATCGGCGGAGTCTAAGCGAGTCCGCTCTCATGGAACAACGCTCAGCATGGCACCTGGGTTCCGGCCGGGCCATCGCCCTCGCCGCTCGGCCGCCCTCACGCCCCGAACAAGTCCTGTTGTCCGTTTCCCGCGGCCGGCGCCTGCGGCGGGGTCAGTCCCAGGTGCGCCCAGGCGGCGGGGGTGGCGATCCGGCCGCGCGGGGTGCGGGCGAGCAGGCCCTCGCGGACCAGGAACGGCTCGGCGACCTCCTCCACGGTCTCCCGCTCCTCCCCCACCGCGACGGCCAGGGTGGACAGGCCCACCGGCCCGCCGCCGAACAGCTTCAGCAGGGCCTGGAGGACGGCGCGGTCCAGCCGGTCCAGGCCGCGCTCGTCGACCTCGTAGACGGCGAGCGCGGCGGCGGCGATGTCCCGGGTGATCAGCCCGTCGGCCTTGACCTGCGCGTAGTCGCGGACGCGGCGCAGCAGGCGGTTGGCGATGCGGGGCGTGCCCCGGGAACGGCCGGCGATCTCGGCGGCGCCGTCCGGTTCGATCCCGACGTCCAGCAGGCTCGCCGAGCGGTGCACCACGCGCTCCAGCTCGTGCGGGGAGTAGAACTCCATGTGCGCGGTGAAGCCGAAGCGGTCGCGCAGCGGCGGCGGCAGCAGGCCCGCCCGCGTGGTGGCGCCGACCAGGGTGAACGGCGGCAGCTCCAGCGGGATCGCGGTGGCGCCGGGGCCCTTGCCCACGATGACGTCGACGCGGAAGTCCTCCATCGCCATGTACAGCATCTCCTCGGCGGGCCGGGACATGCGGTGGATCTCGTCGAGGAAGAGCACCTCACCCTCCTGGAGCGAGGACAGGATCGAGGCGAGGTCGCCGGCGTGCTGGATGGCGGGGCCGGAGGTGATGCGGATGGGGGCGCCCATCTCCGCCGCGATGATCATCGACAGGGTGGTCTTGCCGAGGCCGGGCGCGCCGGAGAGCAGCACGTGGTCCGCGGTGGCGCCCCGCGCGCGTGCGGCGCGCAGCACCAGGTCGAGCTGTTCGCGGACCTTCTCCTGGCCGATGAACTCGCCGAGGTCCTTGGGGCGCAGGGCGGCCTCGACGGCCTGGTCCTCCCGGTCGGCGGACGCACCGACGAGCCGCTCCTCGGCGGGGGTACCGGTGGTGTCGTCCCAGTTCACGAAGTTCTCCTAGCGGGTGGCGCAGGTCAGCGGGCGCGGTTCAGGGTCTGCAGGGCGGCCTTCAGCAGCGGGCCCACCTGCGGGGTGCCGGCCGCCGCCTCGGCCTGGGGCGCCACGGCGGCCACCGCCTCGTCGGCCTCGCGGGTGGCGTAGCCGAGACCGATCAGGGCCGCGTGCAGCTGGTCGCGCCAGCCCTGGCCGGCGGGCGCGCCGACGGCCGGGGCGCCGACGGGCTCGCCGAGCCGGTCCTTCAGCTCCAGCAGCAGCTTCTGGGCGCCCTTCTTTCCGATGCCGGGGACGGCGGTGAGCGCCTTCTCGTCACCGGTGGCGACCGCGCGGCGCAGCGCGTCCGGGGTGTGCACGGCGAGCATGGCCTGGGCGAGGCGCGGGCCGACGCCGCTCGCGGTCTGCAGCAGCTCGAAGACCTGGCGTTCGTCGTCGTCCGCGAAGCCGTACAGGGTGAGCGAGTCCTCGCGGACGACGAGGGAGGTGTGCAGCCGGGCGGGCCGGCCCACGCGCAGTGCCGACAGGGTGTTCGGCGTGCACTGGACGGCCATGCCGACGCCCCCGACCTCGACGACGGCGGCATCCGGGGCGAGCGCGGCGACCGTGCCGCTGACGAAGGCGATCATGCCGTGGGGCCTTTCGTTGCGTGGACTGTGTGCCGGGCCACTGCCTGCTGGAGCCGGCTCTGGGCGGGGGCCCGCCAGATGTGGCAGATGGCGAGCGCGAGGGCGTCGGCGGCGTCGGCGGGCTTCGGGGGCGCGGCCAGCCGCAGCAGGCGGGTGACCATGGCGCCCACCTGGGCCTTCTCGGCGCGTCCGGAGCCGGTGACGGCGGCCTTGACCTCGCTGGGGGTGTGCAGGGCGACCGGGATGCCGCGCCGGGCGGCGCACAGCATGGCCACGGCGCTGGCCTGGGCGGTGCCCATGACCGTGCGCACGTTGTGCTGGCTGAAGACGCGCTCCACGGCGACGAACTCGGGCCGGTGCTCGTCCAGCCATTCCTCGATGCCCCGCTCGACGGCGAGCAGCCGGTGGCTGAGGTCGGCGTCGGCCGGGGTGCGGACGACACCGACGCCGAGCATGGTCAGCGGGCGGCCCGCGACGCCCTCGACCACGCCGATCCCGCACCGGGTCAGGCCGGGGTCCACCCCCAGAACACGCACGCGCACCGCTCCCTTCGGTCACCCGATCGCATGTTTGTGCAGGCTATCGGGTGCCACTGACAACGCCGTACAACGCGACGGGCCGACGGGAGTGTCCCGTCGGCCCGGTCGTCAGCCGTACGCGTTACGCGTCGACCTTCTCCATGATCTCGTCGCTCACGTCGAAGTTGGCGAAGACGTTCTGCACGTCGTCGCTGTCCTCCAGCGCGTCGATGAGCTTGAAGATCTTCTTGGCGCCCTCCTCGTCCAGCTCGACCTGCATGGTCGGGACGAAGTTGGCCTCGGCCGACTCGTAGTCGATGCCGGCGTCCTGAAGAGCGGTGCGGACCGCGACGAGGTCGGTCGGCTCGCTGAGGACCTCGAAGGTCTCACCGAGGTCGTTGACCTCCTCGGCACCGGCGTCCAGCACCGCGCCGAGCACGTCGTCCTCGGTCAGCTCGCCCTTGGGGACGATCACGACGCCCTTGCGGTTGAACAGGTACGACACCGAGCCCGGGTCGGCCATGGAGCCGCCGTTGCGGGTCATGGCGACGCGGACCTCGGAGGCGGCGCGGTTGCGGTTGTCGGTGAGGCACTCGATGAGCACCGCGACACCGTTCGGACCGTAGCCCTCGTACATGATCGTCTCGTAGTCGGCGCCGCCGGCCTCCAGGCCCGCGCCGCGCTTGACCGCGGAGTCGATGTTCTTGTTCGGGACCGACGACTTCTTCGCCTTCTGGATGGCGTCGTACAGCGTCGGGTTGCCCTCGGGGTCCGCGCCGCCCATGCGCGCCGCGACCTCGATGTTCTTGATCAGCTTCGCGAAGAGCTTGCCGCGCTTGGCGTCGATCACGGCCTTCTTGTGCTTCGTCGTGGCCCATTTAGAGTGGCCGGACATCTGCCTGTCTCCTTCGCGTAACCCATCCTGTACGAACGCCCCTCGGTCGCAAGGCCGGGGGGACCCCCGGAGATCCTACAAGGACTCCGCCGCCCGGTCGCCGCGCACCATGTCGACGAACAGCGAGTGCACACGGTGGTCGCCGGTCAGCTCCGGGTGGAAGGAGGTGGCGAGCGCGTTGCCCTGGCGGACGGCGACGATGTGGCCGTCGTGCTCGGCGAGCACCTCGGCCCCGGCGCCGACGGACTCCACCCAGGGGGCGCGGATGAAGACGCCCTCCACGGGGTCGCCCGTGATGCCCTTGACGTCGACCGATGCCTCGAACGACTCGTTCTGCCGGCCGAAGGCGTTGCGGCGCACGATCATGTCGATGCCGCCGATGGTCTCCTGGCCCGAGCGCGGGTCGAGGATCTTGTCGGCGAGCATGATCAGGCCCGCGCAGGTGCCGTAGACGGGCATGCCGTCGCGCACGCGCGCGCGGAGGGGCTCCATCACGCCGAAGAGGACGGCCAGCTTGGAGATGGTGGTCGACTCGCCGCCGGGCAGGACGAGGCCGTCCACCTCGGCGAGTTCCTCGGGGCGCCGCACCGGCCTGGCCACGGCGTCGGCCGCGGCCAGGGCGATGAGGTGCTCCCGTACGTCGCCCTGGAGGGCCAGGACGCCTATGACAGGAGTGTTCATGGGGTGCCGTTGCCTGTGTGGGTTACCAGCCGCGGTTCGCGTAGCGCTCGGTCTCGGGGAGGGTGTCGCAGTTGATGCCGACCATGGCCTCGCCGAGGTTGCGGGACGCGTCCGCGATGATCTTCGGGTCGTCGTAGAAGGTGGTGGCCTTCACGATGGCGGCGGCGCGCTTGGCCGGGTCGCCGGACTTGAAGATGCCGGAGCCGACGAACACGCCCTCGGCGCCGAGCTGGCGCATCAGGGCCGCGTCGGCCGGGGTGGCCACACCGCCGGCGGAGAACAGCACCACCGGGAGCTTGCCCAGCTCGGCGACCTCCTTGACCAGCTCGTAGGGGGCGCGCAGCTCCTTGGCGGCGGCGTACAGCTCGTGGTTGTCCAGGCCGCGCAGACGGGCGATGTCGCCCTTGATCTGGCGCAGGTGGCGGACGGCCTCGACCACGTTGCCGGTGCCGGCCTCGCCCTTGGAGCGGATCATCGCGGCGCCCTCGGCGATGCGGCGCAGGGCCTCGCCCAGGTTGGTGGCACCGCACACGAACGGGGTGGTGAAGGACCACTTGTCGGAGTGGTTGACCTCGTCGGCCGGGGTGAGCACCTCGGACTCGTCGATGTAGTCCACGCCGAGGGACTGCAGCACCTGGGCCTCGACGAAGTGGCCGATGCGGGACTTGGCCATCACCGGGATGGAGACCGCGTCGATGATGCCCTCGATCATGTCCGGGTCGGACATACGGGCCACGCCGCCGTCCTTGCGGATGTCGGCCGGGACGCGCTCCAGGGCCATGACGGCGACGGCGCCCGCGTCCTCGGCGATCTTCGCCTGCTCCGGCGTGACGACGTCCATGATCACGCCGCCCTTGAGCTGCTCGGCCATGCCGCGCTTCACACGGGCGGTGCCGGTCTCGGGAGCCTGGTTCTCGGTGGTGGACACGGGTGACCTCACTGATGGGAAAGAGGGTTTGTGCTCCCCTGAGGAAACGCGAGCCGGCCAGGCCACAGCAAGGGCCAATGACAAGCCGGTGGCTCCTTTTGTTCACCCGGGCTTCATGAGACCCGCTCGACCAGGGCCGCGGGCGGCTCGTCGTCCATCTCGAAGGCCAGCGGGAAGGGGGCGTGGCCGGCCAGCCGGAACCAGCGGACCTTGCGGTGTTCGCGGAGTCTGCGGGCGGCCCCCACGGCGTCGTTGTGGAACCGGCGGGCCATCGGCACCCGGCGGACGGCCTCGGCCAGTTCACGGGCCGCCGCGTCACCGCCGGGGGCCTCGCGCACCGCCTCCACCTGGGCCGCGTGTTCGAAGACCGCCCGCAGCGCCTGGCTCAGCTCGCTCTCGGCGACCTCCCGCTGCTCCTCCTCGGCCTGCCGGGCCGCGTGCGCGGCCTCGTAGAGCACGATCGAGGCGGCCGGGTCCAGCACGCCGGAGGTCGCCAGCTCCTGGGCCACCGAGGCGCGCCGCAGCAACTGGGCGTCGAGCGCGGCCCGGGCGGCGTCCATCCGCACGTGCAGCCGGTCCAGCCGCCCGGCCGTCCAGCTGAGGTACACGCCGATGGCGACGAGCGCGACGAGGATCCAGATGAGGGTTGCGGTCACGCCCGAAGGCTATCGGCCGCCGCACGGCCCCCTCCAAGCCACCGTGACCGGTGCGAGCCCGCGCTGTCCGGAAACCGGTGCGGGCTCGCACCGGTCCGGTTGTCACGTAGGGGCCGGGCGTCCGGCTGCGGACGCCCGGGTGCCGGATTCGGACGCCCGGGTGCCGGATGCGGGGCGGCTCGTCCCGCTCCCTCCGGTGCCCGGCGGCGCACGGGCCGGGGCGGCGCCTCACCGCCCTCGCCGCGTACTCGGCGCCTCGGGCTTCGCCGCGACTGCGGACGGCCGGACGATCCCGGTGCGCGTCGGCCGCCGGGCCCGTGTGCCCGGGCCCGGCTGGGGGCCGCGGTCCCGCGTACGGCACACCCGCGGGGTCCGGTGCGCCGGTGGGCGTCCGCGGCGTCCGCCGGGGTCGGCGGGGCCGCTGCGGAATCGGCACGGCGGCGGACTCGGCGGCCGTCCCGGTCCCGTACGGCACAGGTCGCACCCGACGCGCGTCGCTCCGGGGGGCTCCGGTCAGGGGCACCGGCTCATGCGCCGCCGGGGCCGGAACCGCGCCCGCCGCCGGACGAACGCGCGACCGGCGCGGCGTCCGCCCGGGGGCAAGCCTGCCCGCGTCAGTCCCGTGCCAGTCCGAAGCGCGCCCGCAGGCCCGTCGCGCGTTCGTCCGTGGCGACCGCCGCCGCGCCCGCCGTCACCGTCTCGTAGACGGACAGGATGTCCGCGCCGACCGTCGACCAGTCGAAGCGCCGTACGTGGGCGCTGCCCCGCGCGCGCAGCTCGGCCAGGCGGGCCGGGTCGCCGAGCAGGCGTACGGCGGCCTCGGCCAGCGCGTCGGCGTCCTCGTTGGCGAACACCTCGCCGGCCTCGCCCTGGTCGAGGACCTGCACGAACGCGTCCAGGTCGGAGGCGAGCACGGGCGCGCCCGCCGACATCGCCTCGACCAGGATGATGCCGAAGCTCTCCCCGCCGGTGTTGGGCGCCACGTACAGGTCGACGCTGCGCAGCAGCCGGGCCTTGTCCTGGTCGCTGATCATGCCGAGGAACTCCACGCGCGGGCGCAGCTCCTCCGGCAGGTCGGCGACGGCCGCCTCCTCGTCGCCCCGGCCGGCCACCAGCAGCCGGGTCTCCGGCCGGGCCGCGAGGATGCCCGGCAGCGCCCGCATCAGGACGGGCAGTCCCTTGCGCGGCTCGTCGATCCGGCCGATGAACCCGATGGTGCCGCCCTGCCACTCGGGCCTGGGCTCGGCCTTGGCGAAGAAGTCCACGTCGACGCCGTTGGGGATGACCACCGCGTCCCCGCCGAGGTGCTCGACCAGCGTGCGCCGGGCGTACTCGCTGACCGCGATCCGCGCGCTGATCTTCTCCAGCGCGGCCTGGAGGATCGCGTAGGCGGCGATCATCGCGCGCGAGCGCGGGTTGGAGGTGTGGAAGGTGGCCACGATCGGGCCGGACGCCGCCCAGCAGGTCAGCAGGCCCAGCGAGGGCGAGGTCGGCTCGTGGATGTGCACCACGTCGAAGGCGCCCTCGTGCAGCCAGCGCCGTACCCGCGCGGCCGACAGGAAGCCGAAGTTCAGCCGGGCCACCGAGCCGTTGTACGGCACCGGGACCGCGCGGCCGGCGGAGACGACGTACGGCGGCAGCGGGGTGTCGTCGTCGGCCGGGGCGAGCACGGAGACGTGGTGGCCGAGGCGGAGGAAGTACTCGGCGAGGTCACGGATATGGAACTGGACGCCACCGGGCACGTCCCAGGAGTACGGGCAGACGATCCCGATTCTCACGAGGGTCCCTTCGCGGGGTCGAGGTCGGCGAGCCACAGGCGCTGGAGCATGTGCCAGTCCTCCGGGTGCTCGGCGATCCCGGCGGCGAAGGCGTCGGCCAGCGCCTGTGTCATGAGGGACGTCTTCTCCGCGCGCGTACCCGACCCGGGTACCTCGATCGGGGGGTGGACCCGGCCCCGCATGACGGGGGAGTCGTCGTACCAGAGGGTGACGGGCAGCAGCAGCGCGCCCGTGTGCTGGGCGAGCAGGGCCGGACCGGCCGGCATGCGGGCCCGCTCCCCGAAGAAGTCGACCTCGACACCGGAGGCGGACAGGTCGCGGTCGGCGACCAGGCAGACCAGCCCGCCGTCGCGCAGCCGCCGGGCCAGGGTGCCGAAGGCCGCTCCGCCGCTGTGCGGCAGCACCTCCATGCCCAGACCTTCGCGGTAGGCCACGAAACGGTCGTAGAGCGACTCCGGCTTCAGCCGCTCGGCGACCGTCGTGAACGGCGTCTGGAGCTTGGTGGTGACCCATGCCCCGGCCAGGTCCCAGTTGGCCAGGTGCGGCAGGGCGAGGACCACGCCCCGGCCGGCGGCCAGCCCCTCGGTCAGATGGTGCAGGTCCTTGGGGACGAAGCCGGCCTTCACCCGCTCGGCGCTCCAGGCCGGCAGCCGGAAGGACTCCATCCAGTACCGCAGGTACGAGCGCATGCCCGCGCGGGACAGCTCCGCGAGCCGCTCCGGGGACGCCCCGGGCACCACGCGCGCGTAGTTGGCCTCCAGGCGCCGTACGCCCTTGCCGCGCCGCTTCCAGGCGGCGTCGGCGATGGTCCGGCCCAGGCGCACGGCGACCGGCTCGGGGAGCTTCTTCACGGTGCTCCAGCCGAGGCCGTACAGCGCGTCGGCGAACCGGTCGGCGGCGCTCACCGCGCGGCCCCGCCGGCCTGACCGGCCGCCGCCTCGGCCTCCGCGGACTCGCGGCGGACGGTGACCACCCGCTGCACCAGGGTGACCAGGCTGCCCGCCGCGACGAGCCACAGCGCGATCGGCAGCAGCCACTGGATGCCCGGCACACCGAACTTGTGCAGGCCCGCGAACCCGGCCGCGACCAGCGAGATCACCAGCCGCTCGGCGCGTTCGACGAGCCCGTTGACGGCGACCGGCAGCCCGATCGACTCGCCGCGCGCCTTGGTGTACGACACCACCTGGCCGCTGGCCAGGCAGAAGATCGACACCGCGCACAGCACGTTGTCGTCACCGCGGCCCGCGTACCACAGCGCGAAACCGCCGAAGATCGCGCCGTCGGCGACCCGGTCCAGGGTGGAGTCCAGGAAGGCGCCCCAGCGGCTGGAGCGGCCCAGCTGGCGGGCCATGTTGCCGTCGACCAGGTCCGAGAAGACGAACAGGGTGATCACGACCGTGCCCCAGAAGAACTCCCCCCTGGGGTAGAAGACCAGCGCCCCCGCGACCACCCCGGCCGTGCCGATGAGGGTCACCGTGTCAGGGCTCACCCCCCGCCGGATGAGAAACGCGGCGAACGGTGTGAGGACACGCGTGAAGAATGCACGCGCGTACTTGTTCAGCATGGCCTTCCCGACGGTCGGTGACGCCGCGGCCCCTGCTGGCCGCCGGCTGGCCCATCGTAGCCACGCGCGCGCGTGGCCGACGGGCGGGCACCCGCGGCCGGTGCCCGGAAGCGGTGCGCACGGCGCCCCACGAGGCGGGCGTGACGGAAACGGACAATGACGCGCACTCTTCGTAGTCCTTCGTATGGACGCAACGTGACGGGAGTGGAAAGCTCGAATAACCGCGGGCGTCGCCGGAGCCGCCAGAGCACGCGGATCCCGCGTGTCCGCGCCCACAGTGACCTCACCGTGCACGGGAGGCAGGATCATGGGCGACAAGGCACAGACACACCACCCCGGAGCCGCCGGCAGGGCTCTCACGGCCGACCGGCCCACCTCCGTACGGAACGTGGTGCTGGTCGGCCACACCGGCTCGGGAAAGACGACCCTGGTGGAGGCCCTCGCGCTGACCGCGGGGGCGGTGAACCGGGCGGGCCGCGTGGAGGACGGCGGCACCGTCTCCGACTACGACGACATCGAGCACCGCCAGCAGCGCTCGGTCCAGCTCTCCCTGGTACCGGTCGAATGGGACGGCATCAAGGTCAACCTGCTCGACACCCCCGGATACGCCGACTTCGTCGGGGAACTGCGGGCCGGGCTGCGCGCCGCGGACGCGGCCCTCTTCGTCGTGTCGGCCTCGGACGGCGTCGACGGCTCCACCCGGATGGTGTGGGAGGAGTGCGCGGCCGTCGGCATGCCCCGCGCGATCGTGATCACCCACCTGGAGGCCGCCCGCGCGAACTTCGAGGAGATGACCCGGATCTGCGCGGAGGCATTCGGCGGCGACGACCCCGACGCCGTGCTGCCGCTGTACCTGCCGCTGCGCGGCCCCGAGGGACCCGACGGGCACGCACCGGTCACCGGGCTGGTCGGCCTGCTGTCGGGGAAGCTGTTCGACTACTCGACCGGGGAACGCAAGGAGTCCGAGCCCGGCGAGGACCAGCTGCCCGGCATCGAGGAGGCCCGCAACCGGCTCATCGAGGGGATCATCGCCGAGAGCGAGGACGAGACCCTCATGGACCGCTACCTGGGCGGCGAGCAGATCGACGTCAAGACCCTGGTCCAGGATCTGGAGCGGGCCGTGGCGCGCGGCTCCTTCCACCCCGTGCTGGCCGCCGCGCCCGCCGCCGAGGGCGCCCGGCAGGGACTCGGCACCGTGGAACTGCTGGAACTGGTCACCGGCGGCTTCCCCACCCCCTTCGAACACCCCATGCCCCGGGTCACCACGATCGACGGCAGGCCGCGCGAGCTGAAACCCTGCGACACCGACGGCCCGCTGGTCGCCGAGGTCGTCAAGACCTCCTCCGACCCCTACGTGGGCCGGCTCTCCCTGGTCCGCGTCTTCTCCGGCACCCTCCGCCCGGACCAGCCGGTGCACGTCTCCGGGCACGGCCTCGCCGACCGCGGCCACGAGGACCACGACGTGGACGAGAAGGTCGGCACCCTGTCCATGCCCTTCGGCAAACAGCAGCGCCCGGTCACCCACGCCGTCGCCGGCGACCTGGTGTGCGTGGCCAAGCTGGGCCGCGCCGAGACCGGCGACACCCTCTCCGCCAAGGACGACCCGCTGCTGATGGAGCCCTGGCAGATGCCCGACCCGCTGCTGCCGGTCGCCATCCGGGCGCACAGCAAGGCCGACGAGGACAAACTCTCCCAGGGCCTGGCCCGGCTCGTCGCCGAGGACCCGACGATGCGCCTGGAACAGAACCAGGACACCCACCAGGTCGTCCTGTGGTGCCTGGGCGAGGCGCACGCCGACGTGGCCCTGGAACGGCTGCGCGGCCGCTACGGCGTCCAGGTCGACGTCATCCCGCACAAGGTCTCCCTCCGGGAGACGTTCGCCACCAAGGCCACCGGGCGGGGCCGGCACGTCAAGCAGTCCGGCGGGCACGGCCAGTACGCCATCTGCGAGATCGAGGTGGAGCCGCTGCCCGGCGGCTCGGGCATCGAGTTCGTGGACAAGGTGGTCGGCGGCGCGGTGCCCCGGCAGTTCATCCCCTCCGTCGAGAAGGGCGTCCGCGCCCAGGCCGCCAAGGGCGTCGCCGCCGGATACCCCCTGATCGACGTCCGGGTGACGCTGGTGGACGGCAAGGCCCACTCGGTGGACTCCTCCGACGCCGCCTTCCAGACGGCGGGCGCGCTCGCCCTGCGCGAGGCCGCCGCGGACGCCCGGATCCACCTGCTGGAACCGGTCGCCGAGGTGACCGTGCTCGTCGGCGACGCCTACGTGGGCGCCGTGATGAGCGACCTCTCCGGCCGCCGCGGCCGGCTGCTCGGCACCGAACAGACCGGCTCCGGACGGACGCTGATCCGCGCCGAGGTGCCCGAGTTCGAGATCGGCCGGTACGCCGTCGACCTCCGCTCGCTCTCGCACGGCACCGCGCGCTTCGACCGCGCCTACGCCCGGCACGAACCGATGCCGCCGCAGATCGCCGAACGCGTCCGCGAACAGGCCGGGGACGAGGGGTAGCACGGAAGCACCGGACCGGCGCACGGGCGGGCGGCTTCGGCCGTCCGCCCACGGCTGTCGGTGCCGGCCGATACGCTGATCACCTGATGACGTCGTGCCGCAGCCCACCCGGCGGCGGCCCGGCGACCGGTCCAACAGGTGTGCGGAGCAAGGAAGTCGGGAAGGCCGCAGGCACGGCACCGGCGGCGATAGGGGCGGGAATGTCGATAGGAACGGAGTGGGACGGGCCCCAGGTACCCGTCTCGGTCGGCGAGGGACAGGCGGCGACCGCCGCCCTGGCCTCCGCGGCCTACCGGGACAGCCCGATCGAAGAGATCAAGAAGGCCGACAACGAGTGGCACCAGTCGACCGTCAAGGCCGGCCGGATCAAGATGTTCCGGCCCAACCTGGGCGAGGCGTTCTCCCGGGCCCTCGTGGACCGGATGCTGTCCTCCGGCCGCAAACCGCTCATCCAGTCCTTCGGCACCGAACCGCAGTTCGTGGTCGAACACGCCCTGGCCGCCAACAACATCCGCCGGGAGCGGGACAACCAGCTGAGTCTCATCACCGTCGTCTGCGGCCTCGTCTTCCTGCCCGGGTTCATCGCCTGGCTGCTGGTCTTCCTGCTGCGCTCCTTCGTCGCCCGGCGCGACGACAAGCGAGCCGGGACACTGGCCACCACACTCCTGCTGGGCGTCGGCCTGCTCGCCGCGCTGTTCCTGGTCAAGATGCCCTTCGGCGGCTTCTGGGCCTGGTACGCCCGCGCGTGTGTCATCGCCCCCGTGATCGGCTGGTTCTGGGCCAAGCGCCTGTGCGAACGCACCGCCCACGATCTGCGCGCCCGCTGGGACGGCCTGCTCTCCGGCACCAGCGTCGGCGCCAAGATCCCGGAGGCCGTGCCGCGCGGCCCCGGCCAGACCGCCGCCGAGGAGCTCCGCCAGTCCCTGGCCCGGCTGAGCGCCGAGCAGCAGTCCAACTCGGTCTTCTACGCCGGCCCCAAGGGCATACTCGGCATGGGCACCCGCTGGGGCGCCTGGCAGCTCGCCGAGGACCTGGTGCCCGCCGACCCCGGCCGGGAGATCCACCCCTTCCGCAGCTGGGACGTGATACGCGCGATCCACGACAAGTTGTCCCTGCTGGAGCGCGGCCCGCTGCATACCGGCGGCTTCCCCAAGCCCTCCATACGGCACTGGATCGTCACGCCGATCGGCGAGAAGGCCACGGCGGTGTCCCGGCCCGAGGGAGCCGACGTCGAGGCGTTCCAGGTCAAGCCGCACGCCATACAGGAGATCTGCAACAAGCAGCAGTTCGGCAGCGGCGACCGGCACTACCTGGGCGTGCAGTGGACCCTGTGGGACGGACAGCTGGTGATCACCATGCTGATCACCGTCACCGTGCTGCACCAGACCCTGCGCATCGAGGTCACCGGGCACGCGCTGGGACCGGTGAACTCGCTGTTCACCAGCAAGCCGGAGGCACCGACCAAGGAAGTCGCCAAGTCCCTCAAGCCCTGGGAGAACCGCACGATCAAGCTGCCGCTGGTCACCACCGACGAGGTCGTACGGCTCGCCGTCCGCGCCCCGCTCACCTGGTACCCGCCGCTGCTGAACTGGCTCGGCGGCTCCCTCGGCCTGCCCGAGCCGTTCGGTCTGCGGCACGCCTGGGCCGACCAGCCGTGGCGCCATCGTTTCATGGCCGACGACGCGCTGCGCGCGGCCACGCCGGTGCTGCGCGTGGTGCACTCGGCGGCGATCAAGGTGCTGGAGGAGAACGGCGTGGACACCGAGAAGTTCGGCGCCCGCTCGTCGTTCCTCAGCGGCAACGTCCAGGACCCGACGCCGAGGAAGGCCGACCTCTACGACGCGTGACCGGGTGCCCTCCATGGAGGGCACCCGCCGTACGCCTAGGCGGACGGCCAGGACTCCGCGAGCATCTTGCGGGTGTCGGCCAGCAGCTGCGGCAGCACCTTCGTGTGGCCCACCACCGGCATGAAGTTCGTGTCCCCGCCCCAGCGCGGCACGATGTGCTGGTGCAGATGCGCGGCGATGCCGGCGCCCGCGACGGTGCCCTGGTTCATGCCGATGTTGAACCCGTGCGCGCCGGACGCGGTGCGCAGGGCCGTCATCGCCTGCTTGGTCAGCTCGGCCAGCTCGGCGGTCTCCGGCCCGGTCAGCTCGGTGTAGTCGGCCACGTGCCGGTAGGGCACGGTCATCAGGTGGCCGCCGTTGTACGGGTACAGGTTGAGCACGGCGTACACCTGCTCACCGCGCCGCACGATCAGCCCGTCCTCGTCCGACTTGGCCGGGATCGAGCAGAAGGGGCAGCCGTCGTCGGCCCCCGGACCGGTCGGCTTGTTCTCGCCCTGGATGTAGGCCATCCGGTGGGGCGTCCACAGGCGCTGGAACGCGTCCTGCGTCCCCACTCCGATCTGCTGCTCCGGCTCACTCGTCATGCTAGGCAGCATATGGCGTCACCCCGGCCCACCGTACGGCCGGGGCGGACTCGGGTCACCGCCGCGCACGAGCGGGCCCCCGGGACGATGGTCCCGGGGGCCGCGGAGCCGGTGCGGATCAGACCTGGGTGCGCTCCGCCACGATCTGCTCGATCTTCGCGATGGCCTCGTCGAACGGGATGCCGTTCTCCTGCGAGCCGTCGCGGTAGCGGAAGGACACCGAGCCGTTGGACATGTCCTCGTCGCCGGCGATGACCATGAACGGCACCTTCTGCTTCTGCGCGTTCCTGATCTTCTTCTGCATGCGGTCCGAGGAGGAGTCCACGTCGACGCGCAGGCCCTTCTTCTTGGCCGCGGTCGCGAACTTCTGGAGGTACTCCACGTGCGCGTCGCCGATCGGGATGCCGATCGCCTGGACCGGGGCCAGCCACGCCGGGAAGGCGCCCGCGTAGTGCTCCAGCAGGACGGCGAAGAACCGCTCGATGGAGCCGAACAGCGCGCGGTGGATCATGACCGGGCGCTGCTTGGAGCCGTCCGGGCCGGTGTACTCCAGGTTGAACCGCTCGGGCAGGTTGAAGTCGAGCTGGATGGTCGACATCTGCCAGGTCCGGCCGATGGCGTCGCGCGCCTGGACGGAGATCTTCGGACCGTAGAAGGCGGCGCCGCCCGGGTCGGGAACCAGGGGCAGGCCCTGCTTCTCGGCGACCTGGCGCAGGGTCTCGGTCGCCTCCTCCCAGACCTCGTCGGAGCCGACGAACTTCTCCGGGTCCTTGGTCGACAGCTCCAGGTAGAAGTCGGTCAGGCCGTAGTCCCGCAGCAGGCCGAGGACGAAGGTGAGCGTCTTGTCCAGCTCCTCGGACATCTGCTCACGGGTGCAGTAGATGTGCGCGTCGTCCTGCGTGAAGCCCCGCGCCCGGGTCAGGCCGTGCACGACGCCCGACTTCTCGTACCGGTACACGGTCCCGAACTCGAACAGGCGCAGCGGCAGTTCGCGGTACGACCGGCCGCGCGCGTCGAAGATCAGGTTGTGCATCGGGCAGTTCATGGGCTTGAGGTAGTAGTCCACGCCCTCGTCGAGCTGCATGGGCGGGTACATGCCCTCGGCGTACCAGTCCAGGTGCCCGGACGTCTCGAAGAGCTTCCCCTTCGTGGCGTGCGGGGTGTAGACGAACTCGTAGCCCTCTTCCTCGTGGCGGCGGCGCGAGTAGTCCTCCATCACGCGGCGGACGATGCCGCCCTTGGGGTGGAAGACGGCCAGGCCGGAGCCGATCTGCTCGGGGATCGAGAAGAGGTCCAGCTCGGTGCCGAGCTTGCGGTGGTCGCGCTTCTCGGCCTCGGCGAGGAAGTCGAGGTACGCCTTCAGCTCGTCCTTGGACGGCCAGGCGGTGCCGTAGATGCGCTGGAGCTGCTTGTTCTTCTCGCTGCCGCGCCAGTACGCGGACGCGTTGCGCATCAGCTTGAACGCCGGGATGAGCCGGGTCGAGGGCAGGTGCGGACCGCGGCACAGGTCCTTCCAGCAGAGCTCGCCGGTCTTGGCGTCCAGGTTGTCGTAGATCGTCAGCTCGCCGGCGCCGACCTCGACGTCCGCGCCGTCGTCGTGCGAGGCGGAGCCCTTGAGGCCGATCAGCTCCAGCTTGTACGGCTCGTCCGCCAGCTCCTCGCGGGCCGCCTCGTCGGTGACGACACGACGGGCGAACTTCTGCCCGCGCTTCTGGATCTCCTGCATCTTCTTCTCGATGGCCTTGAGATCCTCGGGCGTGAACGGCTTGTCCACGTCGAAGTCGTAGTAGAAGCCGTCCTTGACGGGCGGGCCGATGCCCAGCTTGGCCTCGGGGAACAGCTCCTGCACGGCCTGCGCCATGACGTGCGCGGTGGAGTGGCGCAGGATGTTCAGGCCGTCCTCGGACGAGATCTCGACGCCCTCGACCTCGTCGCCGTCGGACAGTGCGTACGTGAGGTCCTTCAGCTCGCCGCCCACGCGTGCGGCGATGATCGAGCGCTCGCCCGCGAAGAGGTCGGCGGCCGTAGTGCCCGTCGTCACCACGCGTTCTTCCCGCTCGGAATCGCGTTGGATGATCACACGGACGTCTGACACCGGTCTCTCCTGACTGAAGGTGGGTGCGGCGCCATACCAGGAGCGCGCGCACAGGCGATCGTACCGACCCGACGGCACAGACCGCGAAACGGTCACCCTCGGTCCGCGCCCGGTCACCCGTCCCCGCCGGGCTCCTCGGGGAAGCCGGGGTGCTCCTGGAGGGACTTCAGCGGCCGGTCCGGTTCGGCGTCGTCCACGGGTACGACGACGACGCCGGAGGCGCCGGTGAGTCTGCGGCAGCCGCCGCGGCGCTCCGGCCGGCCCCGCACACGGACGGGCAGCCCGGCCAGGCCGACCTGGAGTGTCTCCACGCAGGCGGTGGTGGCGAGGGTGCCGCGAAGGGGCCCGGCCGGGTGGGCGGCAGCCCGTCCCGTTCGGGCTGCGCTATGGCCATGTCCAACTGCCTTCTCTGACCGGGGTGTTGCCGCTGTGGGCCGCTGAACTGCGGGTACACGTACTCCTGTTGTTTCCGGGCGGCGTACGGTGCGAACGGGCCGGGTATCACCGAACGGCAGAAGTCGGGACGTCAGCTGCCGTGGGTGAGCGAGGAGTTGGGATGACGACCTGGTACGAGGGGCCGCTGGCCGCCTTCGACACGGAGACGACGGGTGTGGACGTGGAGACCGACCGGATCGTGTCGGCCGCCGTCGTCGTCCAGGACGCGCCGGGGACCCGGCCCCGGGTGTCGCGCTGGCTGGTGAATCCGGGGGTGCCGGTGCCGGCGGAGGCGACGGCGGTGCACGGGCTGACGGAGGAGCACCTCCAGCACAACGGGCGCTGGCCGGCGCCGGTGATGTACGAGATAGCGGAGCAGCTGGCGGAGCACGCGTCGCTGGGCCGCCCGCTGGTGGTGATGAACGCGCCGTTCGACCTGACGCTGCTGGACCGGGAGTTGCGCCGGCACCGGGCGTCGTCGCTGGCGCGCTGGTTCGACTCGGTGCCGCTGAAGGTGCTGGACCCTCGGGTGCTCGACCGGCAACTGGACCGGTACCGCAAGGGCCGCCGCACGCTGGGCGATCTGTGCGCGCATTACGGCGTGCCGCTGCGGGGCGCGCATGACGCGGCGGCGGACGCGCTGGCCGCGCTGGATGTCGTACGGGCGCTGGGGCGGCGATTCGCGTCCCGGCTGGAGCGGCTGTCCCCGGCCGAGTTGCACGCGCTCCAGGTGGAGTGGCACGCGGCGCAGGCGCGCGGGTTGCAGGCGTGGTTCGCGCGCAGTGGTTCGGAGGAGACGGTGTGCCCGGAGTGGCCGCTGCGGCCGGAGCTGCCGGCGGCGGCGTGACCCGGGCGGCGGCGGGGGCACGGCGGCGACATGAAGAAGGCCGGTCCGCCGCGGCGGACCGGCCTTTCCCGGTGGGCGATACTGGGATCGAACCAGTGACCTCTTCGGTGTGAACGAAGCGCTCTCCCGCTGAGCTAATCGCCCGGGAACGCACTGAACAATACAGGTCCGGGCGCCCTTCGTTCAAACCGCGTCCAGGCGGCGCAGCAGTCCGCGCCGCCCGGCCCGCATCATCAGGCGGTGATTGAGGCGGAAGAGGGGCCGTCCGGGCAGGGCGAGCCGCCTGAACAGGGGCCGGGCCACGCGGACGTCCTGTTCGTAGTGGGCGAGGGTGCCGGGGCCGTCGGCGGTGATCGTCCAGCGGGCCCAGCCCTGGAGGTCTCCGGAGAGGGCGGCTTCCAGGACGCCGGCGGCCGGGTCGCGGCGGGTCTGCCGCAGGGTGGCGGTGAGGGCGAGGGGCAGCGCGGAGCGGATGACGATGAGGCCGGTGTGCTCGGCCAGGCGGGTCGCCGACCGTACCTGGGGCCACCACCGGGGGTAGTCGTCGGCGCGCTCCAGCACCGCGTAGACGGCGGCCGGCGTGGCGGGCAGGGGCCATGTGCTGTGGAAGCGGTAGTGGTGGGGGTCCATGGGGCGAGTGTGCCGGGGCGGGCGCGTGAATCTGAGTACGCGTACTCATGTGCCCCGCCGCGGGCCGGGTCACACTGGGTGGGCGAGCGCCGCCGCCCGTGCTGCGGCGCTCCCCCAGTCGCCTCCCGGCTAGGCGGGCATCCTGTCGCCGAGCAGGGCGAGGTTCTCGATGGCGGCGAGGCCGTAGAGGGCGGTGTCGTTGGTGGACACCCAGGCCGCTTCGGCGCCCTCCACCAAGGTGGCCGGTCCGGTCAGCTTCTCGGTCTTCCAGGGGGAGGACTCGGTGTAGCCGTCGGAGGCGTAGAACTTGGCCCAGGCGCGCTCGGCGAGGGCCGCGTCGCCGGTCTGTACGGCGGCGTAGGCGTCGAGGCGCGAGTGGCCCTGGAAGAGCAGCAGGCTGCCGAAGTGGGTGCCGTAGCGGGCGGCCTGTTCGGCCTTGGTGGCGTTGAAGTAGCGGCAGTAGTCCAGGTACGCCTCCTTGAACTTCGGCATGTCGACGAGGTGGATGAGTTCGGCGCACAGTTCGTTGAGTCCGAAGACGGCCGAGAGGTGGGAGACGGAGACGGCCGGCTTGTCGGCGACGGCGAACTCGCCGGTGTCGAGGTCGTACAGCCCGCTGCCCTGGACGAAGCCGTTGGGCTGGGCGGCGATGCCCGCCATCGTGGACAGCACGCGCGCCTTGGCCTTCTCCCACTTGGGGCCCTTGCGTTCCCACTCGGTGAGCCAGGCCGACACCAGGCCGCTCCAGTCGGTGCCGAAGCCGATGGACAGGGCGTGCCGGTCGGGGGTATAGGGGTCGGTGCGCACCTTGCGCTGGGGGTCGAGGACGAGGAAGGTCTCGTCGGAGTCGACGTTGGCGTGCATGAGGTCGCCGACGCGTTCGTCGGCGGTGAGGAAGTAGTAGAAGCGCCGGTAGGTGGTGTTGGCGATGCGCTGCTGTTTGGCGCTGTCGGCGAAGTGCTGGACGCCGTGCCGGGTGCCGAGGCCCGCCCAGGTGCCGAGGTGGTAGACGTCGACCTCGCCGGTGTGCCGGGTCATGGCCTCGGCGAAGCGGAAGATGTCGGAGCGGCCGCTTCTGAGGTAGGCGTACCAGAGCCACAGGTCGGGTGAGAGCTCGGAGTTGTCCCAGGCGTAGCCGCCGATGTCGTAGCGCCATACGTGCCGGGCGGAGTCGTAGGTGTGCATGATGTCGCCGTAGTCCCAGAAGCCGTACCAGCGGCGCGTCTCCACCTGGTCCTTGTAGTAGGTGAAGAGGAAGTCGAGGTGGTCCTCGATCCTGGCCTTGGCGGGGGTGGAGCGGTCGGGCTCGGAGTACAGGCCGGGGCCGAAGACCTTGGCCTTGATGAGCTGCCTGGGCGGTGCGGCGAGCTGCGGCAGGACGCGTACGGCCTCGGCCTGCCGGGCGAGGGTGGCGGCGGTGGGGGTGGAGTCGTTGGCCCAGAAGAGGAGTTCGGAGGTACGGGCGATGCCGTAGGGGGTGCCGAAGCCGGGCTCGTGATCCTCGTAGGTGATGTTGAGGCCTTCGAGCTGTTCGGCGTAGGTGTCCTGGCCCATGCCGTCGTGGTAGAAGCGCAGGTCCATGGGCTGGGCCTCGGGTGACCAGAGCCAGAGGGTGACGGTGGCCTGGTCGGTGTGGGCGTCGCGGATGTCGAGCTGGGCGGGGAACTTCTCCCAGAAGTCGCGCAGGCCGAAGGAGAGGCCGCCGCTCGCGCCGCCGACGTAGCCGAAGCCGGAGGCGCGCCGGCCGCCGCCGACGGTGATCCAGCCGTGGCCCTTCTTGGTGCGCTTGCGGACGGTGAAGCCGTCGGCGGAGAGCTGGGCGAGGGTGTAGTCGCCCCAGTGCGGGATGTACCGCAGTCGGGTGGTGACCCGCTGGTCCCAGGTGGCGGGGTCGGGCAGCTTCTTCCCCTCGTACTGGGCGGCCTGGACGGCGGCACCGGGGTCGCGGCGCAGTCCGGTGATGCCCTGGACGGCCTCGCGCAGCAGTCCGGTGCCCTCGCCGCCGATGCGGATGTGCCGGTCGTAGGCCGCGTCGCGCATCGGCACGGTGAAGCGGACGCCGAGGCCGCGGATGAAGTCGCCGCTCGCCTTGCCGGGCTCCTGCTTCCCGTCGTAGGTGATGGTGTGCACCATGCGGAAGGAGTCGGAGCCGGCGTAGAAGTACAGGCGGATGGTGAACGGCAGCCATTCCCGGTCGCCCTTGCGGTGCTTGCCGTCGACGCGGACGACGGCCCGGACCGGTCCGTCCTGTTCGACGGTGACGGCGGTGACGGCGCCGTCGAAGCGTTCGGTCCTGACCGTGCCCTGGTCCTCGTCCTCGATCTCGGGCTGGCGGAGGAGGACGAGCCGGCCGTTCCGGGCGATCTCGGTGGAGCCGCGGGTGACGGACTTGATGAGGGTGGAGCCGTTCTTGCCGATCTTCGCGGTGATGACGCCGGTGGAGACGTCGATGGTGCCGCCGCCGCTGTCGACGGTGACCTTCCGCGCGGGCTCGGCGGGGGTGCCCGTGGTGAGCGTGAGCTTGCCGGTACCGGTGGCGACGGCGTGGGCGGTCCATTTCAGGGAGCCGTCGGGCCAGTAGGCGAGCGGCCAGGTCTGCACGGGGACGTGCCCGCCGTCGGCGTCGGTGACCGCGAAGGACTGGTCCGGCTGGTGGGCGCCCATCGGCCAGGGCACGCCGACGGTGGTCCCGGGCGCGGCGCCGAGGCCGCCGTCCTCCAGCCAGTCCAGGGTCACCGGGTCGGCGCCGTCGGCGGCGGCAGCGGGCGCGGCCTCGGCGTCCCGGGCACCGAGGGCCCAGCTGAACTGGGCGGCCGCTCCGGCGACGGCGGCGGCCTTGAGGAGGGACCTGCGGGGGATGGGGGACATGACCTTTCCTTTCATGAGGCGGTGCGGTCAGGGGCATGACAGGTGCGGTACGGGGCTCGGGGCGCGGGTCCCGAGAAGGGGCGGGGGTCCGACGGCGCCCGGCTCCCGGGGCCGGGCGTTCAGCGGCGCCCCGGTCCGGGAGCCACCTGTTCAGCGGCACCTGGATCCAGGAAGCGCCCGTTGTTCAGCGGCGCCCGGCTCCGGGGACCGCCCGTTCAGCGGCCCGGCTCCCGCAGACCGCCCGTTCGGCGAAGCCGGGGTCCGGGGCCGCGGGTCCCAGGGCGTCGGTCCTCGGCAGCCGCGGGTTCCAGGGGGCGTCGGTCTTCGGAGGACGCGGGTCCCGGCGGCTCCGGAATCCGCGGCTTTGCCGTCGCCTGGTGGTGCCGCGCTCCGCGGGCCGCCGCTTCCAGCCCGTCCGGTGCCGGACGGGGCACCGTCGGTCTTGGCGGTGGCCGGGCTCGGCGGGACCGGGATCAGCGGCGGCGGTGACGTTCCTCGACGGCGACGGCCGCCGCGGCCACGGCTCCCAGCACGGGCACCGCCAGCGGGGCGATGAGCAGGGCGGAACAGCAGGTCAGGGCGGCTCCGGCGACCAGCAGTAAGGAGCCCGCGGGGTCCCGTACGGTACGCCGCCCGGCGTCGGCGAGCAGGGCCCGCCAGCGCTCCCCCGGCGCCCACACCGCCGCCGCCCGCAGCCCGGCCACCGCGATCCCGAGCAGCGCGAGCAGCCCCACGGCCCCGACCAGGGGCCCGCCGGGCAGCCCGGCGCGTACGGCCCGGACGTCCAGCCAGGCGACCGCCGCGGCGACCCAGCCGACGGCGCCGACGGCCCATCCCCCGCGCAGCGCGCGGCGGAAGTCGGCGGTAAACTCCCGCCATCCGCCGCCCTGGTGGGCGGTACGCCGGCGCAGGTGCCGGGCGCCGGCGGCGAACGCGGCCGGGTAGGTGACCACGCCGAGGCAGGCCACCGCGATCCACACCCCGGTCAGCAGGGACTCGGCGAAGAGGCCGTACCGCTCCGCGAAACCGGACTCCCGGCGCGGCCGCACCCGAGCTTGGGACATGGTTCAGCCCTTCAGTCCGGAGGTCGCCATGCCGTCGATCAGATAGCGCTGGAAGGCGAGGAAGAACAGCAGCACCGGCAGCAGCGCGACCAGCGACATGGCGATCATGCCGCCGTAGTTGGCGGCCACGCCGTCGGAGTCGCGGAACATCATCAGGCCCAGGGAGACGGTGTACTTGCCGGGCTCGTTGAGGTAGATCAGCGGGCCCATGAAGTCGTTCCAGGCGTTGATGAAGGTGAAGATCGCGCTGGTGATGAGCGCGGGCCGGCACAGCGGCAGCACGATCGACCAGTAGGTGCGCAGGTGCCCGCAGCCGTCGAGGCGGGCGGCCTCGTCCAGTTCCCGGGGCAGGTTCCGCATGAACTGCACCATGAGGAAGACGAAGAAGGCCTCGGTGGCGAGGTACTTGCCGATCAGCAGCGGGACGTAGGTGTTGACCAGCTCCAGCTTCTGGAACATCACGTACTGCGGGATCAGCAGCACGTGGTACGGCAGCAGGAGCGTGCCGATCATGAGGGAGAACAGCAGGTTGCGGCCGGCGAACTTGATGCGCGCGAAGGCGTAGGCGGTCAGCGAGCAGGAGACCAGGACGCCGACGACCGCGCCGCCCGCGTAGAGCAGGGAGTTCTGGAAGAACGTCCAGATCCTGACGTCCGCTATGCCGTCGGCGAGGCCCTTGAAATTGGACAGGATGGGGCGGGACGGGAACAGCGTGAGGCTGTTGATGATGTCCTTGCTGGGCTTGAACGAGGCGCCGATCACCCAGACGACCGGATAGAGGATGACGGCCAGGATCAGCAGGGCACCGAGGTGCCAGGCGAGGGAGCCGGCCCGCCGGCGGCCGGGGCCCGGGGTCCGGGTGCCGGCCGCGCGCACCGGGGCCTTGGTCATGGTGGCGCTCATCGGGCGTCCTCCTCGTAGTGCACCCACTTCTTCTGGGACCAGAAGAGGACGGCCGTCACCAGGGCCACGGCGAGCAGCAGCATCCAGGCCATGGCGGAGGCGAAGCCCATCTGGGCGTTCTTGAAGCCCTGCTGGTAGAGGTAGCAGGTGTAGACGAGCGTGGCGTCGGCCGGTCCGCAGGCGGTGTTGGAGACGACGTAGGCCGAGCCGAAGATCTGGAACGAGTGGATGGTCTCCAGCAGCACGTTGAAGAACAGCACCGGGGAGATCATCGGCAGGGTGATGTTCCAGAACCTGCGCAAGGCTCCGGCGCCGTCCATCTCGGCCGCCTCGTACAGTTCCCTGGGCACCTGCTTGAGCCCGGCCAGGAAGATGACCATGGGCGCCCCGAACTGCCAGACGGTCAGCGCGACCAGGGAGTACATCACCCAGTCCGCGTTGCCGACCCAGCCGCCGACGTGGAAGCCGAGGAAGGTCTGCGTCCGGTCCACGACGGCGCCGTCGGAGAACAGCGACCGCCAGACGAAGCCGACCGAGACGCTCGCGCCGATGAGCGAGGGGGCGTAGAAGGCGGCCCGGTAGAAGGCCTGGCCGCGGCGGCTCTGCGCGAGGAGCAGAGCGACGCCGAGGGCGAGCAGCAGCTTGAGCGGGGTGCCGATGACGACGTACTTGGCCGTCACCTCCACCGACTTCTGCCAGCGCGGGTCGTCGAACATCTTGGTGAAGTTGTCGAGACCGACCCACTTGGGGCTGGTGAAGAGGTTGTAGTCGGTGAACGCGAAGTAGAGGGAGGCGATCATCGGGCCCGCGGTCAGCAGCAGGAACCCGGCGATCCACGGGGACATGAACAGATAGCCGGCGAGATTCTCCCGCCGCCGGCCCGGCCGCCCCGTCCTCGCGGTGGCGGCCCGGCGCGCGCCGCGGGTCGCGGGCACGGAGTCCTTGACGAGCGTCACGGCGTTTCCCATCAGGCCTGGAAGGCGGCTTCGGCCTCGGTGAAGAACTGCTTCACCGCGTCGGAGACCTTGGACTTGCCCTGTCCGAGGTCTCCGCCGATGCGCAGGAAGGCGGCCTCGATGGTGTCGGCACCGGAAGGGTGCGGGGTGATCGTGCCGAGGACGCCGGCCTTGGCGGTGTCCTCCTCGTACTGCGCGATCTCCTTGTTGACCGCGTCGGCCGGCTTGTACGCCGCGAACTGCTCGGTGCTGGTGAGGATGCCGCGGTCGTAACCCATGATCTCGCCGACCCGGGGGTCGTGGACCATGAAGTCGATGAACTGCGCGACCTCCTTGGGGTGCGAGGTGCGGGCGGAGGCGCTGAGCATCAGGGAGGCGAGGTACTGGCCGGTGTGCTTGCCGTCCGTGGTGGGGATGGGCGCGAGGCCGTACTCGCTGTCGCCCTCGGCCGAGTAGCGGACGGTGAAGTTGTCCCAGGTGAACTCCGAGGCGCCGTGGCCGGCGGAGAGGGAGGACTTGGGCTTGTCCTGCTGGACGACCTTGGGGTCGGTGACGACGCCGGCCTTGACCCGGCCCAGGCCGTCCGTCCACCACTCCGTCAGATCGGCCTGGTCGAAGCCCAGTCCGTCGTCGGTGAAGAACGCCTTGCCGTTCTGGCGCAGGTAGAGGTCGTACAGGTACATGATGGTGAAGTAGCCGGTGTCCCCGGGGACCCGCGTCTTGTCGCGGATGGTCTTCAGGGCCTTGAAGTACTCGTCCCAGGTCCAGCCCGGCCGGGGTTCGACGCCCGCCTTCCGGAAGACCTTCTTGTCGATGACGAGTGACATGGTGTTGGAGCCGACCGGAACTCCGAGCTGCTTGCCGTCGACCTCGCCGACCTTCGTGACGCCCGCGCGGAAATGACCCAGGCTCAGATTCCCGGCCTCCACCTGAGGCTTGAGATCCAGGAGAATTCCGCGCTTGTCGTACTTCCTGAGGAAAGTGACGGCGTTTTGGAAAACATCCGGGGGGTTTCCGCCGGCGGCCTGGGTCTGGAACTTCTCCCAGAACGAGTCATACGTCTGGAAATCGGTTTTGACCTTGATCTTGGGGTATTTCCGCTCGAAGAGGGCGATGGACTGGTTGATCTTCTTGGCCCGCTCCTCGGCACCCCACCAGGAGTAACGGATCGTCACCGTGCCGTCTCCGGAGCCGCTTCCGCCGCCGCAGCCGGTGGTCGCGGCGAGCCCGAGCGTGGCCGCCGACGCCCCGGCCGCCTTCAGGATCGTACGCCTGTCAAGATTCCTGGTTCCCACAGTCGGGCCTCCCCGCAGCATCTCCGCGACGCGCATGAATCGTTTCAAGTAAGCGCTTGCTGGCACAAGGTACGAAGGGGCCCGGGGTGCGTCAATGACCCGGACAGGATTTTCTTGCGGGCGCCCGGACCGGCCGACCGGCCCGGCACCCGACCCCACCGCCGGAAACCGACCGGCCCGTCGGCCGTTCCCACTGGTGAGGGAAGCGTGGCCGACGGGCCGAACGAGCCGGACGGGGCATCAGGCGGGCAGGGACGCCAGCCAGTCGAGCAGGATGCGGTTCGTCTCCTCCGGACGCTCCTGCTGGACGAAGTGCCCGCAACCGTCCAGGATGTGCGAACCGAGAAGGCCGGGCAGCGTCTCGGGGTACGCCTTGACGGCGTCGGCCAGCCAGGCGAGGGAGGCGTCCCGTTCACCCCCGATGAACAGCGAGGGCCGCGTGATCGGCCGCCCCGCCCAACCGGCCAGGTCCGCCCAGTCCCGGTCCATGTTCCGGTACCGGTTCAGCGCCCCGGTCATCCCCGTCCGCTCGAACTCGCCGGCGAGGACGTCGAGGTCCCCCTCCCCCAGCCAGGACGGCAGCACACCTACGGGGAAACGCTCGCGCAGTGTCCCGCCGGCCCCGGTGAAGTGCGGGTCGGGGGCGCCGGGGGCGGGCATGGTGTCGGCGGACAGTGCCGCGTAGAAGCCCGCGAGCCAGCCGCGCACATCGGGCTCGATCTCGGCTTCGGCCCGGCCCGGCCGCTGGAAGTAGGAGACGTAGAACTCCTGGGGGCGGGAGTGCGCGCCGGGCTCTTCGCTCGCGCCGGCTCCGCCCATGCGGGCGAAGACCTCGCTGGGGCGGGGGCCGCCGGGCGGGGTGTACGGCACGCCGAGCAGCCCCACGGCCCGGAACACGTCCGGCCTGGTCAGGGTGGACATGGCGGCGATCGTCGCGCCCCAGTCGTGCCCGACGACCACGGCGGAACGCTCGCCCAGACCCTCCACCACGGCGACGTTGTCCGCGACCAGGTCGAGCATCCGGTACGCCTCCACGGCCTCCGGCTTGGAGGAACGGCCGTACCCGCGCACGTCGATCGCCACCGCGCGGTAACCGGCCGAGGCGAGCGCCGCCAGCTGGTGCCGCCAGGCGTACCAGGACTCCGGGAAGCCGTGCAGGAGCAGCACCAGGGGCCCGCTGCCCTGCTCGACCAGGTGGACACGACCGGCCGGGGAAGGGAGGAGACGGTGGGTTGGAGCGGAGGCGGGTGCGGCGGACGAGGGGCCGGTGGGGGCGGAGCGGCCGGCCGCGACGGAGGCGGCGGGGGTGGAGCCGGCGGTGGGTGGCACGGGATCTCCTGGGGTTGTGGGAGTTGGGGTGGCCAGTGGGTCTGGGTGCGGTCCTGGGGTTTCTTCGGGTGCCCTCGGTGGGTCCTGGGCAGGGGCAGCGGGCAGGGGTGTGGCGCGGTGCCGGGGCGGGCGGTCGGACCCGCCGGGAGCGGGTCGGGTGGGTCGGCACCTGAAGACCGGCTGGTGCCGGGCGCGACCCGCGAAAGGGCCGGCCGGAACGGACCCGGGGGGCTGGACGCGTGGGTTACGGGCAGACGGGTGCCGGAGACGGTGGGTGACTCTTGCCCGGGGTCCTGAACACGATCATCCGGCGGGTGGCCGGGCCGGGACGAGGGTTGTTGCCGGTTCGGCAAAACGCGTCCGCTCGGCGGCGGAGTGGAGGCCGACCACGGCCGACGGCCCCCGACTACGCCCGCGCGTCCGAACCGGTCACCGTCCGTGAACCGACGCCCGGCCGCACGCCCAGCGCAGGGGGCGTCCCGAGCCTCCCTGTACGTCCGCGTGCCACAGGGCGTACGTCGGTACGCCACAGCCGCAAGGGTCGCTACCGCCTTCGGCGGGCCAAGCCGGGCCGCGCGCGGGGCGGGGGGCTTCGCAGGCCCAAGGGGTCGGAGGGCACGGGTCCAAGGGACGGGACACGGAGGGGGGAGCCTGCGGAGGTGCAGGACGCCTGATGCCGCCAGGGGACGGGGGCGGAGCGGGAATGCCCAGGAGCCCCGGCCAGGCAGCCTCAGGGGGCTCCGAGTCCGCAAGGGCCCGGCCAGGCAACCTCATGGGCCTTGAGCCCGCCCGAGGCCCGCAGAGACCGGCGGCCCTGTCGGCGAACCGCCCGCCCGCACCCGACCGCAAGCCGTGCCCTCCCCCGCCTGTCCTGGACCGTGCCGATGGGGCTCCGCCGTGCGCCCGCGCCGGTGCGGATACGCCGACGGCCCATCCGCACTGTCGCAGATGGGCCGTCGGTCCGGGTGGGCGATACTGGGTTCGAACCAGTGACCTCTTCGGTGTGAACGAAGCGCTCTCCCACTGAGCTAATCGCCCGGGCGCAGGAAGAACATTACCCCATGTCAGGGGGTGCTTCCGACCAGGGGCCGGGCGGCGGACGCCTCCGGCCCCCGAGGCCGCGTCACTGGTCCTTGATCTTCCAGGGCATGACGAGGCCGAACTTCCAGAGGTAGATCCCGGCGAGCACGCCGATGATCACCAGTCCGATCACGGTGAGGGCGATGTTGCGGCGGCGCACCTTGGGATCGAGGGCCCGCTGGGCCGCCTCGGTGACCTTGCGTTTGGTCCAGCGGAGCACGAGCTGGGCCCAGACGAACTCGGTCGCCCAGATCGCCATGCCGCCGAAGATCACGACCCAGCCGGGCCCGGGCAGCGGCAGCATGATGATGCCCGCGACGACCACCGCGAAGCCGACCACGAAGACCCCGACCTGCCAGCTCAGATGCAGGAGCCGGCGGGATTTGATGAATTCCGGCGCCCGCGAGCCCAGCCCGCTCCCGGCTTCCTCGGCGGTTTCCTGCCGGTCCGTCTTGGCCTTGTTGGATGCCACGGCGACCTCGCCCGGTTCGTCACTCCCCGTATTCATATAGACAAACCCTACCCGAGTGAAACCAGTCACCGGGATGGTCGTAGATCCGGTACGAGTTCTCGGCCGGAAGAGTTACGTAAACACACCCAAAACCCTCAGAGGGGTTTACAACGGCACCGTAGGTGGCATGTCGATTTCGCCGACGTGCGAATCCCCGAGCGCACACTGAGCGAAAGGCCCTGGCGCTTATGAACACCACGGTCAGCTGCGAGCTGCACCTGCGCCTCGTTGTGTCGAGCGAGTCCTCCCTGCCTGTCCCCGCAGGCCTGCGGTACGACACGGCCGACCCCTACGCCGTGCACGCCACCTTCCACACCGGAGCCGAGGAGACCGTCGAGTGGGTGTTCGCCCGCGACCTCCTCGCCGAGGGCCTGCACCGGCCCACCGGCACCGGCGACGTCCGCGTCTGGCCATCCCGCAGCCATGGTCAGGGCGTCGTGTGCATCGCCCTCAGCTCCCCGGAGGGAGAGGCGCTGCTGGAGGCCCCCGCGCGGGCCCTGGAGTCCTTCCTGAAGCGAACCGACGCCGCCGTGCCGCCCGGCACGGAGCACCGGCACTTCGACCTGGATCAGGAGCTCTCGCACATCCTGGCGGAGAGCTAGGCCGCGGCCCCTGAGAGCAGCCCGGCGCCGTCCACTCGGGGAGACGGCTCGGGCCAGGACAACCGCATACGGCAACGGACCGACGCCGCCCTCGTGAGCGTTCACGGGCGGCGTCGGTCTGCTGTCGTCGACTGCGGTCCGCGAGCGGACGAACGCCGTGCGTGCGCGATGCCCGCGTGGGAGCGCGGCAGGCGTGCGGCCGGCCGTCGTGCGCGTGCGGCCGGCCCGGCGCCGTGGGCCGCGCGGCCGGGCCGGTGCGGCGGGAACCCCGTGCGGGGCGGGGGCGTTCTCACGGCAATCGGGGTCGGGGAAGGACGGGTGCGGTCGGCGCGGGAGTCGCTACCATCGGCCAGCATCGGCGGGCGCCCGCCCGACCCCCAGGCCAGGGAGCGAAACGTGCTGATCACCCACGACACCCGGTGCGCCCTCGACACCGTGGTGGATCTGGTGAACTCCGCGCCCGAGGACGATGCGGCGGCGGACGGTCTGCCCGACGTCCAGGCACTCACGGATTTCGTACGAAGCCACAAAATCAGCGACATCGGCGTGCTGTCGGAGCTGGATCTCTCCGCGGTGCGCAGGCTCCGGGGGCGCTTCGCGGCGATCTTCGCGGCCCCGGACGCCCGGTCGGCGGCCTTGATGATCAACGAGCTGGTCGCCGCCGCCGGCACCACTCCCCGGCTGACCGACCACGACGGTTACGACTGGCACATGCACTACTTCGCGCCGGGCGCCTCCGTGGCCGATCATCTCGCCGCCGACTGCGGGATGGCGCTGGCCTTCTTCGTGGTGGCCGGCGAACAGGAGCGGCTGCGGCGCTGCGAGGCACCGGACTGCCGGCGCGCCTTCGTGGACCTCTCCCGCAACCGCTCGCGCCGCTACTGCGACAGCCGTACCTGTGGGAACCGGCTGCATGTCGCCGCCTACCGGGCCCGGCGCAAGGAGGCGGCGGGCTGAGCGGGGCGGACGGGGCCGGCCGGCCCTGTGCTGCTGCCCGGACGGTGCCCCCCGATGCGACGTCGGTCCCGGCGGGTGGCGCCGGGACGGACGTGTACGGCTCACAGCAACAGCAGATCGTGCAGCGCAGCCATGAGCAGCAGACACCCGATCACCGCCAGGAAGATCATCAGCGGTGGCTGGGAAAGGGCGAAGAGGCACCCGCGAGGCTCGTCCTTGGGCGGCGCGGCCTCGCTCTGAGTAGTGTCCAGCATCTCGCCGCAGATCATGGCGCAACCGGTGCCCGGTCGCGATCAGCGCTCGGAGATCTTGCGGGAGTTCGCCGAATACCGTGAGGTCTCGTCCGGCTCGTGAACGATTCCGGCCGCCCGGGGACTCACTGTGTCCCTTCGGCCAGTCATGTGACTGTCATATGCCGTGCTTCTTGAGGATGGCCTCGATGTCGCTGAAGTCCTCCGACGCGTCGCCGGACCGGGGGGCGGGCCGAGGAGTGGCTGGGCGTGCCGAGGGACCGGCCGTCGTCCTGCCGAGGGGCGGCGCCGTGGCCGCGGGGGCCACCGCCTCCCGCTCCGCCCGTCTCGCCGCCTTGCGCCCGGCGCCGGCCGTTCCGCGCCGGCGCTCCACGGCCCGGGTGCCGGTGAACAGGAGCCAGGCCGCGCCGAGCACTCCGAAGCCGGCCCAGGCGGTGGGGCTCAGCGCGGTGTCGGCGAGCCAGCCGACGACCCCGGTCAGCACCAGGCCGACCGGGACCAGCGAATAGGCCGCGATGCGGGCCGCCGCCAGGAAGCGTCTGCGGTAGGCCGTGACCACCGCGATACCCAGGCCCGCCGCGGAAACGGCGGAGCAGACTGTCTCGGCGATCATCCGGTCCTCCTGGCGGGTTCGTCCGTCGCTTCCATCGTGCACCGCCGGCTCCCCAGGAGGCCATGGTCCAGCCGGACATCAGGGACATCTCCGGGTTCTCTCCTACTGGAGTCCCGGCACGTCCCGGCTGGAGTTCCGGCACGCGGCCCGCCCGCGCGCCGAGGTCCGGTTGGGCCGCCCGGGCCCGGCCTGGAAGACTGGTGGCCATGAGCGACTCCTCCCCCGCCCGCACCGAAGCCCTCGTCCTCGACGTCTGGTGCGAGCTGCAGTGCCCCGACTGCCGTACGGCCCTGGACGACGTACGCGCCCTGCGTGCCCGCTACGGCGACCGGCTGGAGCTGCGGCTGCGGCACTTCCCGCTGGAGAAGCACAAGCACTCCTTCGCCGCCGCGCAGGCCGCCGAGGAGGCGCTGGAGCAGGGCAAGGGCTGGCCGTACGCGGAGGCCGTGCTGGAGCGGGTGGCGGAGCTGGACCGTCAGGGGGAACCCTTCCTGGTCGAGGTGGCGCGGGAACTCGGGCTGGACGCGGAGGAATTCGACACCGCGCTGATCGACGGCCGGCACATCCTGGCCGTGGACGCCGACCACGCCGAGGGCAAGGCCATCGGCGTGACCGGCACGCCGACGTACGTCATCGGGGGCGAGCGGCTCGACGGCGGCAAGAGCCAGGCGGGCCTGCGCGAACGCATCGAGCAGATCGCGGACCGGCTGCTGGCCGGCCGCAGCCCGGAACAGGGCTGAGCACCGCCGGGACGGAACCCCGCGGTACCGGCCGGGCCACCGGACCGGCCTGAGTACCGCACCGGGTGCGACCGGGCCCGGGAGCGACCGTGGGCGTCTACAACAGGGGCTTGCTCAAGAAGTACGTCACCGTTTCGTAGCCGAGTGACGTGTACAGGGCCTCGGCCGGAGTGTTGCCCGCGAAGACGTTGAGGCCCAGGACCGGGCGGCCGGAGCCGGTCGCCTGGTGTTCCGCCAGGAGCATGAGCGTACGGCCGTGTCCCCGGCCCCGGTGGGCCGGATACGTCCGCACGTCGAACACGTACGCCTTGCCCTCCTGGAGTGCCACCCACAGGGTGCCCACCGGGCTGCCCTCGTGCTCCAGCACGCTGAAGAGCATGCCGTCGGTCGCCAGGCCGTGCGGCAGCAGCCGTGCGTGGTCGTCCCGGGACTTGGCGCGGGCGGCGGTCTCCGGGATGCCGCGCTCGGCCCATG
Source organism: Streptomyces rubradiris (assembly GCF_016860525.1). Classification (NCBI taxonomy): domain Bacteria; kingdom Bacillati; phylum Actinomycetota; class Actinomycetes; order Kitasatosporales; family Streptomycetaceae; genus Streptomyces; species Streptomyces rubradiris. The sequence goes on from NZ_BNEA01000001.1 coordinate 1,118,536, forward strand.
TACGCGCGAACCGCTCGCGCTCCGCCTCCAGCCAGTCGTCGAACTCCTCGCCCGTCATGGGTCGCGCCCGGCTGCCCGCGGGCAGGGCGGGCGGGGTGCCGTCCAGGCGTTTGTCCATGCGGCGGTTGCGCACCGTGTAACCGAGGGTGCGGAACAGGCCGAGGGCGGCGTCCGCCGCGACGGGCACCGCGGCCTCCAACTGCGCGCAGCCCCAGCCGCGGGCCACCTCCTCCGCGGCCAGCGCCGCCACCGTGCCCCGCCCGCGCCGCCGGTCGGGCTCGGCGATCCGCAGATCGATGACGCGGGCCACGGAGCCGCCGAGGGACGGCGAGGTGCCTAGGTGGATCTCGCCGACGGGTCGGCTGTTCACGCACACCGCGTAGCGCCGTGAGCGGGTCCCGTCGGGGTTCTGCCGGAGCGGCTCGGCCGGCCGCAGGGTCGTCGTCATCACAGAGGTTCTACCCGTGCCGGCCGGCCGAGTCAGCAGGTTTTCGCCCCCGCCCACCGGTCCCTCGCTCCCCGGTCCCGGCGGGCCGCGGCTCGCCGTCGTCGGTCCGGTCGCCGGCTCAGGGGTCCAGGTCCCTCCCGGACCGCTCGTCGAAGACGCGCATCGCCTCGGCGGTCACCGGGCCCCGGGCGCCGGGCAGTTCACGGCCGTCGACGCGGTGCAGTGCCTGTACGTCCCGCAGGGACGAGGTGAGGAAGACCTCGTCGGCGCGTTCGAGGACGTCCAGCGGCAGGTCGGTCTCCCGGGCGCCCGTCCACTCGATGACCAGGGCGCGGGTGATGCCGGGCAGACAGCCGGAGGCGACCGGCGGGGTGTGGATCTCGCCGTCCAGGACGACGAAGACGTTCGTCGCGGTGCCCTCGCAGAGCAGTCCGGCCGTGTTGCCGAACAGCGCCTCGGAGGCGCCGAGTTGGCGGGCCCGGTCGAGGGCGACGAGGTTCTCGGCGTACGACGTGCTCTTCACGCCGGCGAGGGCGCCGCGCTCGTTGCGGGTCCACGGGACGGTGACCGCCGCGGTGGAGTCGGGGCGGCGGGTGGTCGCGGCGACGGCGACCACCAGGGTCGGGCCGTGCTCGCCGCGGCCGGGGCCGAGCGGGCCGTGACCGCCGGTGCAGGTGATCCGCAGCCGGCCCAGCGGCACCGGGTTGGCCTCCAGTACGGCCGTGCAGGCGCGGCGGATCTCGTCGTGGTCGGGGTCGGGCAGGCCGAGGACGCGGGCCGAGCGGGTCAGCCGGTCGAGGTGCCGGGTGAGCGCGAAGGGCCGGCCGTGGACCGTCTTCACGGTCTCGAAGACGCCGTCGCCGACGGTCAGGCCGCGGTCGAGGACGGAGACTCGGGCGGTTTCCGCCTCGCGCAGGCCGCCGTCCAGCCAGATCCTCATCCGAGGGCCTCCTCGGTCTCCTCGTACGCGCCCGACGCCACCGCGAGCAGCCGGGCCGCCTTCAGCTCGGTCTCCCGCCACTCCCCTTCCGGGTCGGACCCCCAGGTGATGCCGGCGCCCGCGCCGAAGCGCAGGGTGCCGTCGCAGCGGTCGATCCAGAAGGTGCGTATGCCCACGGCCAGCTCGGCGGTGCCCCGGTCGGCGTCCACCCAGCCGATGCCGCCGCAGTAGGGGCCGCGCGGTGCCGTCTCCAGCGCCTCGATGATCCGCAGGGCGCTCGGCTTGGGGGCGCCGGTGACCGAGCCGGGCGGGAAGGCCGCTGCCAGCAGCTCGGGCCAGCCGGCGTCCGGGCGCAGCTCGCCGCGCACGGTGGAGACGAGGTGGACGAGCCCGGGGTGCTTCTCGACCGCGCACAGGTCGGGGACGGTCACGCTGCCGGTCTCGCAGACCCGCCCGATGTCGTTGCGGACCAGGTCCACGATCATCACGTTCTCGGCGTAGTCCTTCTCCAGGAGGTCCGCCTCGGTCCGTCCGGTGCCCTTGATCGGGCCCGACTCGACGGTCCGGCCGTCCCGGCGCAGGAACAGCTCGGGAGAGGCGGTGGCGATCTCCACGCCGTGCTCCGGCAGGCGGATCGTTCCGGCGTACGGCGCCGGGTTGCCGCGGGCCAGTACGGCGGTCAGGGCGTCCACGTCGGCGCCGGGGGCGACGGGCGCGCTGAGCACGCGGCAGAGGTTGGCCTGGTAGACCTCGCCGGCCGCGATGTGCTCGCGGATGCGGTGGACGGCCGCCGTGTACGCGGCGCGGTCCAGGGAGGACGTCCACTGCCCCGGCTCCGGGCCCCGCCACCGGCCGGGGCGCGGCGCGGGCACCGGCTCCTCGCGTACGTCCGCGAAGCGGGCGCAGGTCAGCCGGCCTTCGTAGTCCGCGCAGACGGCCCAGAAGCCGGTGGAGTCCAGGGCGGCCGGGTCGCTGGTGACGTCGAGCAGACCCGTGGCGACACGGTCGCCGAAACGGGCCAGCGGAGGGAGTCCGCAGGGGTCGTGGAGCACGTGGTCGAGTCTAGGTCGGGTGTCCGCCGGGTGACCTCGGGATGTCCCGCGGGGGGCGCTGACCACGGGGTACGCGGGGCGCACCGCAGCACGCTGCGCAAACGCGTTTTTGTGCTGGCCCAGGAATCCGCTAGAGTTCAACACGTCGCCGGGACGCGGAAGCGGACCGAAACGACAAGCGGACGTAGCTCAGTTGGTAGAGCGCAACCTTGCCAAGGTTGAGGTCGCGAGTTCGAGCCTCGTCGTCCGCTCGAAGGAAGAAGGGGTCATCCCGATCCCCTACACTCCTGGTGGAGTGGCCGAGAGGCGAGGCAACGGCCTGCAAAGCCGTCTACACGGGTTCAAATCCCGTCTCCACCTCCAAGGACGATTAGCTCAGCGGGAGAGCGCTTCCCTGACACGGAAGAGGTCACTGGTTCAATCCCAGTATCGTCCACTGGATCTTCGGATCCCGGATCTTCTCGAAGGTCCCCCGCGCGATTAGCTCAGCGGGAGAGCGCTTCCCTGACACGGAAGAGGTCACTGGTTCAATCCCAGTATCGCGCACTGCCTGTGACCCCCGGGTCACGGTCCGCGGACGATTAGCTCAGCGGGAGAGCGCTTCCCTGACACGGAAGAGGTCACTGGTTCAATCCCAGTATCGTCCACACAGCAAGGAGCCCCCGGCCGTCTCGTACGGCCGGGGGCTCCTTCGTGCGCTCAGCTGGAGAACAGCATGTGGCCGAAGCTCTTGTGGCGGTGGTGGCCGTAGTGACCGTGGTCGCCGTGGTGGCCGCCGTGCGGGGCGCCCCAGGCGGGCGCGGGCGGGGCCGCCGGGGGGTAGGCCTGCGGGGCGGGCGGCGGGGGCGGGGCCGGCTGGGACCACTGGGCCTCCAGGCGGGTCAGCGCCTCCAGCTCGCCGTAGTCGAGGAAGATGCCGCGGCAGCCGCTGCACTGCTCGATCTGGACGCCGTTGCGGTTGTAGGTGTGCATCGGCGCATGGCACTTCGGACACTGCATGCTCGGCTCAACTCCTCGCCGGTCGGTACTGCTTCGTGCTTCCCCGGGGACAGACTCCGTCCGGCCCCCGGGCGGTTGCAGCCTAGCCCGGGGTTCCGGGGGTCCGACCGGGAGGGTGCGCGGGGGCGGACGGCATGCGCGCGCAGGCGTCGGCCAGGGCCTGCTCCACCTCGTCCAGCGGGCGGCCGGCGGCGAGCGCCTTGCCGATCGACAGGGCGGCCGTCTGCACGGTGAGCGCGCGGGCCGGGACGTCCAGGGCGGGCCAGGGGTCTCCGTCCGCGGGCACCGCCGGGCCGCCGGCCCGCCGGTAGGCGGTCAGGAAGCGGGTCCACTCGCCGGGCGGGAGGAGTCCGCAGGCGTACCAGGCGGCGGGGCGGGCCAGGTCCCAGGCGGGGACGCCCGGGCCGAGGTCGTCCACGTCTATGAGCCGCCACGGGCCGTCCGGCGCGGGGTGCCGGACGAGCTGGCCGAGATGCAGGTCGCCGTGGCAGAGGGCCGCCGGGCCGGGCATCGGGGCCTCGGCCCTGGCCCAGGCGGGCAGGGCGGCCCCGGCGGCCAGCACCGGGCCGGCGGCGGGACGGGCGGGGCCGTCGGGCGTGGCGCGCAGGGCCGCGCGGAGCCGGCCGAGGGCGCGGGCGGCCTTGGCGGGGCCGCGCATCGGGGGGAGGCCGGCGGGGACGGGGGTGCGGTGCAGCCGGGCCAGGAGGGTGGCCACGGCTTCCCAGGGGGCCGCCTCGGGGTCGTCCCGGTCCACGGGGACGCCGTACGGCCAGAGGGTGACCAGGCGGCCGTGCGGGTCGCGCAGTGCGGCCGGGGCGGGGGTGAGGGGTGGCAGCAGCACGTCCGGGAGGCGGGTGGCCGTGGCGACGCGGAGGGTCAGGGCGGCGGGGTCGCTGTCCGGGGCGTGGGCCTTGGCCACGGCGCCGGCGTGGCGGACGACGGTGGCGTCGGGGCGGACGGCGAGGGCGGCGGTGGCGCACGGGCAGGGGGCCGGGGTGCCGTGGGCCGCCGCCCTGGCCCGGGCGGTCAGGGCGGATATGAGGGGGTCGGCGGGCGTGTCTGTGCTGGTGGCTGTGTCTGCGGTCACCGTTGCCTCGGGGAAGGGGTGGCTGTCCGGCCGAGGGTACTGGGGCCGGTCGCGGGGACGGCCGCTCCCCCGCGCGGCCAAGAAGGGCCCGGGGGAAAGCGCGCCCCCTACGGGACGCCGTGGCGGGAAACGGCTGATGCCGGCGCAGCTCCCCAGCTGCGCCGGCATTCTGCCGTCCGCCGTACCCCCGTCCCCACGGGGTTTCATGGATCGATGTCCCCGCCCGGACCGCTCTTCCGGGCCTGGGGTCGCCGCTCAGCGCCCCAGCATCGCACCCACGGACGACGCTTGTGTGGCCACCGTCTCCCAGCCGTCGAAGACGAGCAGGAGCAGGGCCGCGAGAGGAAGGGCCATGAGCGTCGCCACCAACGGGTGGCGGCGGCCCGTGCGGCGGGAGGCGAACGCCGGGCGTCGCGGTGCCGTGTGGGCCATGGTCCTTCTCCTTACTGTTCGGTTGTCGGCTGCGAGCGGCGGATGTCCGGCCTCGGGGGACGAGTACCGCACCCGCCGCTTGTCGTCCTCAAATCTAGGCGGGCCGCCCGGGGCTGACGTCATGCCCTCGTACCGATTGCCGGGCCTCCGGGAGGATGAGCCCCCAGCCTTCGAGTACTCCCCTGGGTGGAGACGCGGGCCCGGGTCTCGGGGACTTCCCGGAGGGGTCGTCCGCTCTGTCCGGTCATTTCGGAAGCGTCCCGCTCACCGGGTGGAGTGACTTCGATCACTCGGACCGGTACCGGAAGGGGTCCCGGAGGTCGGTCCCGGTCCGGGGCCCGGCCCCGCCCGCGGGCGGCCGGCGGTCGGCGGCAGGGCGGGGCGCCGCCCGGGGTGCCCCGGCTCCGCGCGAGCTCAACCTCCCGGAGCGGCAGGCGGGTTGGGGGTCAAGGTGGCGTGAAGTCGCTCTGCGGTCCGGACTGCTGACCGCGTTTCACCTTCCCCTGACGGCCCGCGCAATCCGTCCCGCCGAGAGGGCGCGGCCTATGCGCGTGGGCGGCCGTGGAAACGTAAGCTGGGCCACGTCACAGGGACCGGGCAGCGGGGATGAACATGGCGATGATGCGCCTGAGGCGCGAGGACCCGCGCGTCGTCGGCTCGTTCAGGCTTCACCGACGGCTCGGCGCGGGCGGAATGGGCGTGGTGTATCTCGGCTCCGACAAGAAGGGGCAGCGGGTCGCGCTGAAGGTGATCCGGCCGGATCTGGCGGAGGACCAGGAGTTCCGGTCGCGGTTCGCGCGCGAGGTGTCCGCGGCCCGGCGGATCCGCGGCGGCTGCACGGCCCGGCTGGTCGCCGCCGATCTGGAGGCCGAGCGGCCCTGGTTCGCCACCCAGTACGTGCCCGGCCCCTCCCTGCACGACAAGGTCGCCGAGGAGGGGGCGCTCGGCGCGGCGGACACGGCGGCGATCGGCGCGGCCCTGTCCGAGGGGCTGGTCGCCGTGCACGAGGCCGGTGTCGTCCACCGGGACCTGAAGCCCTCCAACATCCTGTTGTCCCCCAAGGGGCCGCGGATCATCGACTTCGGCATCGCCTGGGCCACCGGCGCCTCCACGCTCACCCATGTGGGCACCGCGGTCGGCTCCCCCGGCTTCCTCGCCCCCGAGCAGGTGCGCGGCGCGGCCGTCACCCCGGCCACCGACGTCTTCTCGCTCGGCGCCACGCTGGCGTACGCCTCGACCGGTGACTCGCCCTTCGGGCACGGCAGTTCCGAGGTGATGCTGTACCGGGTGGTGCACGAGGAGCCGCAGCTGGCCGGCGTGCCGGACGCGCTGGCCCCGCTGATCCGGGCGTGTCTGGCGAAGGACCCCGAGGAGCGGCCCAGCACGCTCCAGCTGTCGCTGCGGCTGAAGGAGATCGCGGCCCGGGAGGCGCAGGGGCTGAACGACGTACGGCCGCCGCACCCGCGGGCCGCCGAGGCCGACCGGCCCACCGGGCGGCTCGCCGACACCTACCCCGAGCCGCAGCGCGCCCAGCGGCGGGGCTCCTCCGGCACGCCGCCGCGCCCGGGCGTCCCGGCCCGGGGCGGGATGCCGTCCCGGGGAGGCGTCTCCGCGCGCGGCGACGTGCCGTCCCGTGAGGGCGTGCCCTCGCGTGGTGCCGGCGGTGGGCGCGGCGGGGCCGCGTCCGTCCGGCCGGGTGCGGTACGGCCCACCCCGGCGCCGCGCGGCGGCGGTCCGCGCTCCGGCGGCGGACGTCCGGGTCCGCGCGGCGGCTCCGGGCGGCGCCCGACGGGGACCGGTCTGCGGCCCGCCAATCCGCGGCTGCTGCGGCAGCGGCTGTTCGTGTTCGTGGTGGTGACGCTGCTGGTGGCGCTCGGCATCGCGGTGGCCCAGGGCTGCCAGGGTCCGGCGCGCGGGCTGGGCGGCGACGGCGGGGTCCAGCGGGAGCGGCACGCCCAGCCGGGCGCCGCGGCACACCAGAGCGTTACGGGGCCGTCGGGTGACGGCGGGTTCACCTGGGAGCGGTCGGCGTAGACGCGGGGCCACGGCACCGCAAGCCGGGGGCTTCCGGGGAAGCGCGGGCACGGGGCACCGGGGCACACACCGGGGCGAGGTGAACACCAGCGGACGCAGCGGGGTGGGGACCGGCGGCCGGGGTGAGTACCGGCGGCCCGCTCCGCGCGCCGGGCTGCGAGGGCAGTGACCGGGCGCCGGGGACGGGCATCGCGTGCCGCCCCTGCCGTCAGGGCTGTGGCCGGCCCGTCGCCACCGCGTAGAACGCCACCGCTGCCGCCGCGCCCACGTTGAGGGAGTCGACGCCGTGGGACATCGGGATGCGGACCCATTCGTCGGCGGCGACCAGGGCCTGCGTGGACAGGCCGTCGCCCTCCGCGCCGAGCATGAGCGCCACCCGGTCCATGCGGTGCGGCGCGGCCTCGTCCAGGCTGCGGGCCTTCTCGTCCGGGGTGAGCGCGAGCAGCGTGAAACCGGCCTCACGGACCGACTCCAGCCCCTTCGGCCAGGTCTCCAGGCGGGCGTACGGCACGGAGAACACCGCGCCCATCGAGACCTTGACGCTCCGCCGGTACAGCGGGTCGGCGCAGTCGGGCGACAGCAGCACCGCGTCCATGCCGAGGGCCGCCGCCGAGCGGAAGATCGCGCCGATGTTGGTGTGGTCGTTCACCGACTCCATGATCACCACGCGGCGGGCGGTGCGGAGCAGTTCGCCGGCCGTCGGCAACGGCTTGCGCTGCATGGACGCGAGGGCGCCGCGGTGCACGTGGTAGCCGGTGACCCGTTCGGCGAGTTCCGGGCTCACGGCATACACCGGGGCCGGGAGCTCGTCGATGACGTCGCGCATGACGTCGATCCACTTCGCCGAGAGCAGCATGGACCGCATCTCGTAGCCCGCTTCCTTGGCCCTGCGGATGACCTTCTCGCCCTCGGCGATGAACAGGCCCTCCGCGGGCTCCCGCCGGCGGCGCAGCTCCACGTCGGTCAGGCCCGTGTAGTCGGCCAGGCGCGGGTCGTCGGGGTCCTCGACGGTGATGAGATCGGCCACAGGGTGATACTGCCTTGTCCTGGATGGGCTGCCAACGGCTGGGTAAGGGTTGTGTTACCCGGGGTTACTTGAGGTTACTCGAGGTTGCCCGAGAGGGTTCCGCGGGGGTCCGGCGTGAGGTTCCCCGTGGGGGTGATCAGGCGGCGGGCTCGGGGCCGACCCGTACGACCTCGCCCACGACGATGACCGCCGGGGGCTTCACCTCCTGAGACCGTACCGTCTCCGCGACCGTGGCCAGGGTGGCGTCCACCCGGCGCTGGGCGGCCGTCGTGCCCTCCTGGACCAGGGCCACCGGCGTCGTCGGCGGCTTGCCGTGGGCGACGAGCGTCTCGGCGATCTTCCCGATCTTGTCGACGCCCATCAGGATCACCAGGGTGCCGGTGAGCTTGGCGAGCGAGGGCCAGTCGACCAGGGACCGCTCGTCGTCGGGCGCCACATGGCCGCTGACCACGGTGAACTCATGGGCGACCCCTCGGTGCGTGACCGGGATGCCGGCCGCGCCCGGGACCGAGATGGAGCTGGAGATGCCGGGAACCACCGTGCACGGGATGCCGGCCTCGGCGAGCGCCTGGACCTCCTCCATGCCCCGGCCGAAGACGAACGGGTCGCCGCCCTTGAGCCGGACCACCGCCTTGCCCTGCTTGGCGTGCTCGATCAGCGCGTTGTTGATGGCCTCCTGGGCCATGTAACGGCCGTAGGGGATCTTGGCCGCGTCGATCACCTCGACGTGCGGCGGCAGCTCGGCGAGCAGATCGCGCGGGCCCAGCCGGTCGGCGATCACGACGTCCGCCTCGGCGAGCAGGCGCCGGCCGCGGACGGTGATCAGGTCGGGGTCGCCGGGGCCGCCGCCGACCAGGGCCACGCCGGCGGTGCGGGTGCGGTGGTGCGGGGCGACGAGGGTGCCATCGCGCAGGCCCGCCACGACCGCGTCCCGGATGGCGGCGGTGTGGCGGGGGTCGCGGCCCCGCGCGTGCGTGGTCAGTACGGCGACGGTGACGCCCTCGCTGTGGCCGGTCGCCGGGGTCCAGGCCGTGGCCTGGTCGGCGTCGTCGGAGCGGACGCACCAGACGCGGTGCCGCTCCGCCTCGGCGGAGGCACGGGTGTTGGCGTCGGGGTCGCTGGTGGCGATGAGGGCGTACCAGGCCTCGGCGAGGTCGCCTTCGGCATAGGCCCGCCGCTCCCAGGTGATCTCCCCCGCCTCGGCCATGGCCTCGACCGAGGGGGTGGCCTGCGGGGATACGACGGTGATGTCCGCGCCAGCCGCGATCAGGGCGGGGAGGCGGCGCTGGGCCACAGTGCCGCCGCCCAGGACGACCACGCGGCGGCCGGAGAGGCGGAGGCCTACGGGGTAGGCGGGATGTTCGGCCATGAGGGCGTCCTCCGGTGGCTTTGCGGTGGCGCTGACGTGCGGATTTTACGGTGACGGCGGGGTGGGTGGGGCAGGTGTCCGGTGACTGGGCAGCAGCGCCGGGGACCGGTCGTGGTGGGAGCCGGCGGGCGCGGGCCGGTGGACGACGTAGGAGGGCATGGACAGGTGCTCGGCAGCGGCCCGTGGACGCCGGGAGGCATCGGCGGGCGCCCGGCAACCGGCCCGCAGACACCGGAAGGCATCGGCGGGCGCCCGGCAACCGGCCCGTGGACGACGCGAGGGAGCGTCGACAGGTGCCCGGCACCGGTCCGTACGCCGGAAGGCATCCCCGGATGCCCGGCAACCGGCCCGTGGACGGCGGAAGGCGCCCGGTGCCGCGCGTGCCGGGCGCCTGTCTCCTACTTCTCGGTGACGCCCGCCGCGTCGAACGTGGCCACCTCGTGCATGGCCCTCGCCGTGCTCTGGACCAGCGGGAGCGCCAGCAGGGCTCCCGTGCCCTCGCCGAGGCGGAGGTCGAGGTCGACCAGGGGACGCAGGCCCAGCTTGTTCAGCGCCGCGACGTGGCCCGGCTCGGCACTGCGGTGGCCGGCGATGCAGGCCGCGAGCACCTCGGGGGCGATCGCGCGGGCGACGAGGGCCGCCGCTCCGGCGCTGACGCCGTCCAGGATCACCGGCGTACGCAGGGACGCGCCGCCGAGCAGCAGGCCGACCATGGCCGCGTGCTCGAAGCCGCCGACGGCCGCGAGGACGCCGAGCGGGTCGGCCGGGTCCGGCTGGTGGAGTTCCAGCGCGCGGCGGACGACCTCGGTCTTGCGGACCAGCGTCTCGTCGTTGATGCCCGTGCCACGCCCGGTCACCTCGGCCGGGTCGGCGCCGGTGAAGACGGAGATCAGCGCCGCGGACGCGGTGGTGTTGGCGATGCCCATCTCACCGGTGAGCAGCGCCTTGTTGCCGGCCGCCACCAGGTCGCGGGCGGTCTCGATGCCCACCTCGATGGCCGCCTTGGCCTCCTCGCGGGTCATCGCGGGGCCGGCGGTCATGTCGGACGTACCACCGCGGATCTTGCGCGGCAGCAGGCCCGGCGTGGCGGGCAGGTCGGCGGCCACGCCCACGTCCACGACGCACACCTCGGCGCCGACCTGGGCGGCGAAGGCGTTGCAGACGGCTCCCCCGCCGAGGAAGTTGGCCACCATCTGGGCGGTCACCTCCTGCGGCCAGGGGGTGACGCCCTGGGCGTGCACACCGTGGTCGCCGGCGAAGACCGCGACGGCGGCGGGTTCCGGGATCGGCGGCGGGCACTGCCGGGACAGCCCGCACAGCTGTGCGGAGATGATCTCCAGCATGCCGAGCGCGCCGGCCGGCTTGGTCATGCGCTTCTGGCGCTCCCATGCCTCGCCGAGCGCCTTGGCGTCGAGCGGGCGGATCTGTGCGACGGTCTCGGCGAGCAGGTCGTGGGGTTCCTCTCCGGGCAGGGCGCGGCGGCCGTACGTCTCCTCGTGCACCACCCAGGACAGGGGGCGTCGCTTGGACCAGCCGGCCTGCATCAGCTCGGGCTCGTCCGGGAATTCGTCGACGTACCCGACACACAGGTAGGCGACGACCTCCAGGTGCTCGGGCAGGCCGAGCGCGCGGACCATCTCCCGCTCGTCGAAGAAGCTGACCCAGCCGACGCCGAGGCCTTCGGCGCGGGCGGCGAGCCAGAGGTTCTCCACCGCGAGCGCCGAGGAGTAGGGCGCCATCTGCGGCTGGGTGTGACGGCCGAGGGTGTGCCGGCCGCCGCGGGTGGGGTCTGCGGTGACGACGATGTTGACCGGGGTGTCGAGGATGGCCTCGATCTTCAGTTCCTTGAACTGCTTGGCCCGGCCCTTCGGCAGCGACTTGGCGTACGCCTCGCGCTGTCGCATCGCCAGTTCGTGCATCGTCTGCCGGGTCTCGGCGGATCTGATGACGACGAAGTCCCAGGGCTGCGAGTGGCCCACGGACGGCGCGGTGTGCGCGGCCTCCAGGACCCGGAGCAGCACCTCGTGCGGGATGGGGTCGCTGCGGAAGCCGTTGCGGATGTCGCGGCGCTCGCGCATCACCTTCAGGACGGCCTCGCGTTCGGCGTCGGCGTAAGGGGGCGCGGCCGGGCCGGTGGACTGTCGTGCTTCCGCCACCGCGGCCGTGCTCTCTTCCTGGTCGGCGGCCCTGGTGTCCGGGTCCTCCGTCCGCTCCGTGTGCTGTACGGCGTCGGGGGCGGGCTGCGGCTCCGCCCCGGCCGGTACCTGGGCCGGCTCGCCCTCGCGGGGCGCGGGCACCGTGACCACCGGCTGCGGCTGCTCCTGCGCGACGTGCGGTACCTGCGGCACCTGCGGTTCGGCCGCGGGCGCCACCACGGGCTGCGGCGGGGTGGGCGCCAGGTGCGGGGTGGTGGGCACCTGGCCCTGCACCGGTACGAACTGCCCGAGCGGCTGCTCGGGGCCCGGTACGGCGGCGTCCGGCGCGGGTGCGTCCGGCACGGGTGCGTCCGGCACGGGTGCGTCCGGCGCGGGTGCGTCCGACGCGGGTGCCTGGGGCTGTGGTGCCTCCGGGGCCTGGGCTACGGCGGGCTGGGCGGCCGGTACGACGCCCGGGGCGTCCGGGGCATCCGGGCCCGGCTGGGCCGGAACGGCGGTGGGGGTGGGGCCGGGCTCGGCGAGGGCCGTCGGGGCGGTGGGCTCGGCCACCGGGGCGACGTCTTCGGCCAGGGCTTCGGGAGCGGCCGGGGCAGGGGCCTGAGCCATCTCCTGGGCGGGGGGCGGGACTTCGGCGGGCACCTGGTCGGTGGCCTGGGCCGCGGCCGGACCCACCTCCTGGACGGGGGCCGGGAGTTCGGCGGAAACCTGGGCGGTGGGCTGGGCCGGGTCCTGAGGCACGTCTTGATCGGCGGCCGGGCCGGCGGACGCGACCGGCTCCGGGGTGTCGACGGCGGGCTGGGGCTGCGCGGAGCCGGTGACCTGCGGCGCGTCGGCGACCTCTGCGGCCATGTCCGGCTGCGTGTCTTGGGCGGTCTGCGGGTCCTCGGTCGGCTGGGCGGCCTGAGTGATCTGCGGGTCCTCGGTGGGGTGCGCGGGCTCGACCGGCTCCGCGGCCTCGATCGGCTCCGCGGCCTCGATCGGCTCCGCGTCCGTGCCCGGCTGGACCGCCTCGGTCACGGCGGCCTCGGCCACCATGGATTCGGACGCGTCGGACTCGGGCGCGTCGGGTTCCGTCACAGCCGGCTCGGCGACGGTGGTCTCGGCGATCTCTGTCTCGGCAGAACCGCCGGTCTCGGCAGAACCGCCGGTCTCGGCGGTCACGGCGGCTTCCGAGGTCACGGCAGGGGCCTCGGCGGCGGCGACCTCGGCGTTCGTCGCGGCGGCCTCGGCAGCCTGCGCGAGCCGCACGGCCTCCTCCGGTGCCACCGGGTCCTCGACGGCCTGCTGCGGCGCCACCTGGGCCGGAACGCCCGGCTCCGCCGCGTCCGCGCCAGCCGCGACGCCCTCGGCGGGCGCCTCGGTTTCGGCGTCGGCGGCCGGCGCCTCGGCCGGTGCGGTGTACGCCCCGTCCTGACCGTGCACGACGGAAAACTGACCGGTGTCGCCGGACGCGCCTTGGGCCGCCGCCTGGGTCGCGAGGCGGGCCATCGTGGCCTGGGCCGCGTCGGCCGGCTCGGCGGGGGCGGGAGCCGCGGGGGCGACGGGCTCGACGGCCTCGGCCGGGACAACCGTTTCCGCAGCCGGTGCCTGCTCGCCGACCGGAGCCTGGGCGGGAGCCTCGGCCGGTGCCGGAGCCTGGGCCTGGATCACGGCCTGCCCCTCGGCCGGAGCCTGAGCCGGGAGCTGGCCCTCAACGGGCGCCTGGGCCTGAGCCTGTGCCTGTGCCTGCGCCTCGACCGAAACCTGAGCCTGGTCCTGGCCCTGAACCTCGGCCTGTCCCTCGACCGGAACCTCGGCCTGTACCTCGGCCCGCACCTCGGCCGGAACCTGAGCCTCGACCCCGGGCTGGGCCTGGACATACGTCTCAGCCTGCCCCTCGACCGGAGCCTGGGCCTGCACCTCGGCCTGCGCCTGGGCTTCACCCTGCCCCTGTACGCCTGCCTGAGCCTGCACGTCGTCCTGAATCTGCGCCTCGGTCTGCGCCGGAACCTGGGGCTCGGGCGCCGCCCCCCACGGTGTCGCGTTCTGCGGGGCCGGCTGGGGCTGGGCGTCGAGGTACTCGGGGCCGGAAGCCGCCGGGCCGGGCTGGCGTACCGGCGCTCCGGCGGGGCCGCGGTCGGCGAGGGAGCGGACCGGGCTCGCGGAGGCGTCGGGGATCGGCGGACCGAGGTGCAGCGGACGGCGCGGCGGCTGCGGCGCGGCGGCCGGGTCGTGCGGCGCCGAGAGGATGGGCGACGGCGGCACCGACGCGGGACCCGGGTGGGGCAGGCGGACGCCGCCGAGGTCGACCGAGCCGGTGTCACGGCCGGCCGTCTCGTGCGGGCCCGGCTCGTGGACGGCCTCCACCACCGGTTCCGGAGCGGGTGGCGGCACCTCGTTGCCCCACGCGCCCTGGGCACCCGGCAGCAGCAGGTCCTCGTCCTCGGCGGGCGCCTCGGACAGGTAGGTGTACGCGCCGTGCGCGGGGACGCCCGGCTGTTCCACCATGCCTGCGCTCTCCGGCTGCCCCTCGCCCGGGACCTGGCCGGTGTCGGTCATGCGTACCCCTCGCCCATCGGTTAGTGCTTCCTACGACCAGCTCACCCGGAACGGCGCACCGACCGCCCCGCAGTGAAGAACGAGCGTCCGTGCCCAGCGGCACGAACGACCCGCCGGAAAAGGCGACAAAGCCATTCAGTGGCATTGTCCCGGCCGTTCCGCCGTCGCGACAGCATGATCCGCGACAGCCCGCTGTGGACTGCGCCACGTTGCGCGTCCTCCGGTTCCGCAGTACCACACCCGCCCAAGACGGGCGTGCGATCCGGACATTGGCGAACGAAGTCCGGGCCACCGGTGCGGTACAACGATCGGCCAGCCTACCGCGCGCGGTACGACAACCGGATCACGGGGCGCGATCGGGCAGGACCCCGCTGAGCAGGAACGCGACGTTCCGCTCGGTCTCGGTCCAGGCCCTGGTGTCGAGTTCGACGGACTGGATCAGGGCGCACTGGACCCGGTAGCCGTGCTCGGTCAGGTCGCGGCCGACGCGCTCGGCGGCGTCCCGGGTGGCGGCGTGGGTGACGATGCGCCGCGGGCGCCGGTCGGCGACCGCGGAGACGACGGCCGGGCCACCGCCGCCGACCCGGACGACGTCCGGCTCGGGCAGGTTCTCCAGGACGTGCGGGGCGCTGCCGTGGACCACCTGGAGCTGGACCCCGAAGCGGCGGGCGGCCCCCTCGGTGCGGGCGCAGGCGGCCGGGTCGCGGTCGACGGCGATGACGGCCGCGCCGGCCCGGGCGGCCTCGGCGGCGAACGCGCCGGCGCCGCAGCCGATGTCCCACACGAGGTCGCCGGTCCGGGGCCCCAGGCGGGCGAGTTGGGCGGCGCGCAGGAGCTCCTTCTCCCCCTCGCCGAGCACCCCGGCCGGACCGCCGCCCGGACCACCCCCCGGACCGTGGGCCGGACCATTGACCGAACCGCCGCCCGAGCCATGGGCCGAACCGCCGCCCGGGCCATGGGCCGTTCCGACGGCGTAGCTCGCGTCGGGCTGTACCCAGCCCCGCGGGCCCGTGCCCGGGTCGCGGCCGGCGATCCAGCCGCCGCCCTCCGCGGCGCCGGCCGGTCCGCCGATGACGATGACCACGTTGGGGTCGCGCCAGGTGTGGTCGGCGGCCTTGTCGGAGGTGACGACGCTGACCTGTTCGCGTTCGGTGCCCAGTTCCTCGCAGATGACGAAGGTGCGGTGCACGCCCTCCAGCAGGAGCCCGAGTTCGGCGGGGCCGGCGCCCGGCGCGGTGAGGACGGCGACCTTGGTGTGGGCGCGGCAGACGTTCACGGCGCGGCGCAGGGTGCGCGGGTGGGCGACGACCACCTGGGCGTCGTCCCAGGGCATGCCGGCCCGGGCGAAGGCGGTGGCGACGGAGGAGACGGCGGGGACGACCTCGACCTCCAGGCCGTACTCGGGCGCGCGCAGGGTGCGTACGACGCCGAAGAAGCCGGGGTCGCCGTCGGCGAGGACGACGGCGGTGCCGCGGTGGGCGGCGATGCGGCGGGCGGCCAGCGGGAGGCTGCCGAGGCGGACGCGTTCGGCGGCGGGCGGCACCTCGGGCAGCGCCAGGTGGTGGGCGGCTCCGGCCACGAGGGTGGCGGCGCTGAGGGCGCCCCGTGCCGCGGCGGTCAGCGGCGAGCCGTCCCAGCCGATCACCGTGACCCGGTCGGCCATCGTCGTCAGTCTCCAGTGGTTCTGCTCGGGTCTTCGGGGAGGGAGCCCGTGCGCGGGCTCCGTGAGCGTACCTGGTGCGGCCCGGAAGTCTCAGTTCCAGTCCGAGTACGAGGTGAAACCACTCGCGTCGGCCAGCTGCTCGCCGACCCCGGCGAGGTCCTCGGGCAGCAGGCTCCAGACGATGACGTCGGTGCGTACGTGGGCCCAGGTGCCGTCCTCGGTCCTGGCGCGGGCTATCCAGGCGTTGCGCAGCACGCCCTCGCTGATGCAGCCGATCTTCTGGGCCACCTGCTGGGAGGCGGTGTTGTCGGCGGCGGTGCGCAGTTCGAGCCGCTCGAAGTCCTGGTCGTGGAAGAGCCACTGGGCGGTGGCGAGGGCGGCTTCGGAGGCGTAGCCCTCGCCGCGGGCCCAGGGCGCGATGACGTAGGCCAGTTCGCTGGAGCGGATGCGCCAGTCCGTGTTCCTCAGGTGCACGATACCGACGAGCCGCTGGGTGAGGAACTCGGTGACGGCGAGCACGATGCCGCGGCCCGCGGTGCGCTCCTCGGGGGCGAGCCGGGTGATCCACTGGCGGGCGTCGGCCTCGGTGTAGGGGTGGGGGACGCTGGTCCAGGCGACGACTTGCTCGTCGTTCATCATCTCGGCCAGGGCGGGCACGTCGTCCTCGTCGAAGGGACGCAGCACCAACCGCTCCGTGCTGATGGAGATGCTGGGGAAGGTGCTCGTCATGCGCCGCTCCGTAACCTTCGGAAGTTCCTCGGAAAGACCGTCAGGGCCGTCAGGTCCGCTGAACTGCCCAGCATGCAGCATGAAACCACCGGAGCGCACGACGGGGTCCGCTCCTCGTGAGGGAGGGGACCCCGTGCGTCGCCGTACCCGGTGTGCGTGCCGTCAGCCGCCGGTCGCGGGCAGGACGGACCCGTGGTACTTGTCCTTGATGAACGCGCGGACCTCGGGTGAGACGAGCAGGCCGGCGAGCTTCTTCACCCGTGGGTCGTCCTCGTGGCCGCGTTTGACGGCGAGGAGGTTGGCGTACGGGTTGTCCTCCGCCGACTCCAGCAGGATCGCGTCCTCGGCGGGGCTCAGGCCCGCGTCCTGCGCGTAGTTGTTGTTGACGACCGCGGCGTCCACGTCGTCGAGCGAGCGGGGCAGCTGGGCGGCCTCCAGCTCCCTGAACCTCAGGTGCCGGGGGTTGTCGGTGACGTCCCGGGGTGAGGCGTCGGCGCCGGCGCCCGCCTTGAGCTTGATGACACCGCCGGCGGCGAGCAGCTTCAGGGCGCGGCCCTCGTTGGTGATGTCGTTGGGTACGGCGACGGTGGCGCCGTCGGCGAGGCCGGTGATGTCCTTCACCCGGTGCGAGTAGACGCCCATGGGCGGCAGGTAGGGCTTGACGACCGGGACCAGGTCGGTGCCCTTGGACTCGTTGAAGTCGTCCAGGAAGGGCTGGTTCTGGTAGAGGTTGGCGTCCAGCTCGCCCTCCTGGAGGGCGGTGTTGGGCAGGACGTAGTCGGTGAACTCCTTGATCTCCAGCTTCAGGCCGGCCTTGGCGGCGAGGTGGTCCTTGATGTAGGTGAGCACCTCGCCGGCCGGGACGGCGGTGGCGCCGACGACGAGGGTGTCGTCCTTGCCACCGCCCTTGCCTGAGTCCGTGCCGGAGCCGCAGGCGGTGAGGCCGAGGCCGAGGGCCAGGGCCGCCACCGCGGCGACGGACGTGCGCATGGCGTCAGTCCCCCTCGGCGGCTCAGAACGACGGGATGACCGAGCCCTGGTACTTGTCGTCGATGAACTTCTTGACCTCGGGCGAGGTGAGGAGCTTGGCCAGCTTGGTCACCCGCGGGTCCTTCTCGTTGCCCTTCTTCACGGCGAGGAAGTTGCCGTAGGGGTTGTCCTTCGGGGACTCCAGGACGAGGGCGTCCTTGGCGGGCTTCAGGCCGGCGGAGATGGCGTAGTTGCCGTTGACCACGGCCGCGTCGACGTCGTCCAGGGAGCGCGGGGTCTGGGCCGCCTCGACCTCCTTGAACTTGAGGTTCTTGGGGTTCTTGGTGATGTCCCGCGGGGTGGCCTCGTTGCCGGCGCCGTCCTTGAGGGTGATCAGCCCGTTGTCGGCGAGCAGCTTCAGGGCGCGGGCCTCGTTGACGGCGTCGTTCGGGACGGCGACGGTCGCACCGCTCTTGAGGGCGTCGGCCTTCTTGACCTTGTGGGAGTACAGGCCGAGCGGTTCCAGGTGCACCGTGACGACGGGCACGATGTGGGTGCCGCGCTTGTTGTTGAAGTCGTCGAGGTAGGGCTGGTTCTGGAAGTAGTTGGCGCCCACCGAGCCGTCCTCGGTCGCCGTGTTCGGCGCGATGTAGTCGGTGAACTCCTTGACCTCCAGGTCGAGGCCCGCCTTCTTCGCCAGCTTGTCCTTGACGAAGTTGAGGATCTCGGCGTGCGGGGTCGGGCTCGCGGCGACGATCAGCGGGCCGTCGGCGTCGAGGGAGCCGGAGTCCTTGTCGGAGCCGCAGGCGGTCAGCCCGAGGGTGAGGGCTGAGGCGGCGAGGACGGCGGTGGTGAGCTTGGCGGTGTTACGCACGAAAAGTGCCTTTCCTTAAGGGTGGTGCGACCCCGGGTACGAGTGGCCGGGGAGCCTGGGGTGCCTGGCGCGGCCTGGCCGGTCGGGTGCGTTACGCGACCTTGCTGATCTCGGCCGCGGCGGGCTCCTTGGCCTTCAGCAGGCGGAGCTTGGGGGCCGGGCCGGAGCGGGCGCCGCGGCGGTGCAGGGAGCGGGCGGCGAAGTCGCCGGCGAACTGGATGAGGGAGATGACGACGGCGAGGATCGCCACCGTGATCCACATCAGTTCGGTCTCGAAGCGCTGGTAGCCGTAGCGGACGGCGAGGTCGCCGAGGCCGCCGCCGCCGACCGTGCCGGCCATGGCGGAGTAGCCGATGAGGGCGATGATCGTGGTGGTGGTGGAGGCGATCAGCGAGGGCAGGGCCTCGGGGACGAGGACCTTGCGGACGATCGTCCAGGTGTTGCCGCCCATGGACTGCACGGCCTCGACGAGTCCCTGGTCGACTTCGCGCACGGCCGTCTCGACCAGGCGGGCGAAGAAGGGGATGCCGCCGATGGCGAGCGGCACGATGGCGGCGGTGGTGCCGATGGTGGTGCCGGTGACCCAGCGGGTGAAGGTCATCAGCGCGACCATCAGGATGATGAACGGCATGGACCGGCCGACGTTCACGACCTGGCCGATCACCTTGTTGGCGAGGACGTTCTGCAGCAGGCCGCCCCGGTCCGTGAGGACCAGGAGGATGCCGAGCGGCAGGCCCGCGACGACGGCGATCACGGTGGACCAGAGCACCATGGTGAAGGTCTGGCTACACGCGTCCGACAGCAGCGGCTGCATCTCCGACCAGGTCACTTGGCACCTTCCTTCACCAGCGGGGCGTCCTGGCCCACGACGTCGATCTGCAGGCCCTGCTCGCGCAGGAACCCGATCGGGACCACGTTGTCCTCGTAGCGGCCGGGCAGTTCGATGCGCATCCGGCCGACCTGGAGGCCGCCGACGGTGTCGATGGCGGCGCCGAGGATCGAGATGTCGATGTTGTAGGTGCGGGCGAGCTGGGAGACGACCGGCTGGGTGGCGCTCTCGCCGTGGAAGGTGACGTCGAGGACGGTCCGGTCGGCGCCGGTGGCCTCGCCGCCCACCGGGAACAGCGCGGCGGCCAGCGTGGAGCCCGGGGTGGCCAGCAGCTCGCTGACGGTGCCGGACTCCACGATCCGGCCCCGCTCCATGAGGGCGGCGGAGTCGCAGATCGTCTTCACGACGTCCATCTCGTGGGTGATGAGCAGGACGGTCAGGCCCAGCTGCCGGTTCAGGTCGCGCAGCAGCTGGAGGATGGAGCGGGTGGTCTCCGGGTCCAGGGCGCTGGTGGCCTCGTCGGAGAGCAGCACCTTGGGGTCGCCGGCCAGGGCGCGGGCGATGCCGACGCGCTGCTTCTGGCCGCCGGAGAGCTGGGCGGGGTAGGCCTTGGCCTTGTCGGCGAGGCCGACGAGGTCCAGCAGCTCCAGGGCCTTGCGGGAGCGCTCCTTGCCGGACTTGCCGAGGATCTCCAGCGGCAGCTCGACGTTGTCCTGGACGGTCCGCGAGGACAGCAGGTTGAAGTGCTGGAAGACCATGCCGATCCGGCTGCGGGCGCGGCGCAGCTCCCGGCCGGCCCGCGGGCCGCGCCCGGCCAGGGCGGTGAGGTCCTGCCCGGCGACGGTCACGGTGCCGGAGGTGGGGCGCTCCAGCAGATTGACGCAGCGGATGAGGGAGGACTTGCCGGCGCCGGACTGGCCGATGACGCCGTAGACCTCGCCTTCGCGGACGTGCAGATCGACGCCGTCGAGGGCGGTGACCTCACGGCCGCGGGAGCGGTAGACCTTGGTCAGGCCCGAGGTGGTGATCACGTGGGTTTCCGTCACTGTCGAGTGCGCGGGCGTGGGTGTGCCCGGGCACGGGTGCATGCGGTTGCGGCATGGAGCGGGGGGTGCGTCTCGTACGGCCTACGGCGCACGGACATGCCACGGTCTCGCTTCGGGGCGCGAGGCTGGCTGATGCGGGGGCCCTCTAGAAGGCGCACATTCGACACATCAGGCGACACATACAACGAGCACCGGGCGTCATGGTCGCCTCGGTCGCAAGGGTGCGGCAGCTCGTCGTGGTCATGCGCTCAGTAAACCAGACGGGCGGTCCCGGACGGCCGCCGATGTCCGGATGCTGGACAACGGCGGACAGTGCGGGCCGGGGTCTCGGCCGCGGCGGGATGTCGTCACGCCCCGGTCGGTGACCAGTGCGGACAAGGCCGACAGGTCGTCGACCACCAGGTCGGCGTCCAGGTCCGCGGCCCGGTGGGTTGTGGCCAACGCCACGGTGGTCATGCCGGCCGCGCGGCCGGCCGGCAGTCCGGCGGGGGCGTCCTCGAAGACAACGCACTGGGCAGTGTCCACGCCGGGCTGCCGGGCGGCCGGCAGACAGGGCTCGGGGTGAGGATTGCCGCGGGTGACGTCGTCGGCCGAGACCAGGGCCTTCGGCGTGATGCCGACGGCACCCAGGCGGGCCTCGGCGAGGCGGCGGGTGGCGGAGGTGACCACGGCCCAGCGGATGGGGGTCCCCCGGCTCCGAGCGAAGCCGAGGAGTTGGGGGAGGGCAGGGCGTCCAGGAAGTCCCGGGTGCCGGGCAGCAGGCGTACGCCCCCGTTCGGCACGTCCTCGACCTCCAGCCGCTCGACCCGGGCGACCGCCTCCGGGACCAGGTGCGCGGGCGGCAGGTCGGCGACGATCTCGGCGGCCGGGCGCCCGCGCAGTTCCACGCGGCCGAACTCCTCGGCGGTGATCCCGTACTCCTGGGTGGTGGGGGTCCCCCCGAGGACGGAGCTTGCCGGAGTCCTCGGGGGAAGGAGCAGCAGCGCTCGACGGAGTCGGGCGAGGAGACGAGGGTGCCGTCGTCGTCGGAGAGGAGGGCGTGCGCGTGGATCGTCATGGGTGCAGGCCCTACGGCGTTCGGCGGGGGCGGCGGCCGGGGCACGTTTCGGCCGTAATAAGGTCACGGCATGCTCAACGCCCTGATGCTGGTGACCGGGGTCGCCGCGCTCCTGCTCGCCGCGTGGTGCGGCTGGGCCGCCTATCGCGACCAGCCGACGAAGGACTGGCATTTCATCGGCATGGCCGTGGTGTCGGTGCTGGCCCTCGTCCAGCTGGTGGCCGGGATCGTGCAGCTGGCGCGGGGCGAGAAGCCGGAGCAGGGCACGACGATCTTCGTGGCGTATCTGCTGGGCTCGTTCGCGTGCGTGCCGGCCGCGGGGCTCATGTCGCTGGCCGAGCGGACCCGCTGGGGCTCGGTGACGGTCGCCGCGGCCGGGGTGGTGCTGGCCGTCCTGGAAGTACGGCTCTACGACATCTGGGGAGGCTGAGGTGACGGCGGTTCAGGAGAAGCCGGCCCGGCTGATCAGCGGGCCGGGCATGCTGCTGGTCTGGTTCTACGGCGTGATGGTGGTCGGCGCGCTGTCGCGTTCCGTGTACCAGATCGCCACGGAGTTCGACCGGGCGCCGCTGGCGTACACGCTGTCGGCCGTGGCGGGTGTGGTGTACGCGTTCATCACGTACACGCTGGTGCGGGGCGGGGAGACGGCGCGCAGGGCGGCGCTGGTGTGCTGCGCCGCCGAGCTGGCGGGGGTGCTGGTCGTCGGCACCTGGACGCTGGTGGAGCCGTCGGCGTTCCCGGACGCGACCGTGTGGTCCGAGTACGGGATGGGGTACGTGTTCATTCCCGTGCTGTTGCCCTTGTCCGCGATGTACTGGCTGCGGAGGGCGCGGGAGCGGAGGGGGGCCTGACGAACGCCGGCGGGTGCGGGTCGTCCGTGGCTCGTCGCGCAGTTCCCCGCGCCCCTTCGGGGGCGCTTTTCGTCACGCCGTGGCGACGAAGGCGCCCGTCTCCTTTTCCAGGATGATCATTTCCACGCCGTCGTCGCCCTTGGCCCGGCCCACCGCCTGGTAGCCCACCTTGCGGTACAGGCGGAGGTTGCCCTCGCTGCGGTGGCCGGTGTGGAGGCGGAAGCGGGTGGCGCCGTGCCGCTCGGCCAGTGCGGCCTCGGCCGCGTGCAGCAGCCGGGCGCCGATGCCGTGGCCCTGGAGGCGGGGGTGCACGCAGAGCCTGGCGATGGCCGCCGCGCCGTCCTCGGTCACCTTGCCGCGCACCGAGCCGACGACCTCCTCGCCGAGCCGGGCGACGAAGACGCAGTCGGTGGCGACTTCCTGGCGGACGGAGTCCAGGGTCTGCACGAGCGGGTCGATGCGGTAGTTGCCGTACAGCGCGGCCTCGCTCTGGAAGCAGAGGTACTGGAGCCTGAAGATCTGCTCCGCGTCCTGCTCGGTCGCCGCCGAGATGGTCACGCTCATGCCCATGTGCGCACGCCTCCCGCTCACCTGATCACCTGTCGTCCCCCACTCCTATCCCCGCGCTCCGCGCGTCGCAACCTCCGGTGTGAGCAATCTCCGCAGACAACCGAGACATCTGGAACGTTCCGGTCCCAGACTGCCCTGTGAGATACCCAACTCGCCCGCGATTTCCCGGTAGGTGAGGTCCTGCGGCGAGAGCAGCGCCTCCATCAGGCGCGGGCAGCGTCCGGGCAGCCGGCGGACCGCCTGGCGCAGGGCGCGGTGGCGGGCGGCGGTCAGGGCGTGCTGTTCGGGCCCGGGGCCGAGGACGTCGGGGGGTTCGCCGTCGTACGGCCGCTCCCGCCAGGTGGCGTGCCGGGAGCGGCGGGCCTCGGCGCGGACGGCCTCGCGCAGCCAGCCGGGCGGGTCCGGCGGCGGCCCGTCGCTCCGCAGCCGCTCCAGCAGCCGGAGCCAGACGGCCTGCTCCAGATCGCCCGGCTCGCTTCCGGAGGCATATGCCTCGGCGGAGGCCTCGGCGGCCAGCAGCGGGCGCAGGGCGGCTACCAGGTCGTGGGTCATATGCGGAACGACGAGCCGCCCCGGCGGCGGGTTGCCGGGGCGGCGCACACTCACCCCGAACGGGGGGACGGCCGGTGCGGTGGTTGACGGCGTCAGCCGGCCAGGAAGTCGGCGCGGGCGAGCAGTCCGGTGTCGGGGTTGTCGGTGAAGACGCCGTCGATGCCGGTCGCGAAGTACGTCCGGAAGGCACCGAGGGCATCGCCGTAGCCGTCGGCCGCGCCGCCCCTGCGGTACTCGGCGGGCAGGAAGGGGTTCTCGTTGCGCAGGGTGTAGGGGTGCACGACCAGTCCCACCCGGTGCGCGTCGGAGACCAGCGTGGTGGGCTCGGCCAGGGTGCCGTCCGCCTTCTTCGGGATGACCAGGTCCACGGTGGGGCCGATGCCCTGCGCGTAGCCGGCGATCTCCCGCAGGCCCTTGGGGGTGACGAGGTCGGCGACCGTGCGCGGGTCGTTCGCCGCCACGAAGTCGTAGGGCCGGCTGTTCGCCGAGGAGAGCAGGACGACCAGGGGGTTGTCGACCAGCCGGTTCAGCCGCTGGATGCTGGTCGGTTCGAAGGACTGGATGACGACCGGGGAGTGCCGGCCGTCCTTGCCGTACTTGCGCAGCAGCTTGGCCACCCGCTCCTCCAGGCCGAGGCCGAGCTCGCGGAAGTAGGTGGGGTGCTTGGTCTCCGGGTAGATCCAGACCTGCCGGCCGCGCCTGCGGGTCTGCTCGTCCTGCCACTTCAGGACCTCTTCGAAGGTGGGGATCTCCCAGCGGCCGTCGTAGAGGGTGTTGTGCGGCCGGTTGGCCGGGACGCGTTCGACGGCGCGCAGCGTCTTCAGCTCGGCGAGGGTGAAGTCCTCGGTGAACCAGCCGGTCGTGGGGACGCCGTCGAGCACCTTGGTGGTCCTGCGGCCGGCAAACTCCGGGTGGGCGGCGACGTCCGTGGTGCCGCCGATCTCCGGCTCGTGCCGGCACACCAGGTGGCCGTCCTTGGTCGGCACCAGGTCGCCGGCCTCGACCACGTCGGCGCCCAGGTCCAGCGCGAGGTCGTAGGAGCCGAAGGTGTGCTCGGGCCGGTAGCCGCTGGCTCCCCGGTGGGCGATGACCGTGGGCACCGGCAGGCCCTTCAGCCCGCGGCCCGGGCGTCCGGCCGGGCGGGTCGCGTCGGCCCGGGCGGTTCCGGGCAGTCCGAGGACCGCTCCGCCCGCGCCGAGCACCGCGGCGCCGAGCAGTGCCCGCCGTCCCGTCGCCTGCGTCTGCCCGTTGTCCTGGTCGCCGCCCATGAGCGCCCTCCTGCCGTTCGCTTCTGCCGGTGCGCGCCGATCGTAGGGGCGTACACATGACCGAAGGGAGGCCCTCGTTCGAACACCGGGGTGCCGTCGGGTGTCCGGCGGGCGGTGGAGGGTGACGGGGCGTCGGCCGGGGGGCGGGACCCGGGCCGGCGCGATGTCCGTCACACGCGCACAAGGCCGTTACCCGCCGTCCGGCCCGCGCCACCCCAGGTGAACGCGTGTCAATAGTTGGTAAGACCTCGGCGAAGCGGACGCCTCCGATGTGCGCGCGGGCGTGCCCCGCGAGTAATGTCCTCACCTGCACAGACTCATATCGCCCCCCTTGACATCGGAGGACCCGTTGTCCCGCTTCGCGCTCATCAAGGCAGTGCTCGGACCGATCATGCGCCTGATGTTCCGCCCCCAGGTGGAGGGCGCGGAGCACATCCCGGGGGACGGCCCGGTGATTCTGGCCGGTAATCACCTCACCTTCATCGACTCGATCGTGCTGCCGCTGGTCACCAAGCGGCAGGTGCACTTCATCGGCAAGGACGAGTACGTCACCGGCAAGGGCTTCAAGGGGCGGCTGATGGCCTGGTTCTTCACCGGCGTCGGCATGATCCCGGTGGACCGGGACGGGGCGAACGGCGGTGTGGCGGCGCTGATGACCGGGCGCCGCGTCCTGGAGGAGGGCCGGGTCTTCGGGATCTACCCGGAGGGCACCCGCTCGCCCGACGGGCGGCTGTACCGGGGCCGCACCGGCATCGCCCGGCTGACCCTGATGACCGGAGCGCCGGTGGTGCCGTTCGCCATGATCGGCACCGACAAGCTCCAGCCGAGCGGCAAGGGCCTCCCGCGGCCGGGCCGGGTCACCGTGCGGTTCGGCGAGGCCATGGAGTTCTCGCGCTACGACGGCATGGACCGGGACCGCTACGTCCTGCGGGCGGTGACGGACTCGGTGATGACCGAGGTGATGCGGCTGTCCGGGCAGGAGTACGTGGACATGTACGCCACCAAGGCGAAGGCCGCCTGAGCCCCCCGGGGCGAGCGCGTACCGCCCCTCGCCCTCCGCCTGCCGGTGGAATCTGCCCCCGACACATAGGGCATTCGGCCGCATTACCGGGCCACCTGACCACCCAACATGTCTTATTTAGACATGTTCACACCTTCTCGGCGTACCCTGCTCCGCACCCCCCTCGCCGCCGCCGGCGCGGGATTCCTGGCAGCCTGCACCAGTTCCGGCCCGGAGTCCGGCTCCGGACCCGAACATCCCGGCGGCGGGGAGAGGTTCGTCCCGGCCGGGCCCCGAGGCTACGTCAATCCCTCGGATCCGGAGGTGCTGGCCGCCGAACGCAGACGCGGGGCCGGCCGCGAGCGCGTCCTGCGGTTCACCGCGGCGGAGACCGAGCTGGACATCGGCGGACGCTCCGTCCGTACCTGGGCGTACAACGAGGAGGTGCCGGGCCCCCTGGTGCGGGTCACCGCCGGGGACGTGCTCGACCTGACACTGGCCAACCGGCTGCCCGAGACCACCACCCTGCACTCCCACGGGGTGCGGCTGCGCTGCGACATGGACGGCGTCCCCGACCTGACCCAGCGCGCCATCCACCCGGACACCGACTTCCGCTACCGCTTCACCGTCGCGCACCCGGGAACGTACCTGCTGCACTCCCACGTCGGGATGCAGCCCGACCGGGCCCTGTACGCGCCGCTCGTCGTGGAGGACCCCAGGGAACCCCTCTCCTACGACAAGGAGTGGGTCCTGGTCCTGGACGACTGGCTCGACGGTGTGGAGGGCTCCACCCCCGAGAACGTCCTGGAACAGCTCAAGCCCGGCGGCGCCATGGACATGGGAGGCATGGCCATGGGCCCCGGCCACCCGACGAAGGGGCACCCGAAGCCGTCCAAGAAGCCCACCGGCCCCAACCGGGTGCTGCACAAGTCCCACAGCCGCATGCTCAACGGGGAGGGCGGCAGCGTCGCCTACCCGCACTACCTCATCAACGGCCGGCTGCCCGACGCGCCGTCGGTGTTCCGCTGCCGCCCCGGCGAGCGGGTGCGGCTGCGCATCATCAACGCCGGTTCCGAGACCGCCTTCCGGGTGGCGCTGGGCGACCACAAGATGACCGTCACGCACACCGACGGCTACCCGGTGCGGCACAAGGAGACCGACGCGCTCCTCGTCGGCATGGCGGAGCGGTACGACGTGCTGATCACCGCCCGGGACGGCATGTTCCCGCTGGTCGCCCTCCCCGAGGGCAAGAAGGGCAGGGCCCTCGCCGTCCTGCACACCGGCAAGACGCGCAAGTCCCCGCCCGCCGGCGAGGTCCGCCCGCGGGAGATCGACGGCAACACCGTCCCCGCGCGCCGGCTGCTGCCCCACGAGTCCGTGGCCCTGGACGACCGGAAGCCGGACCGCGAGGTGCGCATCCGGATCACCGGGACGATGGCGAAGTTCGACTGGGGGTTCGACCACAGGACCTACACCCCGCAGCAGCGCCACCCGGTCCGTGCCGGTGAGCGGGTGCGGCTCACCCTCATCAACGCCACCGACATGTGGCACCCGATGCACCTGCACGGGCACACCTTCGCGGTGACCGGGCTGGACTCCGCGGGCGCGCGCAAGGACACCGCGCTGGTGCTGCCGCACCGCAAGCTGGTGCTCGACTTCGACGCCGACAACCCGGGGCTGTGGATGCTGCACTGCCACAACCAGTACCACTCGGAGAGCGGGATGATGACGGTCCTCGGCTACAAGAAGTGAGGGCGGCGCGGCCGGCGCGCTCGGCTCACCCGGCGTCGCCGTCCAGTTTCTGGCCCCGCAGCAGGAACCACGCCACCGCCGACGCCGTCAGCAGGACCGCCGCGCCCGCCGCCGAGGCCAGGTGGAGGCCGTGGACGAAGGACTCGCGGGCCGCGCCGAGCAGCCCCTCGGCCTGGTGCGGGGGCAGGAGCGCGGCGGCCTGCACCGCGGCGCCCAGCGACTCGTGGGCCCCGGCCGGGGTGCCGGCCGGGCCCGCGAAGTCGCGGTAGACGCCGGTCACGATGGAGCCCAGCAGGGCGATGCCGAGGGCGGCGCCCAGTTCGTACGCCGTCTCGGAGACCGCCGAGGCCGCGCCCGCCTGGTCCTTCGGGACGCTGGAGAGGATGACGTCGGCGGTCACCGTGAAGGAGAGGCCCGCGCCGACGCCGACCACCAGCAGGGCGGCGCCGAGGACGGGATAGCCGGTGGTCTGGCCGATCATGGTCAGTGCCGCCAGGGCGACGCCGACCGCGGCGAGGCCGCCCGCGACGACCGCGCGGACCGAGAAGCGCCGGGCCGCGCGGCCCGCGACCAGACCGGCCGCCACCGCGCCCACCGCTGCGGGCAGTTCGGCCAGGCCCGCCTCGAACGGGTGCCGGTCCTGGACGAGTTGCAGGAACTGGGAGAGGAAGAACACCAGGCCGGACATGCCGAGGACGGTCAGCAGGTCGGCGAGGACCGCGCCGCTGAAGCCGCGCCGCCGGAACAGCCGCATGTCCAGCAGCGGCACCGGCATGGTCAGCTGGCGGTGGACGAAGCCGTACAGCGCCGCCGCGCCCAGCAGGCCGGCACCGAGGGCCGGCCAGGAGAAGCCGTGCGCCGCCGCCTCCTTGACGGCGTAGACGAGGCCGATCATGCCGGCCAGCGACAGCAGCACGCTGGTCAGGTCCCACGGCCCCGGGCGCGGGTTGCGGGACTCGGGCAGGGTGCGCACGCCGACCAGCACCAGGACGGCCATCACCGGCAGGTTGATCAGGAAGACCGAGCCCCACCAGAAGTGTTCCAGGAGGAATCCGCCGGCGATCGGGCCGACGGCCATGCCGGCGGAGGCGGTGGCGCCCCAGATGCCGACGGCCAGGCTGCGTTCGCGCGGGTCGTGGAAGATGTTGCGGATCAGGGCCAGTGTGGCGGGCATCAGGGTCGCGCCCGCGACGCCGAGCAGCGCCCGGGCCAGGATCATCAGCTCGGGCGTCGTGGCGTAGGCGTTGAGCACGGACAGCGCGCCGAACGCGGTGGCACCGACCAGCAGGATCCGCTTGCGGCCGATGCGGTCGCCGAGGCTGCCCATGGAGACGAGCAGACCGGCGATGACGAAGGAGTAGACGTCGCCGATCCACAGCAGCTGGGTGCCGGAGGGGTGGAGGTCTTCGCTGATGTAGGGGGTCGCCAGGCCGAGGACGGTGGCGTCGACGGCCACCAGCAGCACGGCCAGGACGAGGACGGACAGCGCCAGCCAGCGGCCCGGGCGCTTCACCGCCTCGGTCGTCCGGTCCGGCCGCAGGGTGCTGGTCATGGTTCCTCTCTTCGCAGTGCGCCGCCGAGCAACAGCTCGGCGATCATGGTCGGGAAGTCCCGGGAGGCCACCCGGCCGTCCAGGGTGGCCCAGGCGCACGAGGCGATGAGCCCGTACAGCGCCTCGGTGAGCCAGACCGGGCTGAGATCGATACGGAATGCGCCGGCGCGCTGACCGCGCTGGAACAGGGCGCTGATCCGGGCGTCCAGGCGCTGCCAGCCCTCGTTCAGCCCGTCGCCCTCCCACAGCTGGTTCTCGCCGTAGAGGAACGACAGCAGTCCGGCGGCCGGCTGGATCTCGCGGACCAGCCGGCGGACGGCCTCGGCCGCGGGACCTTCTTCCAGCCGGGCGCGGTCCAGCGCGGCCTCGCATTCGGCGATGCCGAGCTGTTCCAGGGCCCTGACGAGGGCGTCGCGGCCGGCGAAGTGGCGGTGCAGCGTGGCCCGGCTGATCCCGGCGGCCTTGGCGACCTCGTCCATGGTCGCGGTGGATTTGCGGGTCAGCAGGGCGGCTGCGCTGCGCAGCACGTGGTCACGGTCGATGGCCATGAGACAAGAGTAGCCCAGATGAGACGTTGATGTCTCATCCTGGGCACGCGTGGCTCATTTTCCCAGCTCGTAGCGGGTGTGTGTCAGTGCCAGGGCAGCTGCCGGCGCCGCTCCCAGTAGGCGTGCGGCTCCTCCCGCAGCACGGCGAGACGGGCCAGCCGGTCCGGGTCCAGGTCGACGGCGGGGGCGCGCAGATTCGACAGCAGCTGGGGGACGGTCGCCGCGCCGGAGAGGACCACGCCCGCCCAGGGCCGGCGCAGGATCCAGCCGAGGGCGACCGCGTCACAGCCGAGCCCGGTGGCGGCGGCCACGGCCTTGAGGGCGTCCGGGGCGTGCGGACCGGCCAGCCGGCCGTTCGCCATGCCCTCCTTGACGATCACGGTGAGCCCGGCGTCGTGCGCCTCGGCGAGGGCGGGACCGGCCGAGGTCTCCAGGAGGTTGTACGTCGACTGGACGGTACGGAAGAGAGGCTCGCCGCCGACCGTGACGGCGAGGGCCGCGCGGATGGTGTCGGCCTGGGCGGGGCCGCTGGTGGAGAAGCCGAGGGTGAGGCCCCGGGCGGCCGCCTCCGCGAGCCTCGCGTGCAGGTCCTTGTCGGTCAGGGCCGGGCTGTCCGGGGTCACCGAGTGGATCTGGTAGAGGTCGAGCCGGTCGCCGAGCAGGGCGTCGGTCTCGGCGCGCTGCCGGTCGTAGGCGGCGGTGCTGTGGTCCTTGACCTCGTGCGTCTCGGCGTCCGCCGACCAGCCGGCGGTGTAGGTGTAGCCCCATTTACTGCCGATGACCACGTCGTCGATGCCGGGGTGGGCGGCCAGCCAGTCCGCGAGGAACTCCTCGGAGCGGCCGTAGGAGCGGGCGGCGTCGACGTAGCGGACGCCCTGGGCGTAGGCGGCGTCGAGGAGTGCGTGGGTCCGGGCGCGCAGTGCCTCGACGCCGCGGTTCTCTCCGAGGTCTTCGCCACGGCCGAGGTTGATGTAGCCGGGGCGGCCGACGGCGGCGAGGCCGAGGCCGATGCGGCGGGTGGGGGTGGTCGCTGTCGCGAGGCGGGCGAAGGGCATCGCGGGGTCCGTTCGGTCGGTAGCGGTGGGCTTCCGGCCAACGTAACCCGCGATGACACCCCACTTGTGGAGCCGGGCGCCTGGAGAACCCGGGCGGTACCGGCTCGTCGGCGAGTGCGTGTGCGTGGTGGCTTGTCGCGCAGTTCCGCGCCCCTGAGGGGGCGCTCCCCTACTGCTTCTTTTTGGCCACCGCCCACTCGTGCTGACGTGCCACGTCCGCCTTGACCTCCGCGAGCTGGACCGCCACCGCGCTCGGGGCCGTGCCGCCGCGGCCGGACCGGGAGGCGAGGGCGCCGGGGACGTTGAGGACCGTGCGGACCTCGGGGGTGAGGTGCGGGGAGATCTTCGCGAACTGCTCGTCCGTGAGGTCGTCCAGCTCCTTGCCCTCGGCCTCGGCGGCCTTGACGCACTCCCCCGCGACCTCGTGCGCCACCCGGAACGGCACGCCCTGCCTGACCAGCCACTCGGCGATGTCGGTGGCCAGCGAGAAGCCGGCCGGGGCCAGCTCCTCCATGCGCTCGCGGTGGACGGTGAGCGTGGCGATCATGCCGGTGAAGGCGGGCAGCAGCACCTCCAGCTGGTCGCAGGAGTCGAAGACCGGCTCCTTGTCCTCCTGGAGGTCTCGGTTGTACGCCAGGGGCAGGGCCTTGAGGGTCGCCAGCAGGCCGGTCAGATTGCCGATCAGCCGGCCGGACTTGCCGCGGGCCAGCTCGGCGATGTCAGGGTTCTTCTTCTGCGGCATGATCGACGAGCCCGTGGAGAAGGCGTCGTGCAGGGTCACGAAGGAGAACTCCTTCGTGTTCCAGATGATGATCTCCTCGGCGATCCGGGAGAGGTTCACACCGATCATCGCGGTGATGAACGCGAACTCCGCGACGAAGTCCCGGGAGGCGGTGCCGTCGATGGAGTTGCCGGCGCTGCCGTGCTCGAAGCCGAGGTCCCGGGCGACCGCCTCCGGGTCCAGGCCCAGGGAGGAGCCGGCGAGGGCGCCGGAGCCGTACGGCGACACGGCCGTCCGCTCGTCCCACTGGCGCAGCCGCTCGGCGTCCCGGGACAGGGACTGGACGTGGGCGAGGACGTGGTGGGCGAAGAGCACCGGCTGGGCGTGCTGGAGGTGGGTGCGGCCGGGCATCGCCACGTCCGGGTGGGCCTCGGCAAGACCGATCAGGGCGTCCTGGAGGTCGGCGATCAGGCCGCCGATGATCCGGGCGTGGTCGCGCAGGTACATCCGGAAGAGGGTGGCGACCTGGTCGTTGCGGGACCGGCCGGCGCGCAGCTTGCCGCCGAGGTCCGGGCCGAGGCGCTCCAGCAGGCCGCGCTCCAGGGCGGTGTGCACGTCCTCGTCGGCGATGGTGCCGACGAAGGCGCCCGACGCGACGTCCGCTTCGAGTCGGTCGAGGCCGGCCAGCATCCGGGTCAGCTCGTCCTCGGTGAGCAGCCCCGCCTTGTGCAGGACGCGCGCGTGGGCACGCGAGCCGGCGATGTCGTAGGGCGCGAGCCGCCAGTCGAAGTGGACGGACGCGGACAGCTTCGCCAGGGCCTCGGCGGGTCCGTCGGCGAAACGGCCGCCCCAGAGCCGTACGTCACCGCTGTTGCTGCTCACTTGCGTTGCTCCTCGAAGCTCGTGATGTGCCACCGCCTCCCCACGCTTCCGGGCGGGGAGGCGGCTGTCGGGCCGATGCGGGTGAGGTGACCCTCGTGTGTCAGGCCAGGTCTGCGTCAGGCTCCGCCTGCCAGATCACGCCGCGCGGCGATCTTCGACGACAGGCTGTAGATGTCGATGAAGCCCTTGGCCGCCGACTGGTCGAAGGTGTCGCCTGTGTCGTAGGTGGCGAGGTCGAAGTCGTACAGCGACTTCTGGGAGCGCCGGCCGGTGACGACCGCGCGACCGCCGTGCAGGGTCATCCGGATGTCGCCGGAGACGTGCTGGTTGGCCTCGTTGATGAAGCCGTCCAGGGCGCGCTTGAGCGGGGAGAACCACTGGCCGTCGTAGACCAGTTCGCCCCAGCGCTGCTCGACCTGGCGCTTGAACCGGGCGAGTTCGCGCTCGACGGTGACGTTCTCCAGCTCCTGGTGGGCGGTGATCAGGGCGATCGCGCCCGGGGCCTCGTACACCTCGCGGGACTTGATGCCGACCAGGCGGTCCTCGACCATGTCGATCCGGCCGATGCCCTGGGCGCCGGCCCGCTCGTTGAGCTGCTGGATGGCCTGCAGGACGGTGACGGGCTTGCCGTCGATGGCGACCGGGACGCCCGCCTCGAAGGTGATGACCACCTCGTCGGCCTCGCGGGGGGCGGCCGGGTTGGAGGTGTACTCGTAGATGTCCTCGATCGGGGCGTTCCAGATGTCCTCCAGGAAGCCCGTCTCGACGGCGCGCCCGAAGACGTTCTGGTCGATGGAGTACGGGGACTTCTTGGTGGTGGCGATCGGGAGCTGCTTGGCCTCGCAGAAGGCGATCGCCTTGTCCCTGGTCATGGCGTAGTCGCGGACCGGGGCGATGCACTTCAGGTCGGGGGCGAGGGCGACGATGCCGGCCTCGAAGCGGACCTGGTCGTTGCCCTTGCCGGTGCAGCCGTGGGCGACCGTGGTGGCGCCGTGCTTCTTGGCGGCAGCGACCAGGTGCTTGACGATGGTCGGCCGGGAGAGGGCGGAGACCAGCGGGTAGCGGTCCATGTACAGGGCGTTGGCCTTGATCGCCGGGAGGCAGTACTCGTCGGCGAACTCGTCCTTGGCGTCCGCGACCTCGGCCTCGACGGCACCGCACGCGAGGGCGCGCTTGCGGATGACGTCCAGGTCCTCGCCGCCCTGGCCGACGTCGACCGCAACGGCGATGACCTCGGCGCCCGTCTCCTCGGCGATCCAGCCGATGGCGACGGAGGTGTCCAGACCGCCTGAGTAGGCCAGTACGACGCGCTCGGTCACGAGTTTTCTCCTCACAGTGCATTCGCTGATATGCATGAGTATGCAGGAGTCTGCATGATTCGTCAATCAGCCCTTCGAGGGAGAAATACTTAGACAGGCGAAGGATCTTCCGCGATAATCGTTAGTCATGGGAAAGACTTATGAACGCATAGACGGCAGACTGCGCGCCTTCATCGAGGCACAGCCGCTCTTCTTCACCGCGACCGCCCCGCTCTCCGGCGACGGCACGGTCAACCTCTCCCCCAAGGGGCTCAAGGGCTCCTTCGTGGTGCTGGACGAACTCACCGTCGCCTACCTGGACTTCGCCGGGTCCACCGCCGAGACCATCGCCCACCTGCGGGAGAACGGGCGGATCACACTGATGTGGTGCGCCTTCCAGGGCCCGCCCAACATCGTGCGCGTGCACGGCCGAGGCGAGCCCGTCTTCCGTGACGACCCGCGCTTCCCGGACCTCCTCGCCCGCTTCCCGGACATCGACCACACCGCGCACGGACTGCGCGCCGTCATCGTGGTGCACGCCGATGTGGTCCGCGACTCCTGCGGCTACGCCGTCCCCTTCATGGCGTACGAGGAGGACCGCGACCTGCACGGCAGGCGCTTCGCCCGCGAGGACGACGCCTCACTGAGCGCGTACTTCACCCAGAAGGAGCACATCGCGACCAGCCTGGACGGACTGCCCGGGCTGCCGTTGCCGCTGCCCCCGTCTAGCGTCTGAGGCATGCGCCCCGGTGTGGTCCTCGCCCTCGTGTCCGTGTCCTGTCTCGCCCTGCTCGGCGCCGCCCCCGGCCGGGAACCGGCACCGCTGCCGGCCCGGATGGCGGACACCGGCGGCGGCTCCCAGCTGATCGTCGCCCAGGCCCCGGACACCGGCGCCACCGAGGGCACGGTCGCCTGGTGGGACCTCCGGGACGGCCGATGGGTCCGGGCCGGAACCGCGCCGGCCCGCTTCGGAGCGCACGGGCTGGTCGAGGGCACCACCCGCACACAGGGCACCGAAACGACCCCGACCGGCCTGTACGACCTCCCGTTCGGCTTCGGGACCGAGCCGGCGCCGGCCGGGACGAGCGTGGAGTACCGGGCCGTGAAGGACAGTTCCTGGTGGTGCCAGGACAACGGCTCCCGCTCCTACAACCGCTGGGTCGACCCGCTGCCCGCCGACTGCCGCGCCGCCGAGTCCGAGCACCTGGCCGACTACCGGGAGCAGTACGCCCACGGCCTGGTCATCGGCTTCAACTACGACCGGCCCGTGCGCGGACGCGGCGCCGGGATCTTCCTGCACGTCAACGGGCGCGGGCCGACGTCCGGTTGTGTGTCGGTGCCCAAGGAGGCGATGGAGCGGATCCTGCGCTGGGCGGATCCGGAGCGCGAGCCGCACATCGCGGTGGGCACCGAGGACGGGGCCACCGCCGTCACCCGCTACTGAGGCGCCCCCGGACGCGCCGCGCCCGCCCGCGCCGTTCCCCGGCCGCCTTGCCGCTCGCCGCTCGGGCGGGTGCGGCGGACGTGCTACGGCTGTGGCTGTGGTGGCACACCACGCCGGCTGTCGCCGACGGCACCGGCCGGATGCCGGGAGCGGGCCGGATCACCGGGCCTGCCGGCCGGCCACCCGATGGCACTCGGTAGCGTCGGCGGCCTGACCTCCGGATGGGCGCGGAGGCGGGCCGGCTGGTCCGCCGGCGGTTCCTCGTCCCGGGACCGCGCTCCAGCTCTGTCCGCCCCGGCACCGGGGTCTCGGCCGGAGGGCCCGTGCGGCGTCCCGGCCGCGCGGTCGGCGCCTGCGGGCCCGCACCGGGCGCTCCCCCGCCGCCGCCCCCTTCAGTGGCCGTTCTGGGCCAGTCGCAGCAAGTGGTCCGCCAGCGCCTGGCCGCCGGTGGGGTTCCGGCTGATCAGCAGCAGCGTGTCGTCGCCGGCGATGGTGCCCAGGATGTCGTGGAGTTCGGCCTGGTCGATGGCGGAGGCGAGGAACTGCGCGGCGCCGGGAGGCGTGCGCAGGACCACGAGGTTCGCCGAGGCCTCCGCGGAGATCAGCAGCTCCTGGGAGAGCCGCCGCATCCGCTCCTCCTTCGCCGACTCCCCCAGCGGGGCACGCGGGGTACGGAACCCGCCCTCGCTCGGCACCGCGTAGATCAGGTCGCCGTCGGTGTTGCGGATCTTGACCGCGTTCAGCTCGTCGAGATCCCGGCTGAGCGTCGCCTGCGTGACGTTCAGCCCGTCGTCGGCGAGCAGCTTCGCCAGCTGGCTCTGCGACCGCACCGGCTGCCGGTTGAGGATGTCCACGATCCGGCGGTGCCGTGCGGTGCGGGTCTGCGGTACGGCGGGCCCGGCCCCCACGCCCTGTTCGTGGTCCTGCGCCTCGCTCATCGTCGTCTCATTCTCCGGATCGTCCGTCCCCGTCCACGGGGCCCGCTGCGTCGAGGATGCCGGGCAGCGCCCCGAGCAGCGCGTCCACCTCGTCGTCGCGCAGATTCAGCGGCGGCATGAGCCGTACGACGTCGGGGGCGGGCGCGTTCACCAGGAACCCGGCCTCCTGGGCCGCCGCCTGCGCCTGTGGCGCGCGCGGCCCGGTGAGCACGATACCCAGGAGCAGGCCCGCGCCCCGGACACCGTGGACCAGCGGGTGGTTCAGCGCCTCGATTCCCTCCCGCAGCCGCTCGCTCTGCCGCTTGACGTTGTCCAGCAGGCCCTCGGCCTCGATGGTGTCGAGCACGGCGAGTCCGGCGGCGCAGGCGACCGGGTTGCCGCCGAAGGTGGTCCCGTGGTGGCCCGGCCGGAGCAGTTCGGCGGCCCGGCCGAAGGCCACGGTCGCGCCGAGCGGCAGCCCGCCGCCGAGCTGCTTGGCGAGGGTGACGACGTCGGGCAGCACGCCCTCGTGGGCCTGGTACTCGAACCAGGTCCCGGTCCGGCCGATGCCGGTCTGCACCTCGTCCAGGACCAGCAGCGCGCCGGTGGCGGCGGTGATCGCGCGGGCGGCCTTGAGATAGCCGGCCGGGGGCACGACCACGCCGTTCTCGCCCTGGATCGGCTCGATGACCACCAGGGCGGTGTCCTCGGTGACCGCGGCGGCCAGCGCCTGGGCGTCGCCGTAGGGGACGTGGGTGACCTCGCCGGGCAGCGGCCGGAACGGGTCCTGCTTGGCGGGCTGGCCGGTGAGCGCGAGGGCGCCCATGGTCCGGCCGTGGAAGCCGCCCTCGGTGGCGACCACCTGGGTGCGGCCGGTCAGCCGGCCGATCTTGAAGGCGGCCTCGTTGGCCTCGGCGCCGGAGTTGCAGAAGAAGACCCGGCCGTCCCGGCCGAAGAGGCGCAGGAGCCGTTCGGCGAGGGCGACGGTGGGCTCGGCCATGAAGAAGTTGGAGATGTGGCCGAGGGAGGCGATCTGCCCGCTGACGGCGGCGACGACGGCGGGGTGGGCGTGGCCGAGCGCGTTGGTGGCGATACCGCCGACGAAGTCCAGGTATTCCCGGCCCTCGGCGTCCCACACCCGGGTGCCCGCACCGCGGACGAGGGGCAGGCGCGGGGTGCCGTAGTTGTCCATGAGCGCGCCCTGCCACCGCGCGGTCAGTTCCTGGTTGCTCATGACTCCCCCTGTTCGTCCGGCACGACCATGGTGCCGATGCCTTCGTCGGTGAAGATCTCCAGCAGGATCGAGTGCTGGACCCGGCCGTCGATGACCCGGGCGGTGTGCACGCCGTTGCGCACGGCGTGCAGGCAGCCCTCCATCTTGGGCACCATGCCGGCACTCAGGTCGGGCAGCAGCTTCTCCAGCTGGGAGGCGGTGAGGCGGCTGATCACCTCGTCGGAGTGGGGCCAGTCCACGTAGAGCCCCTCGACGTCGGTGAGGACCATGAGGGTCTCGGCGCCGAGGGCGGCGGCGAGTGCCGCGGCGGCCGTGTCGGCGTTGACGTTGTAGACGTGTCCGTCGTCCTCGGAGCGGGCGATGGAGGAGACGACCGGGATGCGGCCGTCGGCCAGCAGGGCCGCTATGGCACCGGTGTCGATGGCGGTGATCTCGCCGACCCGCCCGATGTCGACCGGTTCCCCGTCGATCTCGGGGGTGTGCCGGGTGGCGCTGATGGTGTGCGCGTCCTCGCCGGTGAGGCCGACGGCGAGCGGGCCGTGCTGGTTGAGCAGGCCGACCAGCTCGCGCTGCACCTGCCCGGCGAGCACCATCCGTACCACGTCCATGGCGTCCTCGGTGGTGACGCGCAGGCCCGCCTTGAACTCGCTGGCGATGCCGTGCCTGTCGAGGGCGGCGCTGATCTGCGGGCCGCCGCCGTGCACCACGACCGGCCTTAGGCCGGCGTGGTGCAGGAAGACGACGTCCTGGGCGAAGGCGGCCTTCAGTTCCTCGTCCACCATGGCGTTGCCGCCGAACTTGATGACGACGACCTTGCCGTGGTGCCGGGTGAGCCAGGGCAGCGCCTCGATGAGGATGCGGGCCTTGGGCAGCGCGGTGTGTTTGCGGGTTGTCATGAGGAGTAGGCGCTGTTCTCGTGGACGTAGTCGGCGGTCAGGTCGTTGGTCCAGATGGTCGCGGTCTCGGTGCCCGCGGCCAGGTCGGCGACGATGTGCACCTCGCGGTAGCGCATGTCGACCAGGTCGCGGTCCTCGCCGACGGAGCCGTTCCGGCACACCCAGACGCCGTTGATGGCGACGTTCAGTCGGTCGGGTTCGAAGGCGGCCCGGGTGGTGCCGATCGCGGAGAGCACCCGGCCCCAGTTGGGGTCCTCGCCGTGGATCGCGCACTTGAGGAGGTTGCTGCGGGCGATGGAGCGGCCCACCTCGACGGCGTCCTCCTCGGTCGCCGCGTTGATCACCTCGACCTTGATCTCCTTGCTGGCGCCCTCGGCGTCGCCGATGAGCTGCCGGCCGAGGTCGTCGCAGACCTCGCGCACGGCCTCGGCGAACTCGTCGTAGTCGGGGGTGATCCCGGAGGCGCCGGAGGCGAGCAGCAGCACGGTGTCGTTGGTGGACATGCAGCCGTCGGAGTCGACGCGGTCGAAGGTGACCCGGGTGGCCGCGCGCAGCGCCTTGTCCAGCACCTCGCTCTCCAGGTCGGCGTCGGTGGTGAGGACGACCAGCATGGTGGCGAGGCCGGGGGCGAGCATGCCGGCGCCCTTGGCCATGCCGCCGACGGTCCAGCCGGACCGCGTCGCCACGGAGGTCTTGTGGACGGTGTCGGTGGTCTTGATGGCGATGGCGGCCTTCTCGCCGCCGTGCTCGCTCAGGGAGGCGGCGGCCGTCTCCACGCCCGCCAGGACCTTGTCCATGGGCAGCAACTCGCCGATCAGGCCGGTGGAGCAGACGGCGACCTCGATGGCGCCCCGGCCGAGCACCTCGGCGGTCTTCTCGGCGGTGGCGTGGGTGTCCTGGAAGCCCTTCGGCCCGGTGCAGGCGTTGGCACCGCCGGAGTTGAGGACGACCGCCGAGACCTGGCCGCTCCTCAGGACCTGCTCCGACCACAGCACCGGGGCCGCCTTGACGCGGTTGGAGGTGAAGACGCCCGCGGCGGCACGGCGGGGCCCGCCGTTGACCACCAGGGCCAGGTCGGGGTCGCCGTTCTCCTTGATCCCGGCGGCGATCCCCGCCGCCGTGAATCCCTTGGCTGCCGTGACACTCACTGCGTCTCCTTGTTCGCTTCTCCGCCCGTGCAGTGCGGCGGTGCGGTCATCGTCGTCGTCTGCGGCCCGGTGGCCGCACGCGCTCCCCCGGCCACCGCTGGGAGGTGCCCCCGGCTCACGGCGCGACTCCGATCGTGGAAAGCCCGGTGGTCTCGGGGAGACCCAGGGCGATGTTCATGCTCTGGACGGCACCGCCGGCGGTGCCCTTGGTCAGGTTGTCGATGGCGCTGATCGCGATGACACGGCCCACGGCGGCGTCGTACGCGACCTGTACCTGGACGGCGTTGGAGCCGTGGACGGACGCCGTGGCGGGCCACTGGCCCTCGGGCAGCAGGTGGACGAACGGCTCGTCGGCGTACGCCTTCTCGTAGGCGGCGCGGACGCTGTCGGCCGTCACACCCGCGGCGGCGGACGCGCTGCACGTGGCGAGGATCCCGCGGGGCATCGGGGCCAGGGTCGGGGTGAAGGAGACCCGCACGGGTTCCCCGGCGACGGCGCTGAGGTTCTGGATCATCTCGGGGGTGTGCCGGTGGCCGC
This sequence comes from Streptomyces rubradiris, assembly GCF_016860525.1. Lineage (NCBI taxonomy): Bacteria > Bacillati > Actinomycetota > Actinomycetes > Kitasatosporales > Streptomycetaceae > Streptomyces > Streptomyces rubradiris. The sequence goes on from NZ_BNEA01000001.1 coordinate 1,158,010, forward strand.
CGCCGACGCCGTACGGCGACATGGAGCCCATGACCTCGCTGCCCAGCAGGTGCGGCTTGGGGGCCTTGCCCGCGCCGGAGGTGCCGGACGCGGCGACGATCACCGCCTCGGGCCCGACGAGGCCGGCCGCGTAGGCCGGGAACAGGGCGAGGGAGACGGCGGTCGGGTAGCAGCCGGGCACCGCGACGCGCTTGGACCCCTCCAGCGCGGCGCGGGCGCCCGGGAGTTCGGGGAGGCCGTAGGGCCAGGTGCCGGCGTGCGGAGAGCCGTAGAACCGTTCCCAGTCGGCCGGGTCCTTCAGCCGGAAGTCGGCTCCCATGTCGATCACCAGCACATCGGGGCCGAGCTGTTCGGCGACGGCCGCGGACTGGCCGTGCGGCAGCGCGAGGAAGACCACGTCGTGCCCGGCGAGGGCCTCGGGCGTGGTCTCGGCGAGCACGCGGCCGGCCAGCGGCAGCAGGTGCGGCTGGAGCGCTCCGAGCCGCTGCCCGGCGTTGGAGTTCCCGGTCAGGGCACCGATCTCGACCTCGGGGTGTGCGAGGAGCAGCCGCAGGACCTCTCCGCCCGCGTATCCGCTCGCTCCGGCCACCGCCGCACGTACTGCCATGTCCATCCTCCTCTGGATGGCATGACTATACGTATCGCTGCACGTTTATGCAATGGACTTGGGGAGCATCACCCAGCGGGACACGACGTAGGTGACCGGGATCGCCGCGGCGGACGCGACCAGCGGGGCGAAGCGGCTCCCGGCGTGCAGGACGTCCACGATCAGATACACCCCGGCCGTCGTGATCAGGAAGTTGGTGACGTTCGTCAGCGGGAACAGCAGGAATTTCCGCCAGGTCGGCGGGGTCCGGTAAGTGAAGCGCGCATTGAGGAAGAAAGAGCCGACCATGGCGAGCGTGAAGGCCAGGATGTGCGCCGCGAGATACGGCAGGCCGGTCAGGAACAACAGGTAAAGACAATAGTAGGTCGCCGTATTGACGACACCGACCGCCGCGAAGGTCAGTATCTGCCGCATCAGGGAATGAGATCCTTCGTCCGTTCCGCATTGGTAGCCTTCACCAGGAAGTGCGGACGCCTCTTCACCTCGTAGTAGATGCGGCCGGTGTACTCCCCGATGACTCCCAGCATGACCATCTGGACGCCCGCGAGGGCGGTCACGGCGGTGATGATGGTCACATAGCCGGGCGTCTGGACGCCGTGGACGAGCGCGGCGCCCACGATCCACGTGGTGTACGCCCCCGCGCACAGCAGCAGGGTCACCCCGAGCCAGAGGGCGGCGCGCAGCGGGCGGTTGTTGAAGGACAGCAGGCCGTCGAGGCCGTAGTTGAGCAGTCCGCGCAGGTTCCAGGAACTGCGGCCGGCCTCGCGGACGGCGTTCTGGTACTCGAAGGTGGTGCTCGGGAAGCCCACCCAGGCGAACAGGCCCTTGGAGAAGCGGTTGTACTCGGTCAGGTCCAGCACCGCGTCCACCACCCGGCGCGACAGCAGCCGGAAGTCCCCCACGCCGTCCACGAGTTCGACGTCGACCAGGCGGTTGACGAGCCGGTAGTACAGGCGCGCGGTGAGGGTCCGGGTCAGCCGGTCGCCGGTGCGGGTGCGCCGGGCGATGACCTGGTCGTGGCCCTGTTCGCGCAGTTCGACCATGCGCTTGATCAGCACGGGCGGGTGCTGGAGGTCGGCGTCCATGACGATCACCGAGTCGCCCGAGGCGTGCCGCAGCCCGGCGAGCAGGGCCGCCTCCTTGCCGAAGTTGCGGCTGAAGGAGACGTAGCGCACCCGGGCGTCGCCCGCGGCCAGCTCCTTCAGGACGGCGAGCGTGCGGTCCCGGCTGCCGTCGTCGACGTAGACGAACTCCATGTCGTGGCCGAGGGGCAGCAGTTCCTCGGCGACCTTCTGGACCTCCTCGTGGAAGCGGGCGAGGACGTCCTCCTCGTTGTAGCAGGGCGCGACGATGGATATCAGCATGGCGGTTTCCCCCTGGGCGCGATCAGTGAGCGGTGGTCACCCGCTCGCGCGGTGATGTGGTGGTGGGCGTCGCCGGCGCGCGCCGGCGGCGCAGGGCACTGCCGGCGGTCAGCACGGCGAGGACGAGCAGCGAGGCGCCGCCGACCGCCGTGCCCAGCCGCAGGCCGGGTGGGTGGAAGGTGCAGGTCAGGCTGGTGGACCTGGGGTCGACGGGGACGGCGATCAGGCCGTGGTACTCCCCCGCCGGCCGGGCCGGTCCGTCCCCGGTGGCGCACCGCCAGCCGGCGATGCGGGGCGCGGCGAGGACCGCGAGGCCCCGGCTCCCGGCGGGCAGCCGGGCGTGCACGGTGCCGTCGGAGACGGTGACCTCCCGCGCCCCGCCGGCCGTCAGGCGGGCGGCGGCGGTGCGCAGCCGGCCGGTGTCGAGGCAGCCGATCGCGCCGGGCGGGATGCTGCCGGGCCGGTTCGGGGTGAGCCGGACGGTCAGCCGCCCGGAGGCGGGGGCGGTGCCGAGCGGGGCCATGGCGGCGCGGCTGCGGGTGTCCTTGGCGTTGAAGAGCGTGGCGGTGCCGTCGGCGAGCCGGGCGGTGCCGGAGTAGTGCGGGGCCCACAGGTGGACCTGGGTGCCCGCCGGGCAGCGGGCGGTGATCACCGGCCGGGTCCGGGCGGTGCCGGTGCCGGTCCGGCGGTCGGGCAGGGGCCGGCCGGAGTCGTCCCGCACGGCGAGCGGCGGGACGGTGTAGACGCGGCTGCCGAGCAGGATCTCCTGGTTGCGGTAGGGCGAGTCGCCGAAGGGCCGGTGGTCCGGGCGGGGCCGCACGGTCACCAGGGGCGGCACGTCCCGCCGGGTCAGGTGCGCCGGGTACGCGGCGGGCGGGGAGTGCCGCTGGTGCGGGTCGGGCGGGGAGTGCACCCGGGCGCCGACGGAGAAGAGCACGTCCGTGACGGCGTTGTCCAGGCTCTGCACGCTGCGTCCCCGGGAGGTCCAGCCGCCGCCGAGGGCGGTCAGGGTGCGGCTGAGGACGTCGGAGGTCAGGCTGCTGTAGTACTGGGCGCCCTCGCCGCCCACCAGCAGCGGGTCGTTGCCGACGGTCTGCTCCCGGCCGGGGTCGGTGCGGTGGCGGGGCCAGCCGTCGGCCTCGGCGATCAGCGCGGACTGCCTCTCCTGCCGCTCGCCCCAGGGGGCGTAGTCGTCCAGGCGCGCGAGGTGCAGCCGGGTGGTGACGGCCGTGGTGGCGGCGCTCTCCCCGGCCTGCGCGCCGAGCAGCAAGGCGACGGCCAGTGCGGCGAGCGGTCCGCGCCGTCCGGCGCGGGCCAGCAGCGCGAGGCCGCCCAGCGCGCCGGCGACGGCGAGCAGCAGCACCGGCCAGGTGAGCGGCCGCAGCACGGTGCTGCGGGCGGCGAGGGCGGTGATCAGGGCGAACAGCGCGGCGGCCGGGATGAGGGCGCGCGGGCCGGGCGGGCCGTGGGACAGGGTGTGCCAGGCGGCGATGACGAGGAGGCCGCAGACGACGAAGGTCTGCCGGTAGGGGCTGCCCTGCGGGGTGGCGAAGGCGTGCCAGACCAGGTGGGTGGGCGCCCACTGGAGGGACAGGACGGCCAGCAGCACCAGGGCGGTCCAGCCGGCCCGGACCCGCCCGGGAACGGCCCGGTGGAAGGGCAGGGCGAGGGCGAGCAGGAGCGCGGTGGTGCCGACGTAGAGGGCCGGGGAGCCCCAGCCGTACGACGTCGGCAGCAGCCGGGCGAGCACGTCCTCGGCCGGCACCGGGGCGAAGGCGCGCACCCGGCCCGGATAGGCGTGCCGGGTGCCGAAGTACACGGTCAGTACGAGCGGGGCGGCGAGGCCCGTCCCGAGGGCGGTGGTGAGGGCGGCCCGGCCGGCCGTGGCGAGGGCCTGCCGGCCCGGCGGCCGGGCGAGCAGCAGCCGGAGCAGCAGCACCAGGGCGGCGCCGAGGGTGGCCATGTAGGCGGTGTAGAAGTTGGCGGTCCAGGCGAGCGCGACGACGAGCACGCCGGGCAGGAACCGGCGTTTCGCGCGCGCCCATTCGCCGACCAGGCACAGCAGGGGCAGGGCGATCAGCCCGTCCAGCCACATCGGGTTGTAGTCGGCGTCGGCCAGGGTCCAGCCGCACAGCGCGTACGAGGCGCCGAGCAGGCCCGCCGCCCACCAGCGGCCGGGCCGGAAGGCGAGCAGCAGCCCGGTCATGGCCGCGGCGGCGCAGGCGAGTTTCAGGACGGTGATCACGTACACCGCGAGGTCGATCTGGTCGCGCGGGAAGAGGGCGACCAGCGGGGCGAACGGACTGCCCAGGTAGGTGCCGAGGTCGGGCAGGAAGGAGGCGCCGTAGCCGGACCGCCAGTTGACGAGGAGGCCGCCCTCGGCCCTGCCGTGCAGCAGGTCCCACAGGTGGGCGTGGAAGGGCACGAACTGGTTGCCCAGGTCGTTGACGCCGCGGGTGCGCGGACCGAAGGGGTAGCTGCGGGCGAGGGCGTCGCCGGCGCAGAACGCGGTGACCGTGAGGGCGGCGGCGAGCAGGCAGGCGGCCCGCCCCGGCCGGGAGGTCGCTTTCACACGCGGTTCCCGTCCGGGTGCGGCCGTGACTTCCGCCCGGCATTGCCGGGCGCGTCCGGTGGAGTGCTGCACTGCATTTTCGGTGTCCTCACAGAATGCGTACTCCGTCTGTTCGCGGTCTTAGACGGAGCCCGTTTCCGATTGGTTGTGCGCTCACCGAAAAATGGAGCGACTTTCTCCGGACCGGGGAAACACCGAGTGAATTTGATGACCGGCCGGACAACTCTGGATTTCCGGCAGGTGTTTTTAAGGTGAACCGGCCTTGCGGGCCGCGTAGGCCCGGGCCGCGCGGACCCGGTTGCCGCACTTGGTGGTGCACCAGCGGCGGGCGCCGTGGGAGCGCAGGAACCAGCGGGCGCAGCCCTGGGCGGCGCACTCGGTGAGCTGGGCGGCGTCGGCGCCGGTGAGCAGGTCGGTGGCGTCCTCGGCGAGCAGGGAGAGCGCGGCGGCGGCCGGGTTGCCGGTGTCGGGGAGGTCGGCGCGGCGCGGCCCGTCGGCGCCCCAGGCCAGGCGGGGGGTGGCGGGGGCGGCGGCGAGGGCGGCGTTCAGGGTGTCGAGGGCGTCGCCGGGCGGCCGGGTCCCGGCGGCCCGGGCCGTGAAGAGGGCCCGCAGCGCCTCGCGCAGGGCCCGCAGCCGGCCGGACTGGCGGCCGTTCAGCTCCACCGGGTCGGGCAGCAGGGCGTGCCGGACCAGCCACAGGTGCGCCGCCTCGGCGCCGTCGAGCAGGTCGACCCGGCCGTGGCTGACGGTGAACCGGGTGTTGACCAGCGCCAGCGAGGCGTACCGGTCCTCGCCGGGGACCGGGAGCTGGTGCAGATAGACGGGGGTCTCGTGCTCCACGGCCACATCCTAGCCGTCTCTCACGGCAATTCTTGCGGTTCTCCGTGAGGAGGGCTTAGCGTGCCTCACGGAGAATGATCCGAGAAACCGTTAGAGGTGATCGTCTTGGCCTTCGATGTGGACGCGCTGCGCAAGGACTTCCCGATCCTGGGACGGACGGTGGAGAGCGGCGCGCCGCTGGTCTACCTGGACTCCGGGGCCACCACCCAGAAGCCGCTCCAGGTCCTGGACGCGGAGCGGGACTTCTACCTCACCCGCAACGCCGCCGTGCACCGCGGGGCGCACCAGCTGGCCGGCGAGGCGACGGATGCCTACGAGCGGGCGCGGCACACGGTCGCCCGGTTCATCGGCGCCGCCGACGACGAGGTGGTCTTCACCAAGAACACCACCGAGGCCGTCAACCTCGTCGCGTACGCGCTCGGCAACGCCGGCCGGATCGGGCCCGGCGACCGGATCGTGGTGACGGAGATGGAGCACCACGCGAACCTGGTGCCCTGGCAGCAGCTGGCCGAGCGGACGGGCGCCACGCTGGACTGGTTCGGCCTGACCGACGACGGCCGGCTGGACCTGACCCGGGTGGCGGAGCTGCTGGACGAGCGGACCAAGGTGCTCGCCCTCACCCACCAGTCCAATGTCCTCGGCACGCTGAACCCGGTGCGGGAGCTGGCCGACCGGGCGCACGCGGCCGGTGCGCTGGTGGTGGTGGACGGCGCCCAGTCGGTGCCGCACCGCCCGGTGGACGTGACGGAGCTGGGCGCGGACTTCCTGGCCTTCTCCGGGCACAAGATGCTCGGCCCGAACGGCATCGGCGTGCTGTGGGGCCGCGCGGCGGAGCTGGCCGGCCTGCCGCCGTTCCTGACCGGCGGCTCGATGATCGAGATCGTGGAGATGGACCGCACCACGTTCCTGCCGCCGCCGCAGCGCTTCGAGGCGGGGGTGCCGATGACCGCGCAGGCGGTGGGGCTCGCGGCGGCGGTGGAGTACCTGGAGCGGCTGGGCATGGCGGAGGTCGCGGCCCACGAGGACATGCTCACCGCCCGCGCCCTGGACCTGCTGGCCGAGGTGCCCGGGGTGCGGATCGTCGGCCCGCGCGACCTCACCGACCGCGGCTCGGCCGTCTCCTTCACCGTGGACGGCGTCCATCCGCACGACGTCGGGCAGGTGCTGGACGAGCGGGGCGTCGCCGTCCGCGTCGGCCACCACTGCGCCCGGCCGCTCGCCCGGCGGTTCGGCGTGCCGGCGACCACCCGGGCGAGCTTCTACGTCTACAACACCCCGGAGGAGGTCGACGCGCTGGTGGCGGGGGTGCGGGCGGCCCAGCGGTACTTCGGGGTCTGAGCCGCCCGCCCGCTCCTACTTCTCCTTGATCCTGAGGAAGGTGACGGAGTTCGCCGGGAAGGTGTACGTGAACTTCCCCGCGACCCCGGTGACGGTGGACGTGCGCGGGGCGACCGCCGTGGAGGTCTCGGTGTTCACCGCGTCCGGCGCGGCGGCGAGCGTGGTCGCCCTGGCCCGGGACGCGACCTCGATGCCGCCCAGGTCGATGGCGGTACGGGCGGCGGCGGACTGGGCGTTGACGACCTTGACGATCAGCTCGCCGGTCTTCGCGTCGCGCGTGACGACCTGGCGGAACGGCTCGGCCGGCTTGTCGTCGGTGAAGCCGCCCCACTCCTCGCCGTCGAGGTAGAGGGTGACCTGGCGGCCGCGCACCTTGACGTCGATGTCGTAGGCGCGGCCGGTCTCGATGGAGCCCGCCTTGGTCATCAGCGTGGACTTGCCGCCGTCCACTGCCTGTTCGACGGCCGACTGGGTGTTGTTCCAGCCGCCGAGGTTCCACCAGTAGTAGTTCCCGGTGTCCTTGACGCCGAAGGCGACGAGGAAGCCCTCCTTGCCGGACTCCTTGGTGGCCTTCACGTGCAGGTCGTAGTCGTGCCAGGACGGGTCGCCGGCCTGGACCATGGTGTTCTCGGCGGTGTCGTCGGTCTGGACGTACCGGCCGTCCCGGACGGTCCAGCTGCCGGCCCCGGTGTGGGTCCACTTCGAGGCGTCACCGGAGAAGTCGTCGGCGAGCAGCGGGGTGCCGTCGGCACCGGTGACCCGTACGTCGTCGTAGGCGGCGCGGGTGTTCCAGGTGGACAGCCCGACCGCGCCGGCGAGGGGTCCGCTGACGCCCGGGGTGCCGGTCGCGCTGCTCGGCACCACCCGGTCGCCCACGTTGGTCATGAACAGCTTCTGCACCTCGTAGTTGGCCGTGCCCCAGGAGGCGTGGTTGTTGAACCACACCAGGTCGGGGCGCCACTGGACGTAGTCCTCGTTGGCGAACAGCGGGGCGTAGGAGGCGAGTTCGACCACGTCCGCGTTGCGTTCCAGGCCGGTCATGAAGGCCGCCTCGGCGAGGCCGTTCTTGAAGGCGTTGCCCTGGGAGGCGTACTCGCCGAGGAAGACCTTGGGGCCGGAGCGGTCGTAGGAGTCGTAGCGGTCGTTGTTCTGCAGGAACCACCGGGTGCTGTTGTAGTAGTGCTCGTCGACCATGTCGACCCGGGCGTCCCGGTTGAGCTTCCAGGCGGTGTCGAAGACCGTGCCGGAGTCGTCCGGGCCGGAGTTGGAGATGACCTTCATGTACGGGTACTTCGCCTGGACGGCCGCGCGGAACTGCTGGAAGCGGGCGAAGAACTCGGCGGGCAGGTTCTCCTCGTTGCCGACCTCGATGTGGGTGAGGCGGAAGGGCTTCGGGTGGCCCATCCGCGCCCGCACCTTGCCCCAGGTGGAGGTCGCCGGGCCGTTGGCGAACTCGATGAGGTCCAGGGTGTCCTGGATGTGCCGCTTGAGCAGGGCGTCGTCGGTGACGGCCTGGTTCTGGCCGCAGCCGGTCACCAGGGCGGGTACGACGGGCAGCGGCATGGCGCCGATGTCCTCGGCGAACCGGAAGTACTCATAGTAGCCGAGGCCGTAACTCTGGTTGTAGCCCCAGAAGTTGGCGTTGGTGGCGCGCTGCTCGACCGGGCCGACGGTGTCCTTCCACTGGTAGGCGCGCTTGCGCTGCCAGCCGGACGCCTCGCTGTAGTCCCGCATGGAACCGGTGTTGACCAGGCAGCCGCCGGGGAAGCGGAGGAAGCCCGGGTGCAGGGCGGCGACCTTCTCGGCGAGGTCCTTGCGCAGGCCGTTGGGCTGGTGCTTGTAGGTGTCGCGCGGGAAGAGGGACACCATGTCCAGGGCGGCGGCCGTGTCGGCGGCCACGGTGAGCCGGCCCGTGGTGCTGGTCCGGGTGGCGGTGAAGGTGGCCTTGTACCGGGCCCAGCCGTTCTTCTTCACGGCGATCCGCCGGGCGGTGGCGAGCGGGCCGCCGGAGTCCTGGAGGGAGACGGTCAGCGCGGCACCGGTCTCGGAGCGGGCCCACACCGAGAAGTCGTACTTCTCGCCGTCTCGCACGGCGATGCCGGTGTTGTAGCCGGCGTTGGTGACGGACGAGCCGGCGGCCAGCGCGAGGTAGGTGCGGTTGCGCTCGTTGAGCCGGCCGGAGTCGTCGGCCGTCCGGGCGGTGCCGGAGACCGTCCAGGCGGTCAGCGGGGTGTAGGAGGCGTTGTCGGCGGCCGAGTACTCGAAGGACCGGTTCTGGACGAGTTCGGCGTACAGGCCGCCGTCGGCGGCGCGGTTGATGTCCTCGAAGAAGACCCCGTACATGGTGCGGGGGATCGCGGGACCGGCGGCGGAGGGGTCGACGGTGATCGCGTAGTCGGTGACCTCCTCGGCGTGGGCCGGGGCGGGGAGGGCGGCCGTGGCGAGCAGGACGGCGCCCGCGCCCAGGCCGAGTCTGAAGCGGGTGGTGCGTGACATGGATACTCCGCGGCTCGATTGTTCGAAATATCAGACATTGGTCAGCACTTCGAACGGCAAGATAGGGAAGGGGTATGGGCACGTCAATGGGGCGGACCGAGACCGTACGGAAAGAGGGGCAGGCCGCAGAGGATGCGACGGAAAGAGAGGCCGGCCCTCGCGGATGCGCGTGAGGACGAGTTCTGGCCGGTGGCCGACCCGCTGGCCTACCTGGCCGGCCGCTGGCGCGTCGAGCGCGCGGTGCGGGATCTGGCGAGCGGGGACGAAGGGCACTTCGCCGGGAGTACCGTCTTCGGCCCGCTGGACGGCGGCGGGCTGCTGCACGAGGAGTCCGGCGACTTCACCTGGCGCGGGGTGACCCGGCCGGCCACCCGGACCCTGCGGTTCCTGCCGGGACCCGCGCCGGGCCGGGTGGACGTGCGCTTCGCGGACGGCCGGCCCTTCCACGACCTGGACCTGACCCGGGGCCGGTACATCGCCGACCACCCCTGCGCGGCCGACCTCTACCGGGGCGAGTTCACCGTGCTGGACGCCGGCCGCTGGCGCACGGTGTGGCGGGTCGGCGGCCCGGCGAAGGACCTGGAACTCACCACGGACTACACCCGCGAGGTGCTCACCGGGGACACCACCCGCGAGGGCTGAACCGGGCGCTCACCCGAAGGAGGCCGGGCGCTCACTCGAAGGAGTGCGCCATGTACTGCTCCGGGCGCTCCAGCGGCCGGAAGCCCAGCCTGGCGTACACCTCGTGGGCGTCCTCGGTGGCGAGCAGCAGCCGGCTCAGCCCGAGGGGCGCCAGGTGGTCGCGGATCCGGCCGACGAACGCCGTGCCGAGGCCCTTGCCGCGCACCGACGGGTCCACGTACACGTCGGCGAGCCAGGCGAACAGCGCCCGGTCGGTGACCACCCGCGCGTACGCCACCTGCTCCCCGGACTCCGTGGCGTAGACGCCGAAGTTCAGCGAGGACGCCATCGCCCGTTCGTGCTTGTCGCGGGGGCGGCCGAGCGCCCAGTACGCGTCGGACGACAGCCAGCCGTGCACGCGGTCGACGTCGACGCGGGCGGTGTCGGCGGAGAACTCGTAACCCTCGGGAAGGGCCGGAGCCTCGGGGAGGTCGGGACGCTCGGGCAGGCCGGGACCCTCGGGGAGGTCGGATGCATCGCTCATACGATGATCCTCACAGTCCGCGCTCCGTACGGACCAGGGGTTTTCACCGCACCTCCTCGTACGCCGCCCGCAGCCGCCGCACCCCCTCCGTGATCTCCCCGGTGCCGGCCACCGCCGCGAAGCTCAGCCGGAGGTGGGCGGCGGGCGCTTCGGCGCTGAAATAGGGGCGGCCCGGGGTGAGGGCGACGCCCGCGCGGAGCGCCGCCGCGGTCAGCGCTGCCTCGTCCAGCCCGTCGGGCAGCCGCAGCCACAGGTGGTAGCCGCCGGTCGGGATGTGCGGCAGGGCCAGCGCCGGGAGCTCCCGGGCGAGCGCACCCGTCATGACGTCACGGCGGATCTTCAACTCGGCCGACAACGCCCGCAGATGGCGCGGCCAGGCCGGCGAGCCGACGAGTTCGAGGGCGGCCTCCTGGAGGGGGCGGGGCACGAAGAAGCTGTCCACGACCTGGATCGCGCGCAGGCGTTCCAGCACCGGCCCGCGCGCGGCCAGCGCGCTCACCCGGAAGCTGGGCGAGGTCGCCTTGGTGAGCGAGCCGACGTGCACCACCACGCCGTCCGGGTCGTCGGCGGCCAGCGGGCGGGGCAGCGGACCGGCGTCGGCGTGCACGAGCCGGCGCACGAAGTCGTCCTCCACGACGAACGCCCCGGCCTCGCGGGCGATGCGCAGCACCTCGGCGCGCCGGGCCGGGGCCAGCACCGCACCGGTCGGGTTCTGGAACAGCGGCTGGCAGACGAAGACCCGGGCGCCGGTGGCGTGGAAGGCGTCCGCGAGCAGGTCGGGGCGGACCCCGTCGGGGTCCACGGGCACCGGGACCGGCCGCAGCCCGGCCGCGCGGGCGAGCGCCAGCATGCCCGGGTAGGTGGGCGACTCCACCAGCACCGGGGCGCCGGGCGGGGCGAGCGCGCGCAGGGCGGTGGCCAGGGCCGCCTGGCCGCCCGCGGCGATCAGCACCTCGGCGGCGGTGACGGCACCGCCGATCCCGCGCGCGAACCACTCCCGCAGCTCCGGCAGCCCCTCCAGCGGCGGCCGCTCCCAGGCGCCGGGGCGCCGGCCGGCCCGGGCCAGGGCCGCCGCCATGGCCCGCTCCGGTTGCAGGGAGGGGTGCGGATAGCCGCCGCTGAACTCCAGCACCCCGGGCGGCGGGGCGGCCAGCGAGACGGTGACGCCCGAGGCGTCCACCGTGCGCGGGACGAGCTCGGCCGCGCCGTCGGCGCTCAGGGCGACCTCCTGCCAGGAGGTGTCCCCGGCGGGGCCTTCCGGCCGGTGCGGCCGGGCCCGGAAGGCACCGGCGCCGGGACGGGTGACCACGAGGCCCTCGGCGGCGAGCTGGGCGAGGGCCCGGGAGACGGTCACCGGGCTGACCCGGAACCGCTCCACCAGAGCCCTGCTCGACGGGAGCTTTCCTCCAGGAGAGTAGCGGTCGAACTCTCTCCGGAGCTGTTCTGTCAGCTCTCCCACACTGCTACGCTGTTGCATGAGAACACAGAGTAGCGCTACTACCGCGAGCCCGATAGCAGTCACCGCCCCCGGGGACCTGCGGGGCCTCGGCACCGTCCAGGCCGGTCTCGGCGTGATCGCCTTCTCGCTGACCTTCCCGTCCACCGCCTGGGGCCTGGAGAGCTTCGGCCCGTGGTCGCTGGTGGCGGTGCGCGGGGTCCTCGCCGCGATCGTCGCCGGGGGCTGTCTGCTGGCGCTGCGGGTACGGCTCCCGGCGCGCCGCCATCTGGCCGGGCTGGCCGTGGTCGCCGCCGGGGTGGTGCTGGGCTTCCCGATGCTGACCACGCTCGCGCTGGAGACGTCCACCACCGCCCACGCGGCCGTCGTGGTGGGGCTGCTGCCGCTGACCACCGCCGTGTTCTCCGCCCTGCGCACCGGCGCCCGGCCCTCCCGCCGGTTCTGGCTGGCGGCCGTGGCGGGCGCGGCGGCCGTCATCGCCTTCACCCTCACCCAGAGCGGCGGCGCGCTCACCACGGCCGACGGCTACCTCTTCGCGGCGCTGCTGGTGTGCGCGGCCGGCTACACCGAGGGCGGCCGGCTGGCCCGCGTCATGCCGGGCTGGCAGGTCATCGGCTGGGCGCTGGTGCTGTGTCTGCCGCTCAGCGTGCCGGCCACCGTGGTGGCGCTGGCGTACGAACCCGTGCACCTGACCGGGCACGGCGTCGCCGGGCTGCTGTGGGTGGCCCTGGGCTCGCAGTTCCTCGGCCTGGTCGTCTGGTACCGGGGCATGGCGGCCATCGGCATCCCGCGGGCCAGCCAGTTGCAGTTGGCCCAGCCCCTGCTCACACTGGTGTGGTCGGCGCTGCTGCTGGGCGAACACTTCACGGTGGCCGCACCGCTGACCGCCGTGGCCGTGCTCGTGTGCATCGCCGTCACGCAGCGGTCGTGAGCGCAAGGAGGGCCCAGATGCGCGCATCCAAGGGCGACAAGCTGGTCCAGCACGGCAGGGTGGTCGGTCAGCACGACCATGTCGTGGAAGTGGTCGAGGTACTCGGTCCCGAGGGCAACCCGCCCTATCGTGTCCGCGCCGAGAACGGTCACGAGACGATCATGTCCCCCGGGCCCGACTGCCAGGTCAAGCACGAGGAGAAGCACCCGCAGCGGTAGTCAGCGCGGTGGTCCCGCCGGCCCCCGGTAGTGGTCGGCGACCACGCGCGCCATCGCCCCGGCGGGGTCGGCCGCCACGTCCCGGGCGGCGAAGAAGACGTGCCCGCGCACCTGCGGATACCGGGCGGCGAGGGTGAGATGGCGGGACAGCTCGACCGGGTCCTGCCAGGCCGACGGCTGCGCCGCGTCGCCCGCCTTGTACAGGGCCTCCCCGAGGTACAGCCGCGTCGCCGTGCCCTCGGCGGTCTCGGACCACCAGGCGGCGAGGGCCGCGTAGTCGGCGTCGGCGTTGCCGATGTGCCAGTACAGCTGGGGGACGACGTAGTCGATCCAGTGCTCGCGGACCCAGGTGCGGGTGTCCGCGTACAGGTCGTCGTACGTCTGGACGCCCGCCCGGGTCTCCGAGCCGCGCGGGTCGGTGGCGGCGTTGCGCCAGACGCCGAAGGGGCTGATCCCGAACCGGGTGCCGGGCCGGACGCGCCGGATTCCGGCGGCCGTCTCGCGCACCAGCGTGTCGATGTTGTGCCGACGCCAGGCGGCCCGGCTGGGAAAGGCCCCGCCGTGGCGGTCGTAGGATTCGTCGTCGTCGAAGGTCTGCCCGGCGACGGGATAGGGGTAGAAGTAGTCGTCGAAGTGGACGGCGTCGACCGGGTAGCGGGCGACCGCGTCCAGCATCGCCCGCAGCACGAAGGCGCGGACCTCGGGCTGTCCCGGGTCGTAGTACAGCCGGCCGCCGTACGGCACCACCCAGCCGGGGTGCTCGCGGGCCGGGTGGGAGGCGGCCAGTCGGGTGGGGTCGGCGTGGTTCGCCACCCGGTACGGGTTGAACCAGGCGTGCAGCTCCAGTCCCCGGGCGTGGGCCTCCCGCACGGCAGTGCCCAGCGGGTCCCAGCCCGGGTCGCGGCCCTGGGTGCCGGTGAGCCACTCGGACCAGGGCTCGTACGGCGACGGCCACAGCGCGTCGGCGGCCGGCCGCACCTGGAGGATCACCGTGTTGAGCCGGTGGCGGACCGCGCGGTCGAGGTGGGCGATCAGCTCGGCCCGCTGCCGGTCGGCCGGCAGGCCGGGCCGCGAGGGCCAGTCCCGGTTGGCCACGCTCGCGATCCAGACGCCCCGCATCTCCGCGGTCGCCCGCGGCGGACGGTACGGCCCCGGCGGCCCGGAAGCACTCCGGGCGGCGATACCGGTGCCCGCGGTCGCCCCCGGTGCGGCCTGGACGGGGCCGGTGTTCCCCGGCGCGCCCGGGACGGGGGCCGGCAAGGCCAGTGCGGACAGCGCTGCCCGTGCGAGGGTCCGTCGCGAGATACGCGCCACCGAGTCTCCCCATACGCCTCGGATCCGTCCGGTCACGGATCGTTTCACGCTCCAGGATGTCCCTACCCCGGCGATCGATCATCGATACTTGGCGGTAACGTGCACGGTCGGAGCAGGCGCCGAAACCCGGAGATCCTGCCAGCCAGCCGGAAGACCAGCGAAGGGGACGATGTGACCGACATCGAGCGCGTCGGAGTCGTGGGCTGCGGCCAGATGGGCGCGGGCATCGCCGAGGTGTGCGCCCGTGCGGGACTGGACGTGCGGGTCGCCGAGACCACCGGCGAGGCCCTGGAGATCGGCCGTACCCGGCTGTACAACTCCCTGGCCAAGGCCGCCGAGCGCGGCAAGATCACCGAGGCGGAGCGGGACGCCAGCCAGGCGCGGCTGAGCTTCACCACCGACCTCGGCGAGTTCTCCGACCGGGACCTGGTGATCGAGGCCGTGGTCGAGAACGAGCAGGTCAAGACCGAGATCTTCCAGGTGCTCGACCAGGTGGTGACCCGGCCGGACGCGATCCTGGCCTCCAACACCTCCTCGATCCCGCTGGTGAAGCTGGCCGTCGCCACCTCCCGCCCGGACCACGTCGTCGGCATCCACTTCTTCAACCCGGCCCCCGTGCAGCAGCTGGTCGAGCTGGTCCCGGCGCTCACCACCTCCGAGGGCACGCTCAGCCGCGCCCAGGTCTTCGCCGAGAAGGCGCTCGGCAAGCACGCCATCCGCGCGCAGGACCGCTCCGGGTTCGTGGTGAACGCGCTGCTGGTGCCCTACCTGCTGTCGGCGATCCGGATGTTCGAGTCCGGCATCGCGAGCCGCGAGGACATCGACAACGGCATGGAGATGGGCTGCGCCCACCCGATGGGCCCGCTGAAGCTGTCCGACCTGATCGGCCTGGACACCATCGTCTCCATCGCCAACTCGATGTACGCCGAGTACAAGGAGCCGCTGTACGCCGCTCCCCCGCTGCTCCAGCGCATGGTGGAGGCGGGCCGGCTCGGCCGGAAGACCGGGTCGGGCTTCTACACCTACGGCTGACCCACGGCTGATTACGAAGAGCGACGCCCGTCGGGCCCGGCACCGGAGTACGGTGCCGGGCCCGACTGTTTCACACACCGTGTGCGCGCCGGGCACACATATGCCCGCCACACACGCTCCCCACGCGCCCACCAGGCGAGTTGACTCATCATGCGCATGCAGGGGATGCGGAACCACTCATTTCGACTACCGAGAGGAACGAACCCGTGACCACCGAACCGGAGCATCCCGTGGTCCATGGAGAACTCGCAGAGTTACGGCGCCGCCTCGACGTGGCCTACGCCAGGGTCGAGGGGGGACTGGCGCTGCTGCGCCACCGCACCGAGGAGACCGCCAAGGAACTGGACGAGCTGAACTCCCGGATGGCCTCGCTGGAACACGCACGCTGGCCGCTGCCCTCGCTCGCCGCGCTGACCGCGCTCGGCGCGCTCGTGGTGACGCTCTGGCAGGCGCTGTCGGCCCACTAGCCCTCGGCGGGCCTGAGGTGGTGCAACAGGAGTAACGCGGCCGCCATGTTGGCGGCCGGGACCTCCCCACGGGCGATCAGGTCGGGGACGAGTTTGAGGGGTACCCACTCCCGCCGGTCCGACTCGAAGTCGTCCACGGGATGTCCGGCGTACTCGCCCCGGTCGGACCAGTAGATGTGGTGCCGGGCGTCGGTGAGGCCGTTGGACGGCTCCACGGTCATCAGGTGGTGCAGGGGCCCCGGCCGCCAGCCGGTCTCCTCCTCCAGTTCCCTGGCCGCCGCGCTCGCGATGTCCTCGCCGTCCTCGACCACGCCCGCCGCCAGCTCCCAGCCCCAGCTGTCGGTGATGAAGCGGTGCCGCCACAGCAGCAGCACCTCGTTCGCCGCGTTGACGATCGTCGCCACGGCCACGGGCCGCAGCCGGATCACGAAGTGGTCGAGGTGCCGGCCGTCCGGCAGCTCGACATCCGCCAGATTGACACGGAACCAGCGGGTCTCATACACGGATTTCTCACAGTGTTTCGTCCACTGCACGGTATGCCACCTTCCGTCGGGGAGTGGCAATATCGCAGCAGGGACCGTGTACCCCACAGTGGGCCTACAGAGGCACGCGCAGCGCTCCGTCGATCAGTTCGGCGGCCTCGGCGGTACCCGCCGAGCCGCAGCGCACCAGGTGCTCGCGCACCGCGCGCAGCCGGTCGCGCAGCCGCTGGGACTCCATGCCGCGGGACTGCTCCGCCATCTGCACGGCGGTGGCCACGGCCTGGTCGGCGTTGCCCCGGCGCAGTTCGATGGTGCTGAGCATGGCCAGCCGGTGCACCCGGCCCCGGTCGTGGGCGGGGGTGCCGACGGCCGCCGCCGCGTGCTCCCGGGCGCCGGTGAGGTCACCGAGACTGAGCAGCGCCTCGGCCACCTGCACATTGACCAGCCCCGGCTGCACGTACCCGGTCTCGGCGGGCTCGTGGCCGCGCCGGATCCGCTCGGCCGCCGTCTCCGCGCGCCGGATGCGGGACAGCGCGCCGCCGCTGTCGCCGAGGTGGGCGTACGCCTTGGCCTGCATGGCGTACAGGTCGGAGGCGAGCGCCGGGGTGATGTGCCGGCCGGCGGTGCGCAGCGCGGCCTCGGCGAAGGCGACGGCCTGCCGGTACTCCCGCATGAACAGCGACTGGTTGACCAGCAGCGCGATCACATAGGCGCCGAGTCCCCGGTCGCCGCTGGCCTTGGCGAGCCTGAGCGCCTGGTGGAAGTAGCGCTGGGCGAGGCCATGGGCGTCGGAGTCGTACGCGCAGATGCCCGCGATCGCCACCAGGGCGCCCGTGGCACGGTGCAGCCGGCGTCCGGTGGCGTCGGTGTAGCTGCCCCGCAGCAGCGGCGCGGCCTCGGAGTTGAGGAAGCCGACGACCCGGGTGCGGGTCGCCATCCCGCCGGCCTTGCGGTACATCTGCTCGTAGTGCGCCCGGGCGGCGCGCAGCACCTCGATGTCGGCCTCGGTGACCTGCTGCCGGCCGCCCCGGGAGACGTCCACGTCCTCGGGCGGGTTCTCCCACTCCCACACCGGCATCACGGCCGGGGTGCCGGTGACCGCGGGGGCGTCCAGCACATGGGGCCGCTGCTGTTCGTCCGACCGCCACAGGGCGGTGGCCCGCTCCACGAACCCGCCCAGCGAACCGGCGTGCGGGCTGCCCGGCCCGCCGGGCACGCCGAGCCCGATGTCGTCCAGCGTGACCGGTCTGTGCAGCCGGGCCGCCAGTACCTCGCAGATCAGGTCGGGCACCTGGCCGCGGGGCCGCTGGCCCTTCAACCAGCGCGCCACGGCGGTGTGTTCGTAGCGCAGCGCGAGACCGCGGGCGCGGCCCGCCTGGTTGACGTGGGCGGCGAGTCCGGCGTGCGAGATCCCCGCCTCGTCCAGGATCGCGTCGAGCAGAGTGTTGGGCTGCATGGGATGCCCCCCGGGTGGCCTGGTGCCGTCAGCGTAGTGGCTCCGCCTTCACACGGGGTGTGAACCGGGCGCCGGGCTCCGTGGCCGCCGCCCGGGGCCCGGGTCCGCGCGCGTTGCGCAGCACCAGGAGCGCCACGTCGTCGTCGGGGGTGCCGCGCGTGTGGTCGAGGAGGGCGCTCACGACCGTGCGCAGGACCGTCTGCGGGGTCACCGGCTGCCCCCGCACCGCGTTCGCCAGCACCTTCGGCAGCGGGAAGAACCGCCCCCGCGCGTCCCGTGCCTCCTCCGCCCCGTCGGTGAACAGCACCAGCAACTCCCCCGGCAGCAGCCGGCCGCAGGACCGGGCCGTCAGCTCGGCCGGCAGCGGGAACGGCCCGAGCGGCGGGAGCGGATCGAGGTGCGAGAGCGGGCCGACCGTCGTACCGCTGAGCAGATAGGGCCAGGGGTGGCCGCAGTTGAGGGCGCGCACCTCGCCGTCCGGGCCGATCTCCAGCAGCAGCACGGTGACGAACTCCTCCGCGACCGGGGCGTCGGGCTCGGGGCCGCCGTGCGCCGGATGTTCGGCGCGGGCGCGTTCGCGCAGGTGGCGGGCGAGGGCGCGGTCCAGCCGGCGCAGCACCCGGTCCAGTGCGGGCTCGTCGTGGGCGGCCTCGCGGAAGCTGCCGAGCAGGGCGGCGACGGTGCCGAGGGCGGCCAGGCCGTGCCCCCGTACGTCGCCCATCACCACGCGGACGCCGTGCTCGGTGGCGATGGCCTCGTACAGATCGCCGCCCACGCTCGCGCCCCGGTCGGCGGAGAGCTGGGCGGCGGCCACGTCGATCCCGTCCACACGGGGCGGCGGCGGACGCAGTACGACGTTCTGCGCGGTACGGGCCACCTTCCGGGCGATCCGCAGCTCCCTGAGCAGGGTGTGGCGCACGTGCAGGATGAGGCCGGTGCCGACGGCGAAGAACACGGCGCTGGTGACGATGCGCGCCCCGAGGCCGTTCTGCTGGGCGAGCGGGCAGCCGAACTTGTAGCCGACCGCGACGGCTCCCCAGACCGCGGGCAGTACCGTCGCCCGCCCGGTGGGCGCCCGTGCCTTGATGCGGATCATGCCTGTGGTCCCCCATGTGGGCCTGACAGAGCAGTCGGACCGACCCCGAAAGGCCGGTCCGATTCTGTCGAGGGAAGGACCCGGGCGGACCGGATCACCCCGAGTTCCCACTCAAATGAGTGATCCGACCGTCAGTCAACCCGCATTTATGCAGTTGGTGGAGGGATCAGTGCCCGAAAAGGGGCACCGAACCCACCCGCGCTCAGCCGCGCAGGACCGCTCCCGTCCGCTCGCCCGCGAGGGCGACCGCCGCGTCCCGCGCGGCCGACGCCTCGTCCACGGTCAGCGTCCGGTCGGTGGCCCGGAACCGCAGCGCGTACGCGAGCGACTTGCGGCCCTCGCCCAGCTGCTCCGCGTTCTCGTAGACGTCGAACAACCGGATGGACTCCAGCAGTTCGCCCGCGCCCTCGCGCAGCGCCGCCTCGACCTCCGCGGCCGGTACCGGCTTGTCGACGACGAGGGCGACGTCCTGCGTGGCGACCGGGAACGCGGAGATGCCCGGGGCCTGCGGAACGCCGTCGCCCGCCGCCTCCAGGGCGTCCAGGTCCAGCTCCATCGCGCAGGTGCGCTCGGGCAGGCCCAGGGCCTTCAGGACCCGCGGGTGCAGTTCGCCCGCGTGGCCGACGGTCTTCTCGGTGCCGTCGGCGACGACCGCCAGCTCGGCGCAGCGGCCCGGGTGCCAGGGACCGTACTGGCCCTTGCGCACGACCAGCTCCGCACCGGCCTCGCGGGCGAGGGCGCGCGCCGCCTCGACGGCGTCGGCCCAGTCCGCCGGGCGGCCCTTGCCCCACCAGCCGGCCTGCTCGCGCGCGCCCGCCAGGACGACGGCCGCGTGCCGCGGCTGCTCGGGCAGCGCGGCGTTCAGCGCGGCGATCTCCTCGTCGGTGGGACGCCGGTCGACGGGCAGGTGCGCGGCGGCACGGCTCTCCTCGCGCGGGTGGAAGACCAGTCCGGTCTCGAACAGCGCCAGGTCGTGCGAGCCCCGGCCCGCGTTGCGCCGCAGCGCGCCGAGCAGGCCCGGCAGCAGCGTGGTGCGCAGCGCGGGCTCCTCGTCGCTGAGCGGGTTGACCAGCTTGACGACGCGGCGGGCCGGGTCGTCGGCCGCCAGCTGGAGCTGGTCGAAGACCTGCTCGCTGACGAAGGGGTAGTTCGGCGCCTCGACGTACCCGGCGCCGGCCAGCGCGCGGCCGGCCCGGCGGTGCAGCCGCTGGCGGTGGGTCAGACCGCGGCCGGAGGGCGGCTTGGGCAGCGTGGAGGGCAGGTTCTCGTAGCCCTCCAGGCGGATGACCTCCTCGGCGAGGTCGTTCGGGTCGGTCAGGTCGGGCCGCCAGGACGGGACGGTGACGATCAGCTCGTCCTGCCCGTAGACATCGCAGCCGACCTCCTGGAGGCGGCGGACGACCGTCTCACGGCCGTAGGTGACGCCCGCGACCTTGTCCGGGTGGTCGGCCGGGAGGGTGATGGTGTGCGGTGCCGAGGGCGCGATGACCTCGGTGACGCCGGCCTCCGCCGTGCCGCCCGCGAGCAGGACCAGCAGGTCCACGGTGCGCTGCGCGGCAGCGGCGGCGGCCTGCGGGTCGACGCCGCGCTCGAAGCGGCGGGACGCCTCGGACAGCAGCTTGTGGCGGCGGGCCGTACGGGCGATGGAGACGGCGTCGAAGTGGGCGGCCTCGATGACCACCTCGGTCGTCGCGTTCTCCGCGTCGTCGTGATCGGCGATCTCGGTGTTGGCGCCGCCCATCACGCCGGCGAGCCCGATCGGGCCGCGCTCGTCGGTGATGACCAGGTCCTCGGCGTGCAGGGTGCGCTCGACGCCGTCGAGGGTGACGAGCTTCTCGCCCTCCTCGGCCCGGCGCACGCCGATGGTGCCCTGGATCAGCTTGCGGTCGTAGGTGTGCAGCGGCTGGCCCAGCTCCATCATCACGTAGTTCGCGATGTCCACGGCGAGCGAGACCGGGCGCATGCCGACCTTCTGCAGCCGGCGCTGGAGCCAGATCGGGGACCGCGCCTCGGGGCGCAGCCCGGTGACCGTGCGGGCGGTGAAGCGGTCGCAGCCGTACGGCTCGGAGACCTGCACCGGATAGCCGAAGGCGTTCGGGGCCGGTACGTCGATCAGGGCCGGGTCGCGCAGCGGCAGGCCGTAGGCGATGGCGGCCTCGCGGGCCACGCCGCGGATGGACAGGCAGTCGCCGCGGTTGGCGGTGACGGCGATGTCCAGGACCTCGTCGACCAGCTCCAGCAGCTCGATGGCGTCCTTGCCGACCTCGGTCTCCGGCGGCAGCACGATGATGCCGTGGGCACCGTCGTCGCCCATGCCCAGCTCGTCGCTGGAGCAGATCATGCCGTGCGAGACCTTGCCGTAGGTCTTGCGGGCGGAGATGGAGAAGCCGCCGGGCAGGGTGGCGCCGGGCAGGACCACGACGACCTTGTCGCCGACCGCGAAGTTGCGGGCGCCGCAGACGATCTCCTGGGGCTCACCGGTGCCGTTGGCCTGGCCGACGTCGACCGTGCAGAAGCGGATCGGCTTCTTGAAGCCCTCCAGCTCCTCGATGGTCAGCACCTGGCCGACGACCAGCGGGCCCTTGAGGTCGGCGCCGAGCTGTTCGACGGTCTCGACCTCCAGGCCTGCCGAAATGAGCTTGGCCTGGACGTCACGGCCGGTCTCCGTCGCCGGCAGGTCGACGTACTCCCGCAGCCAAGAAAGCGGGACCCGCATCAGATCTCCATCCCGAACGGCCGGGTGAACCGGACGTCACCCTCGACCATGTCTCGCATGTCTTCGACGTTGTGGCGGAACATCAGCATCCGCTCGATGCCGAACCCGAAGGCGAAGCCGCTGTACTTCTCCGGGTCGACGCCGCAGGCGGTGAGCACCCGCGGATTGACCATGCCGCAGCCGCCCAGCTCGATCCAGCCCTCGGACGAGCAGGTGCGGCAGGGCCGGTCGGCGTTGCCGACGGACTCGCCCTTGCAGACGTAGCAGAGCATGTCCATCTCGGCGCTCGGCTCGGTGAAGGGGAAGAAGTTCGGGCGCAGCCGGGTCTTCATGCCCTCACCGAACAGGGACTGGACCATGTGGTCCAGGGTGCCCTTGAGGTCGGCCATGGTGAGGCCCTCGTCCACGGCGAGCAGCTCGACCTGGTGGAAGACCGGGGTGTGGGTGGCGTCCAGCTCGTCCGTGCGGTACACGCGGCCGGGGCAGATCACGTAGACCGGCGGTTCGCGGTCGAGCAGGGAGCGGATCTGCACGGGCGAGGTGTGGGTGCGCAGCACCACGCCGGACTCGGCGCCGCCGTCCGGGCCCTGGACGAAGAAGGTGTCGGCCTCGCCGCGGGCCGGGTGGTCCGGGCCGATGTTGAGCGCGTCGAAGTTGAACCACTCGGCCTCGACCTGCGGGCCCTCGGCGACCTCGTAGCCCATGGCCACGAAGATGTCCTCGATGCGCTCCGAGAGCGTGGTGAGGGGGTGGCGGGCGCCGGCCGGGACGCGGTCGTACGGCAGCGTGACGTCGACGTCCTCCTCGACCAGCACCCGGGCGTCGCGCTCGGCCTCGAGCTCGGCCTGGCGGGCGGCGAGGCCCTTGTTGACGGCGCCGCGGGCCATGCCGACGCGCTTGCCGGCCTCGGCCTTGGCGTGCGGGGGCAGGGCGCCGATCTCGCGGTTGGCGAGGGCCAGCGGGGAGGCGGGGCCGGTGTGGGCGACCTTGGCCTCGTGGAGCGCGTCGAGGGAGTCCGCGGCGGCGAAGGCGGCGAGCGCCTCGTCCCGCATGCGCTCGATCTCTTCCGGTTTCAACGCCTCGACCTCGACAGGGTCGTACGACTTATTGGGTGCCGACATCTCTTCCCGTGCTTCCGATTGCTGGCGGATGGTCCCCGTCACCGACTCGCGAGGGCCGCGTGAAGGACACAAAGGTGCCAAAGGCCGAGTCTAACGGGGTGGAGGTATGCGAAGAGCCCGTGGGCCGTCAGCCGAGACAGGCCGGGGTCGCCACGGGCAGGGTAAATCGGAACTCGGCGCCGCCGCGGGGGGCGCGGCCGACCGTGATGGTGCCGCCGTGGGCCTCCACGATGCCCTTGACGATGTACAGCCCGAGTCCGGTGCCGCCGCGCTTGCTGCCCCGCCAGAAGCGGGTGAAGACGCGGTTCATGGACTCCTCCGGGATGCCGGGCCCTTCGTCGCTCACCGTGACCGATGTGCCGGTTTCCTCGCTCTCGCGCGGGGACGCCGAGGGCGTGATGCCAATGGTGACGGTTCCCTCGCCGTGCCGCACGGCATTTTCGATGAGGTTGCTGAGCACCTGGTCGATCTTGTCGGGGTCGGCCCACAGGGCGGGCAGCGGCTGTTCGATGCGGAGCAGGAACCGCTCGGCGGGCTGGCCGGCCGCGACGTAGGCCTGGATGTGCCGGGAGACGGCGGCCTTGATGTCGACGGGCTGGCGGCGGACCTCCAGGCGCCCGGAGTCGATGCGGGAGATGTCCAGCAGTTCGGCGATGAGCCGGGTGACCCGGTCGGCGTCGGCGTCGACGGTCTCCAGCATGAGCCGCTTCTGGTCGTCGGTG
Organism: Streptomyces rubradiris; assembly: GCF_016860525.1. NCBI lineage: Bacteria > Bacillati > Actinomycetota > Actinomycetes > Kitasatosporales > Streptomycetaceae > Streptomyces > Streptomyces rubradiris. Next base: position 1,181,403 of record NZ_BNEA01000001.1, read on the forward strand.
AAGCGCTCCCATTTGGCGAGCAGGGTGGCGGTGAAGCCCTTCACGGAGGTCAGCGGGGAGCGCAGTTCGTGGGCGACGGTGGCGATCAGTTCGGCGTGGCTGCGCTCGGTGCGGCGGCGGGCCTCGGTGTCCCGGAGGCAGACGACCACCGACCGCACCGGGCCCAGCGGTTCGTCGCGCACGTAGCGGGCGGTGACCAGGACCTCCCGGCCGCCCGGCAGCAGCAGGTTGCGCTCCGGCTGCCGGGTGCGGATGGCGAGTCCGCCGTAGGGGTCGGTGAGCTGCCACCAGCGGCGCCCCTCCAGGTCCTCTAATGGCAGCGCCTTCTCCAGCGGCTGTCCGAGGGCTTCGGCGGGCGGTACCCCGGTGACGCGCCCGGCGGCGGCGTTGAAGCAGGTCACGCGGCCTTTTTCGTCGGCGATGACCAGGCCGTCGGGCAGCTCGCCCGGGTCGACGCCCCGGTGTCCGCCCGGCTCGGGCACAGGTGTGTCCCGTTCGTCCCGTCCCTCCGGCGCGGTACTCGTGCCGGCCACACTCATCCCCGTACCCCACCTCTCAGACGGCGCAGGGCCCCGCGCTGGTCACCCTACTAGCTCTCGGTGACGGAGCGGCACCCTCCGGAGGCGCGCTGCGCACGGGCCGAGGCGTAGAGGCATACGGCGGCGGCCGTGGCGAGGTTCAGGCTCTCGGCCCTGCCGTGGATGGGGACGCGGACGACGGCGTCGGCGAGGGCCCGGGTCTCCTCGGGCAGCCCCCACGCCTCGTTGCCGAACACCCAGGCGGTGGGTCCGCCCATGGTGCCCTTGTCCAGTTCCTCGTCGAGGTCGCGGTCGCCGGCTCCGTCGGCGGCGAGGATCCGCACCCCGGCCTCCTTCAGGCCGGCCACGGCCCGCTCCACGGGCACGCCGACGGCGACGGGCAGGTGGAAGTGGGAGCCGACGGAGGCCCGGACGGCCTTGGGGTTGTACAGGTCCACGGAGGCGTCGGTGAGGATCACGGCCTCCGCGCCGGCGGCGTCGGCGCAGCGCAGCACGGTGCCGGCGTTGCCGGGGTCGCGTACGTGGGCGAGGACGGCGACCAGCCTGGGCCGGGCGGCGAGGATCTCCTCGAAGGGGGTGTCCAGGAACCGGCAGACCCCGACCAGGCCCTGCGGGGTGACGGTGGTGGAGATCTCGGCGATGACCTCCTCGGAGGCCAGGTGCACCCGGGCGCCGGCGTCCCGTGCCTCCCCCACGATGTCGGGGTACCGCTCGGCGGCCTCGACGGTGGCGAACAGCTCCACGAGCGTCGCGCTGCCGTCGGCCCCCCGATGCCCGGCCCCCTCCCGCACGGCCTGCGGCCCCTCGGCGAGGAACAGCCGGTCCTTCCCCCGGAAGTTCCGCTTGGCAAGCCGCCGAGCAGCAGAAACACGCGCGGACCGGGGGGAGATCAGCTCGGGGCTGACGGGGGGCATGTTGTTCTTCACCTTCGGATGAGTTCTCTTGCTCTTTCCACGCGGGGTGGCTGCGGCGCCCCGTAAGGGGCGCGGGGAACTGCGCGACAAGCCCTCACCGGCGGGCAGCCGAACGACTGCCTGGAGGTCCCAACAACAGGACCCGCAAGCTATGCAGCCTGCGGGTCCCGAAGTGAGCGTCGGCTAGAGCCAGCGCAGCGTCACGCGGCCTTGGGCGCGTTGACGTCCGACGGCAGCGCCTTCTGCGCGACCTCGACGAGCGCCGCGAAGGCGTTCGCGTCGTTCACGGCGAGCTCGGCCAGGATCTTGCGGTCGACCTCGACGTTCGCGGCCTTCAGACCCTGGATGAAGCGGTTGTAGGTGATGCCGTTGGCGCGGGCAGCGGCGTTGATGCGCTGGATCCACAGCTGACGGAAGTCGCCCTTGCGCTTCTTGCGGTCGTTGTAGTTGTAGACCAGCGAGTGGGTGACCTGCTCCTTGGCCTTGCGGTACAGGCGCGAACGCTGACCGCGGTAGCCGGAGGCCTGCTCCAGGATCGCCCGGCGCTTCTTGTGGGCGTTGACTGCCCGCTTGACGCGTGCCACTTGTTAACTCCTTGTAGCGGGGTCGTGGGGGTCCTCACACGACCCGGAAACGATTCGGTCCCGGTCCAGACGCACGGCGCTCACAGGGCGCCGCCGCGTCACTTGCCGAGAAGCTTCTTGATCTTCGCGGCGTCGCCCGGGGCCATCTCGGCGTTGCCGGTGAGGCGACGCGTGACGCGGGACGACTTGTGCTCAAGCAGGTGGCGCTTGCCGGCGCGCTCACGGAGCACCTTGCCGGAGCCGGTGACCTTGAAGCGCTTGCTGGCACCGCTGTGCGACTTGTTCTTCGGCATAGCGCCGTTATCTCCTCGTCGGTGGCGCTCCGGTGCCCGGTCGTGAAACCGGGCACGGCGGAGCGTCGCTCTCTTCTTTCGGTTACATCCTCGGGGACGTACACGGAGCACATCCCCCGGGATCACGCCTCGGCGGGCTCCTCGGCGGACGCCTGAGCCTCGGCGGGGTTCTGCGAGCGGCCGGGGTTGGCCTTCGCCTCCGCCTTGCGGGCCTCCTGCGCCTGACGGGCCTCGGCCATCGCCTCGGTCTTCTTCTTGTGCGGACCGAGGACCATGATCATGTTGCGGCCGTCCTGCTTCGGGTTCGACTCCACGAAACCGAGGTCCTGGACGTCCTCCGCGAGCCGCTGGAGCAGGCGGTAGCCCAGCTCGGGGCGGGACTGCTCACGGCCACGGAACATGATCGTGATCTTGACCTTGTCGCCCTGCTTGAGGAACCGGACGACGTGACCCTTCTTGGTGTCGTAGTCGTGCGGGTCGATCTTCGGCCGGAGCTTCATCTCCTTGATGACCGTGTGCGCCTGGTTCTTGCGCGCCTCACGGGCCTTCATGGCCGACTCGTACTTGAACTTCCCGTAGTCCATGAGCTTGCACACGGGCGGACGGGCGTTCGCCGCGACCTCGACCAGGTCCAGGTCGTACTCCTGCGCAAGCTCCAGTGCCTTCGCGAGCGGCACGATGCCGACCTGCTCGCCACTGGGACCGACAAGTCGCACCTCGGGAACGCGAATCCGGTCGTTGATGCGGGGCTCGGCGCTGATGGATCCTCCTCGGTAGCACCACGCGACGGTCTGGCGGACAGCCGCGTAACGTCTGTGTTCGTTAGACCTAACCGCGCCGAAGCAACAAAAATGCCCCGGACGATCACCTGCGGGGCTCCAATACATCCGGAGCACCGCCGCGATGTCGCGGGGCGCGCTTTCGGGCGACTCCATCGCCCGTACGGAACGATGGCGGTCACCTGACCGGACCCGCCGTCCCGGGGGACGGAGCAGGTGGGAGATCGGAGCCTCCACTTGTGGGCCGAACACGCAGGTGTCCGGCCGGTCGTTTCCCCCAGACTACAGGGTTGCCACAGAGGGTGCCAAACCGTGCGCCGGGGCCGTGCGGGGCGGGCTCCCGCGGGCCGGGGCGCGTCCGGCGGGGCCTATCGTGTGGGGCATGAGTGACACCCCTCCTGAGTCCCCCGACTTCGACGCGATGACCCGGGACATCGCCGAGGTCCCCGCCGTCGAGGTGATCGTGACGGTCGCCGTCAACCTGATGAGCGCCGCCGCCGTGAAGCTCGGGCTGAGCGAGGAGGGCGAGAAGTACAAGGACCTGGACGAGGCCCGCAAGCTGATCACCGGGCTCGCCGGTCTGCTGGACGCGAGCGCGACCGAGATCAGCTCCTTCCACGCGGCCCCGCTGCGCGACGGCCTGAAGTCGCTCCAGCTGGCGTTCCGCGAGGCGTCGGTCGTCCCGGACGAGCCGGGCCAGGGTCCGGGCGAGAAGTACACCGGCCCGGTCTACGGCTGACCCCGCCCGTACCTCGCGTACGGTCTCATTCCTTCACGTACAGGGGCTCGCCCGGAGGCGTGGTCCCGGCCGGCAGCAGTGCCAGGTCGAGGCCGCGCACCAGGCGGGCCCGCAGTGTTTCGTCGGCGGCGAGCCGTCCGGCGACCGCGCGGGCGGCCTCGGCGGGCGGCGCTGCCGGGTCGAGGACGAGGGCGAGGGTGCCGTCGGCCCGTCCGGGGCCGAGGTGGGCGCGCAGCACGGCGGGCTCCGCCGCCACCGCCGTGCGGACGGCCGCCACCACGGCCGGGTCGGCGAGCGGGTCGGTGCTGGTGCGTCCCTCGGCGAGGGCGAGCAGCGCCGGTCCGGTCAGCTCGAACGGCACCGGTCCGGCGAGGTCCAGCACGACCGTGTCGGCCTTCTCGTGCGCGGCGGCCTGGAGCGCCTGGTGCAGGGGGACGGCGACCGGGCGGGCCGCGGGGTCCCAGCGGGCCAGGGAGTCGGTGGAGGTGAAGGCGGGCAGCGCGGTGCGGTCGCCGGCCTTCAGCGTGGGCACGGCCATGTCGCTGGTCTTCTCGCGGCGCAGCCCGTTCTCGTCCTCCTCCACCTCGCCGAGCACGGCGACGACGGGGACCAGCAGCCGGGCGCCCTTGAGCGCCTCCAGGACGGGCCCGACGGCGCCGCGGTCCTTGGCCCAGGCGGCGAGCGCGGCGCTCAGCCGGGGGTCGGCGGAGCCGTCGTCGTCGGAGAAGCCGGGGTCGGGAATGTTCTTGTTCGCCACGGTCACCGACCCTATCGGGGGCCCGGCGGGCACGGGCCGCCGGGCCGGTACGGGGCCGGGAACCCCGGGAGCGGGACGGGAGCCGGGCAGCCGCGGGGCGCCGGGCCGGTGGCGGCGGGGGCGGCGGGCACCGGGGGCGCGGCGGGGCTCTCGCGTCAACTCCTCTAGACTCCGGGGCAGTTGATCTTCAGCAGGCCGGATGCCGGCGTTCTCCTCAGCGTGCCGGGAGTCCGGTCGTGGAAGGAGCACGGTGCCTCCCGTACGTCCGACTCGCCGTTCCCTCATGGCCGGTGGTCTCGCGGCCGCCGCGGCCGTCTCGCTGCCGGCGCCCGCGTACGCCTCGGCGTCCGGCCCCGTCCGCCTCCGGCTGGCCGGCCCGACCGGGCCGTTCGCGGTGGGCGCGGTGGAGCTGCACCTGGTCGACCGGTCGCGGACCGACCCCTGGTCGGGCCGGCCGCGCGAGCTGATGGCGACCGTCGTCTATCCGGCCGTGGACGTCCGGGACCGCCCGCGGCTGCCGTGGCTGCCGCCGGGCGCCGAGCGGGCGCTGAAGGCACGGTACGGCGGTGCGCTGGACGGCTACGCGATGCCCCTGACGCACGGCGCGGACGGGGCGCCGGTCCGGCCGGGCCGGTACCCGGTGCTCCTGTACTCACCGGGCGCGGCCTCGGACCGCACGTTCAACACCCTGGTGGTCGAGGAGCTGGTGTCCTGGGGCTATGCCGTGGTCACCGTGGACCACCCCTACGACTCGGGTGAGGTGGAGTTCCCCGACGGCCGTGTGGTGCTCTCCGTCGGCGAGGACAGCGAGGAGGAGGTCGTCGCCGCGGTCGCGGTGCGCGCCGCCGACCTGCGGTTCGTGCTCGACCACCTCACCGGCCCGGCCTGGGGTGGTGCCCCCGGCCCCGGACGGCGGCGGCGCCCGCGCGGGCTGCGCGGCGCCCTCGATCCGACGCGCGTGGGGGCCTTCGGCCACTCCCGGGGCGGTGCCGCGGCGGCGGCCCTGATGGACCTGGACGACCGGGTGCGGGCCGGCGCCGACCTGGACGGCACGGTGTTCGGCCCCGTGGTCGGGCGCGGCCTGGACCGGCCGTTCCTGCTGATGGACACGGCGGAGCACGACGGCCTGGCCAAGGACCCGCACTGGCCCGAGTTCTGGCGGAACCTGCGCGGCTGGCGCCGCTGCCTGCGGCTCGCGGACGCCGGGCACCTGTCCTTCAGCGACATCGTCGCCCTCGCGCCGCAGCTTCCGCCCGGGCTGCCGTTGCAGGTCGGCACGGTCCCCGCGGACCGGGCGGTGGCGGCCGTACGGGCCGTGGTGCGGGCCTTCTTCGACCTCCAGCTGCGCGGCCGGCCCGACACCGGGCTGCTGCTGCGGGGCGCGTCGGCACGTCACCCGGAGATCGGGTACGTCGCCGGATAGCGGCTCTCAGGGCCGCCGGCCGCGGCTTCGCCACAGGACCGTCCCGGCCGCCAGCAGGACGGCGCCCGCGCCGCCGGCGAGCGGGGCCGCCCAGTCGGCGGTGCGGCCGCCGGCCCTGGGGGTGTCCGGGCCGGGGCCGAAGTACTTCTCGCCGTACGGCGCGGCGTGCAGGCGGCGCGGCTCCAGGCGGGCGGCGGCCTTCAGTGCCGCCGCCGGGTCGATCATGCCGAAGCCCCGGGAGTCGTCCCGGCCGCCGGCCGGGGCGTCCCGCGCGGTGTCCTCCAGCAGCTTCTTGATCTGGGCCGGGGCCAGGTCCGGGTACGCCGACCGGATCAGGGCCGCCGCTCCGGAGACGAAGGCGGAGGCCGCGCTGGTGCCCCAGCCCGCGTAGTACTTGTGGTCGGGGTCGGCGATGACGACGTCGACGCCGGGCGCGCTGACGGCCGCGTACCAGCGGCGGGTGGAGAAGGCGGCGCGGGTGCCGTACTTGTCCACGGCGGTGGCGGCGATGACGCCCGGGTAGGCGGCCGGGTAGGAGACGTGGTCGCCCTTGTCGCCGCCGTTGCCCGCGGAGGCGACGACGACCACGCCCTTGCCCAGGGCGTACTGCACGGCCTCGTCCTCACCGGGTTCGGGGTGGGCCGAGTTCGAGTCGTCGCCGAGGGAGAGGTTGATGACGTCGGCGCCGTGGTCGGCGGCCCAGCGGATGCCGTCGGCCAGGGCGGTTCCGCGGGTGGTGCGGGCCTTGGCGCGGGCCGGGTCGCCGTCCTCCAGGATCACGCGGACCGGGAGGATCTTCGCCTCCGGGGCCACGCCGAGGACGCCGTCGGCGTTCCCGGGGCCGTGGCCGTGCCCGGCGATGATGCCGGCCATGGCGGTGCCGTGCCGGGCCCACAGGCGCTCGCCGGGCCCGGCGCCGAAGCCGATCATGTCCTTGCCGGGCAGCACGTTCCCGGCGAGGTCCGGATGGCCGGACTCCACGCCGGTGTCCAGGACGGCGACGGTGACGCCCCGGCCCTCGGTGGTCCGCCAGGCCTCCTCCAGGTGGAGCGCGGTCAGGGCCCACTGCCGGGCGCGCAGGCCGTCGGCGTGGGCCGTGGCGGCGGGCAGCAGGGCGAGGGAGCCGGTGAGCAGCAGGCTCGCCACGGCGGCGAGGGCCCCGCGGCGGCCGGTCGGTCGGGTCATGCGGACTTCTCCGTGGCCGTGCCGATGGTCTTGCGCAGCCGCCGTTCGATGCGGTCGGCCAGGCCCTTGGCCTCGTTGCCGAGGCCGGCCTGGGCCGGTGCGGTGGCGGCGCCGGTACGGACGGCGTCGGCGGCGGGCTGGGGCTCGTCGACGGTACGGCCGTCGGCCCAGCCGGAGACGGCGTACGCCACCACGGGGGCTTCGGTGAGGACGGAGAGGGTCCAGGAGGCCCGCTGCCGGTCGCCGAAGCCGGCGGCGGCCGTGCCGGGGGCGGCGTAGGGCCGGGGCATCAGATCGGGGCGCCGGTCCAGGCGCTCGTCGCGGAAGCGGGCGGCGAGCGCGGACATGGCGGCGGGGTCGGCCTTGGTGAACATCAGGCCGACGGTGGTGACATGGCTCTGGGTGGCGTCGGTGTAGGTGGCGCGCAGCAGCCGCCGGCAGCCGACCGGGGCGAGGGCCCGGGCCAGCAGCGGGTCGAAGGCGTGGGCGCAGCCGCCGTCCGGGGCCACGGCGACGCGGGTCCACGTGCGGTCGGCTCCGCCGGGGCCGGCGCCGGTGCCCTGGACGGTGGGCGGGAAGAGCTGGTCCACGGGCACGCTGTGCCACAGGGCGCCGGCGGCGGTGTACGCGGTGCGGGCGGCGTCGTCGTCGCCGTCCCCGGTGAGCCAGCCCCCGGCGGCGGCCCCGCCGATGAGGCCGAGGCCGAGGACAAGACAAGTGGCGGCAGCGGCGGTGCGCGGCCCGACCCGGGGGCGGGTGCGCGCGCCGGTCAGCTCGGGTTCCGCGAACGACACGAGGGGCCGGTCGGCCGGAGCCGCGCTCCAGGGGCGGCCCGGGCCGGGCCCGCCGGGTGGTCCCGGCTCCCCGGGCGCCGGCGGACCCCAGGCCCGTACCCCGGTCGGGGGCACGGCGGGTGACGGGGCGTCAGCGGAGGCGGGCGGGACGGGACGCAGCCGCCTGGTCGACTCCGACGCCGACTCGGCCGGAGCGTCCTGCCGGGGCGTCCCCCGCCGGGGCGGTTCGTCAGCGGACCGTGGCCCGGCCCCGGTCGCCCGCGCGGCAGGCCCGGTGACGGTCCCGGGAGCGGTCCGCGAGACGCTCCCCCCGGCCGTTGCCGCGGGAGTCCGGGCGGGAGTCGGCGCCTGCCCGGAACGGCCGCCGGACCGCACCGCACCTCCCCTGGCCCCCGTGCTCGGCGGTACGTCGGGAAAGCGGGCCGACGCGGGCGGCGGAGGCGGGCTCACCGGATCGGGGACCTCGGGAACCACCGCAGGACGCGGGGGGCGTACGACGCGCGGGGTGAAGACCGACGGCTCGTCGTCGGGGTCGCCGGCCGGGTGGGGGGCCGTGGGCGTCGACGGGCGCGGGACCGTACCGGCCGGCCCCGCGTCGGGGCGGGCCGTTTCCGCGGCGGGGGGCGGGGCCGAGGGGCGGGGCGGTACGGGGGTGTGCCGCGCTTCCGTGCTCATGCACCCCCCGTTTCCTCGTGCCCAGGGCCGTTTCCTCCGTACGCGGGCCGTCCGCCGTCCGGCCGCGCCCGGTGCGCTGGTTTCTCCCGGGCACGCATACCCGTACGGCCGGACGGGCATCCCGGTTCGCCTGGTGCGCCGGGCGCGGTCCGCCGTACGTGCGCGTCACTCTACGGCTTGTCGCGGGCCGGAACGGAACCGGTCCGCGCGCCCGGGGCATCTGCCCGGAACGTCCCCCTACCCTGCGGTAATCCTCTCTGGCAGGCTTCCGCCATGACTGCGCCTGCCGCCGCCCGGGCCCGTTACGACCGGGCCACCGCCCATCTCGACGCCCCCCTCGCGATCGTGGACCTGGACGCGTTCGACGCCAACGCGGACGACCTGCTGCGCCGGGCCGGGGGCAAGCCCGTGCGGGTCGCCAGCAAGTCGGTGCGCTGCCGGGCCCTGCTGGAGCGGGTCCTGGCCAAGGACGGTTTCCGGGGCGTCATGTCGTTCACCCTGGCCGAGTCGCTGTGGCTGGCGCGGTCGGGGTTCGAGGACGTGCTGCTGGCCTATCCGTCCGCCGACCGGGCGCACTTCGCCGAGCTGGCCGCCGATCCGAAGCTCGCCGGTGCCGTCACCGTGATGATCGACGATCCGGCGCACCTGGACCTCATCGACGCGGCCCGCGACGGCGGGCGCGAAGTCGTCCGGGTGTGCCTGGAGTTGGACACCTCGCTGCGGCTGCTGGGCGGCCGGGTGCGGATCGGCGCCCGGCGCTCGCCGCTGCACTCCCCCGCCCAACTCGCCGAGCTGGCACGCTCGGTGGCCCGGCGGCCGGGCTTCCGGCTGGTGGGGATCATGGCGTACGAGGGGCATGTCGCCGGGGTCGGGGACGCGGTCGCGGGGCGGCCGCTGCGGTCCCGGGCGGTCCGGCTGATGCAGGCCGCCGCCCGGCGGGAACTGGCCGAGCGGCGGGCCGCGGTCGTCCGGGCGGTGCGGGCCGTCGCCCCGGACCTGGAGTTCGTGAACGGCGGCGGCACCGGCAGCGTGCAGCACACCGCCGCCGAGGACGCGGTCACCGAGATCGCCGCCGGTTCGGGGCTGTACGTGCCGCGCCTGTTCGACAACTACTCCTCCTTCACCGGCCGTCCGGGCGCCCTGTTCGCGCAGCCCGTGGTCCGGCGGCCCGGGGTGGGGGTGGTGACCGTGCTCGGCGGCGGCTATCCGGCCTCCGGCGCCGCCGGGCCCGACCGGCTGCCGGTGCCGTATCTGCCCGAGGGGCTGCGGTACGACCCGCAGGAAGGCCCCGGGGAGGTGCAGACCCCGCTGCTCGGCTCGCCCGCCGACGACCTGCTCATAGGCGACAAGGTGTGGTTCCGGCACGCCAAGGCGGGCGAGCTGTGCGAGCGGTTCGAGGCGCTGCACCTGATCGAGGGGGACACGGTGACCGCGACCGTGCCGACCTACCGGGGTGAGGGGCACACCTTCCTGTGAGGCGTCCTACAGGGGTGTGACGTAGGCGCCGGTGAGGCCGCCGTCCACCAGGAAGTCGGTGGCGTTGACGAAGGAGGAGTCGTCGCTGGCCAGGAAGGCGACGGCGGCGGCGATCTCCTCGGCCTCGGCGAACCGGCCGGCGGGGATGTGCACCAGGCGGCGCGCGGCGCGCTCGGGGTCCTTGGCGAACAGCTCCCGCAGCAGCGGGGTGTTGACCGGGCCGGGGCACAGGGCGTTGACCCGGATGCCCTCCCGGGCGAACTGCACTCCGAGTTCGCGGGACATGGCGAGCACCCCGCCCTTGGAGGCGGTGTAGGAGATCTGGCTGGTGGCGGCGCCCATCCGGGCCACGAAGGACGCGGTGTTGATGATGGAGCCCTTGCCCTGGCGCCGCATGTAGGGGATGGCGGCCTTGCAGCACAGGTACACGGAGGTGAGGTTGACCTCCTGGACGCGCTTCCATGCCTCCAGGCCGGTGTCGAGGATGGAGTCGTCGTCGGGCGGGGAGATGCCGGCGTTGTTGAAGGCGACGTCGACGCTGCCGTAGGTGTCGTAGGCCGCCTTGAACAGCGCCTCGACCTGCTCGGGGTCGGTGACGTCGGTCTTGACGAAGAGTCCGCCCACCTCCCCGGCCGCGGCCTTGCCGGTGGTCTCGTCGACGTCCGCGCAGACCACGTGGGCCCCTTCGGAGGCGAGGCGGCGGGCGGTGGCGAGGCCGATGCCGCTGCCGGCTCCGGTCACGACGGCGGTACGGCCGGTCAGGCGGCGGCAGACACGGTTGTCGGTGGTGTCGGTCACTGTGCGGGGCCCTCCGTGCTGATGAAGACGTTCTTGGTCTCGGTGAAGGCGGTCAGGGCGTCGGGGCCGAGTTCGCGGCCGAGGCCGGACTGCTTGAAGCCGCCGAACGGGGTCCAGTAGCGGACGCTGGAGTGGGAGTTCACGGACAGGTTGCCCGCGCGGACGGCCTGGGAGACGCGCAGGGCGCGGCCCAGGTCCCGGGTCCAGACCGAGCCGGACAGGCCGTAGGGGGTGTCGTTGGCGAGGCGGACGGCGTCCTGCTCGTCGGTGAAGGGGAGCAGGACGGCCACGGGGCCGAAGATCTCCTCGCGGGCCGCCCGGCTGTCGGGCCGCTCGGCGGTGAGCACGGTCGGCGGGAACCAGAAGCCGGGGCCGTCGGGGGCGCTGCCGCGCAGGGCCGGGGCGTCGTCGGGGACGTAGGACCGTACGCGCTCCCGCTGCCGTGCCGAGATCAGCGGGCCCATCCGGGTCTTCTCGTCGGCCGGGTCGCCGACGACCACGGCGGCCAGCGCGTCGGCGAGCAGGGCCCGGGCCTCGTCCAGCACGCTCTCCTGGACCAGGACGCGGGTGCGGGCGCAGCAGTCCTGGCCGCAGTTGTCGAGGAAGGAGAAGGGGTCGAGGGCGGCGGTGAGGTCGGCGTCGGCGAAGACCACGTTGGGGCTCTTGCCGCCGAGTTCGAGGGTGACCGGTTTGACCAGCCGGGCGCAGCGTTCCATGACCTCGCGGCCGGTGCGGGTGGAACCGGTGAAGACGATCTTGGCGACGTCCGGGTGGTCCACCAGGGCGCGGCCGGCGGTGGTGCCGTAGCCGGGCAGCACCTGGAAGAGGTGTTCGGGCAGGCCCGCCTCCAGGGCCAGGGCGGCGAGGCGGAGCGCGGTGAGCGGGGTGGCCTCGGCGGGCTTGAGGACGACGGCGTTGCCCGCGGCGAGCGCCGGGAAGGAGCCCCAGGCGGCGATCGGCATGGGGAAGTTCCAGGGGGCGATCACGCCGACCACGCCGAGGGGTTCGTGGAAGGTGACGTCCCAGCCGCCGGGTGCCGGGATCTGCCGGCCGAGCAGGCGTTCGGCGCCGCCCGCCGCGTACAGGAGCAGGTCGCGGGCGTTGCCGGCCTCCCAGCGGGCGTTGCCGAGGGTGTGGCCGGCCTCGCAAACCTCCAGCCGGGCGAGTTCCTCGGTGTGGGCGTCGACCACGTCCGCGAAGCGGCGCAGCAGCCGGGCCCGGTCGGCGGGGGCGAGGGCGGCCCAGGTCCGCTGGGCGCGTACGGCCCGTGCGACGGCGGCGGCGACGTCCTCCTCGCTCGCGGCGGGGACGGTGGCGACGGTCTCCTCGGTGGCGGGGTTGAGGACGGTCAGCTCGTTCGGGTCGGACACGTGGTGACCTTTCACAGGCGTTCGAAGGAGCGACGCAGCTCCCAGTCGGTGACCGCGGCGTCGAAGGCGTCCAGCTCGACGCGCGCCATGTTGCGGTAGTGCGCGACCACTTCGTCGCCGAAGGCGGCCTTGGCGATCGGGCTGTTCTCCCAGAGCTCGGCGGCCTCCCTCAGGGTGGTCGGGACGTGCTCGAACCCGGCGGTGTAGGCGTTTCCGGGGCAGGGTTCGGGCAGTTCGAGCCCGTGCTCGACGCCGTACAGGCCGGCCGCGACCAGTCCGGCGACGGCGAGGTGGGGGTTGACGTCGCCGCCGGGGAGGCGGTTCTCGAAGCGCAGGGAGCGGCCGTGGCCGACCACGCGCAGGGCGCAGGTGCGGTTGTCGTGGCCCCAGGCGACGGCGGTGGGCGCGAAGGAGCCGGGCTGGAACCGCTTGTAGGAGTTGATGTTGGGGGCGTACAGGAGGCAGAAGTCGCGCAGGGCGGCGAGCTGTCCGGCGAGGAAGTGCCGCATCACGTCGGACATGCCGCCGTCGGGGCCGGCCATCGCGTTGCGGCCGTCGGCGTCGGCGAGGGAGAGGTGGATGTGGCAGGAGTTGCCCTCGCGTTCGTTGTACTTGGCCATGAAGGTGATCGAGACGCCCTCCTGGGCGGCGATCTCCTTGGCGCCGGTCTTGTACAGGGCGTGCTGGTCGCAAGTGCGCAGGGCCTCGGCGTAGCGGAAGGCGATCTCGTGCTGGCCGGGGTTGCACTCGCCCTTGGCGGACTCCACGGTGAGGCCGGCGCCGGCCATGTCGTTGCGCAGCCGGCGCAGCAGGGGTTCGACGCGGCCGGTGCCGAGGATGGAGTAGTCGACGTTGTACTGGTTGGCGGGGGTCAGGCCGCGGTAGCCCGCGTCCCAGGCCGCCTCGTAGCTGTCCTTGAAGACGATGAACTCCAGCTCGGTGCCGGCCTGGGCGGTGTAGCCGAGGGCGGCGAGCCGCTCCAGCTGGCGGCGCAGGATCTGGCGGGGCGCGACGGCGACCGGGGTGCCGTCGTTCCAGGCGAGGTCGGCCAGGAGCAGGGCGGTGCCGGGGTGCCAGGGGACGCGGCGCAGGGTGGCGGGATCGGGGCGCATGGCGAAGTCGCCGTAGCCGCGCTCCCAGGAGGACATCGCGTAGCCGTCGACGGTGTTCATCTCGGGGTCGACCGCGAGGAGGTAGTCGCAGCCCTCGGTGCCGTGGTGGAGTACCTCGTCGAGGAAGAAGCGGGCGGCGAACCGCTTGCCCTGGAGCCGCCCTTGCATGTCGGGGAAGGCCAGGACGACGGTGTCGATCTCACCGCCCGCGACGAGGGCGTGCAGTTCCTCGACGCTGAGCGGGGGTGTGCGGTCTGCCACGGGAGAGCCTCCTTCGGCGCCGGCGCGCTGTTCCCGGCCGAACCGGGAGCCATAAGGTATTGCCGGGAACCATTGGTTGGGAAGGGGGCACGGCGGATGGCACGGGAGGCGGGCCCGGACACGCCTGAGGACCGGCTCGCCGCGGTGCTGCGGCCGGTGCGGGCGGGCAACGGCTTCGAGGAGGCACTGGAGCAGATCCTCCAGGTCGTCCGGCTGGGCCTGGTGCCGGACGGCGGGCGATTGCCGGCCGAGCGGGAGCTGGCGGAGCGGCTCGGGATCAGCCGGGTGACGCTGCGCGAGGTGCTGAAGGTGCTCCAGGACCAGGGGCTGGTCCGGGCGCGGCGCGGGCGGTACGGCGGAACGTTCGTGCTGCCGCGTCCGGACGCGGGCGGCGAGGACGAGCTGCGGCGCCGGGTGGCCGGGGTCGACATCGAGGACGTGCTGCGCTTCCGCGAGGTGCTGGAGGTGGGCGCGGCCGGTCTGTGCGCGGCGCACGGGCTGGCCGGGGAGCGCGCGCGGCGGCTGCGTGAGGCGCTGGAGCGCACGCGGGAGGCCCCGCTCGCGGACTACCGGCGGGCGGACACGCTGCTGCACCTGACGCTGGCCGAGCTGTGCGGCTCGCCGTCGCTGGCCGAGCGGTACGCGGCGGTCCGGGCCACGGTGAACGACCTGCTGGACTGCATCCCGCTGCTGGTGCGCAACCTGGAGCACTCCCAGCGGCAGCACACCGCGCTGGTGGAGGCGGTGCTGGAGGGAGACGCCGACGGAGCCCGGGAGGTGATGCGCGAGCACTGCGCGGGCACGGCGGCGCTGCTGCGGGGCTTCCTGACCTGACCCGGCTACACAAAGGTTCGACCGAATACCTTTACCGAGGCGCTCTTGAAGCGGGCGCCCCGATCGAGCACGGTGGAATCAGGACCGCCGGGTTCCCGTGGAGGACTGCATGACGGCACGGCCGCTGATCGGCGTGAGCACGTACCTGGAGTCCGGCGCGCGCTGGGGGGTGTGGGAACTGGAGGCGGTGCTGCTGCCGGCCGCGTACCCACGGCTCGTCCAGCGGGCCGGCGGGCTGGCGCTGCTGCTGCCGCCGGACGCGCCCGAGCGGGCCGCCGCGGCCCTGGCCCCGCTGGACGCCCTGGTCGTCGCGGGCGGCCCGGACGTCGACCCGGCCCGTTACGGCGCCGAGCGCTCCCCGCACACCGGGCGGCCCGCGCCCGAGCGGGACGCCTGGGAACTCGCGCTGATCGAGGCCGCGCTGGCGGCGGGGACACCGCTGCTCGGCGTCTGCCGGGGCATGCAGCTGCTGAACGTGGCACTGGGCGGCACGCTGGTCCAGCACCTGGAGGGGCACGCGGAGAGGGTCGGCGTGTTCGGCGGGCACCCGGTGAAGCCGGTACCGGGGACGCTGTACGGCGGGATCGTCCCGGAGGAGCTGACCGTGCCGACGTACCACCACCAGGCCGTGGAGCGGCTCGGCGCCGGACTGGTGCCCTCCGCCTACGCGGCGGACGGCACCGTGGAGGCCGTGGAACTGCCCGCGGACCGGGGCTGGGTCCTCGGCGTGCAGTGGCACCCCGAACAGAGCGACGACCTGCGGGTCATGCAGGCCCTGATCGCAGCCGCTTCCTGAGGGGCGGCGTGGTCCGCGGGGTGCGGGTGCGTCGGGGCTGAGCGCCCGGTTTTCCGCTGTCCTTTCACGCTCACGCTCGTGTGAGTGACAGGAGTTCTCTCGCCGGACCGGCGGGGCGGTGGCCGGTGGGCCAGACCGCTCGGAGGGCCCGGCGCAGGGGGACGCCCTCCACGGGGATGCTGACCAGGCGGCGCAGGGACAGTTCCTCACCCACCGCCAGTTCGCTGAGGACGGAGGGGCCCGCGCCGCTGACCGCGGAGGCCTTGACCGCCGTGGTCGAGGACAGCTCGATCAGCGGGCGGGCCAGACCGCCGAGCGCCGCGTCCAGGACCTGGCGGGTGCCCGAACCCCGCTCTCGGAGGATGAGCGGGGTGGACGCCAGCTCCGCCGCCGTCAGGGGCCGCCGGCGCCGGGCCCACGGGTGGCCGGGCGCGGTGACGACGATCAGCCGGTCGTGGGCGATGACCGTGGAGTCCAGGCCGGTCGGCACGTTCAGGCCCTCCACGAACCCGAGGTCCGCCTCCCCCGCCAGCAGCAGCTCCGCGACCTTCGCCGAGTTGCCCGCGAGCAGCGACACGGCCGTGTCGGGCCGCTCGGCGTGCAGCGCGAGCAGCCAGCCGGGCAGCAGGTATTCGGCGATGGTCATGCTGGCCGCGACCCGGAGCCGGGAGTCACGCCGGTCCCGCAGCGCCCGCGCGCCCGCGTCGAAGGCGGCCGCCGCCTCCACCACCCGGCGGGCCCAGTCCGTGACCAGGGCGCCCGCGTCGGTGAGCCGGGAGCCGCGCGGGGAGCGGTCGACGAGGGCCACCCCCAGCTGCCGTTCCATGGAGCGCAGCCGGCTGCTCGCGGCCGGCTGGGTGATGCCGACCTCGCGGGCCGCCGCGCCGAGACTGCCCAGCCGCGCCACCGCGAGCAGCAGCTCCAGCGCGGCCAGGTCCGGCACCCGGTGCGCCAGAGATTCCGTGCGTTCCCGCTGTCCCTCGGCCCTGCTCATAAGACCAGCTTATGCCCTCATAGACAGGAACTCCCTGGTCAGGGGGGAATCGCTGGGACATCGTGAGCGCATGGTCACCGCAGCCCAGCCCCGTACGCCATCGGTCAGACACCTCGGCCCCAACTGGTACGCCTCCGTGATGGGCACCGCCATCGTCGGCTCCGCAGGGGTCGCGCTGCCCGCGCCGGCGAACGGGCCGCGCGCCGTCTTCGCCGCCGTCTGGGTGCTGTCGCTGCTGCTGCTCGTGGCCCTGCTGGCCGCCCGCGCCGTGCACTGGGCCCGCCACCGCGACCAGGCCCGCGCCCACCTCCTCGATCCGGCCGTGGCCCCCTTCCACGCCTGCCTGGCGATGGCGCTGCTGTCGGTGGGCGGCGGCGCCCTGACGGCCGGCCGGGACCTGATCGGCACCCGCGCGGCCGTCGCCCTGGACACCGTGCTGTACACCGCCGGTACGGCGGCCGGGCTCGGGGCCGCCGTCGCCGTGCCGTACCTGATGGCCGTGCGGCACCGGGCCGAACCCGGCCAGGCCAGCCCGGTGTGGCTGCTGCCGCTGGTCGCGCCCATGGTGTCGGCCGCGCTCGGCCCGCTGCTGGTGCCGCACCTGCCGCCGGGGCAGCCCCGGGAGACCCTGCTGCTGGCGTGCCTCGCGCTGTTCGGGGCGAGCCTGCTGGCCGTGCTGCTGATGCTGCCGCTGGTGTTCGCCCGGCTGATCACCGCCGGGCCGCTGCCGCTCGCGCTCACCCCGACCCTGTTCCTGGTACTCGGCCCGCTCGGGCAGTCCGCCACCGCCACGGGAGTGATCGCGGACGCCGCGCCCGGGGTCGTACCGGCCCCCTACGACCGCGGCCTCGCGGTCCTCGCCGTGCTGTACGGCGTGCCCGTGATGGGGTTCGCGCTGCTGTGGCTGGCGCTGGCGACCGCGCACGTGGTGCGGGCCCGGCGGCACGGGATGGGGTTCGCGCTGACCTGGTGGGCGTTCACCTTCCCGGTGGGCACCTGTGTCACCGGCGCGGCCGCCCTGGCCCGGCACACCGGCCTGGCGGTGTACGAGGCGCTGGCCGTGGGTCTGTACGCCGTCCTGGTGGCGGCCTGGCTCGCGGCGGCCCGCGGCACCGTGCGCGGCCTGCTCAGCGGCGAGCTGCTCGCAGGGCCTCGGCCAGCACCCGTGGCGCTCGCGTCAGGGACGGGCCGTACCACGTCAGGTGCCGTCCGCTGACCAGGGCGCAGGGCAGGCCGGGGAAGGCCTCGGGGCCGTCGTCGGCGGTGAAGCGGTACGGCTCGTCGGGCAGGACCACCAGGTCCGGGGACGCCGCGCGCAGCTCGGCCGCCGGGACGCGCGGATAGCGGTCGGGGTGGCCGGCGTAGAGGTGGTCCACGCCGAGGCGGGCCAGGACGTCACCGGCGAAGGTGTCCCGGCCGAGAACCATCCAGGGGCGGCGCCAGACGGGCACCACCGCGGTCGTGCGCTCCGCGGGCTCGGGCAGCGCCGCCCAGGCCCGCTCCGCCTCGTCCAGCCAGCCGGGCCGGCCCGGGGCGCCGCACGCGGTGAGCACCCGGTCCAGCTCGGTGAAGGCCTGCGGCACGCCCCGTACCTCGGTGACCAGGACCTCGATGCCGGCCGCGCGCAGGGCGTCGAGGTCGGCGGCGCGGTTCTCCTCCTCGTTGGCGATCACCAGGTCCGGGGCGAGGGAGACGATCCGGTCCACCCGGGGGTTCTTCGTGCCGCCGATCCGGGCGACGTCCAGGTCCGCCGGGTGGGTGCACCAGTCGGTGGCGCCCACGAGGGCGCCGGGCAGGGTCACCGCGACGGCCTCGGTCAGGGACGGGACCAGGGAGACCACCCGCGTCACGGCGCCGCCTTCCGCCCGCCGCTCAGCGGGACCTGTTCCGGACGGCCTCGATGTGCTCGGCGACCGCCACCACGATGATCCGGGTGTCCGGGACCGTGGCCCGCCAGCGGTGCCGGACGCCACCGGTCAGATACAGGGTGTCGCCCCGGCCGAGGCGGTAGGCGCGGCCCTCCGCCTCGATCTCCACCGCGCCGTCGGCGACGTACATCAGCTCGTCGTTGCGGTGCTGGAGCTCGCGGCCGGCGTCGTGGTCGCCGGTGAACTCGGAGGCGTGCAGCTGGTGGTGGCCGCGCACCAGGGCGCGGGTGCGCGGGTCGAAGTCGCCCTCGGCGACCGGCTCGGCGCGCACCACGTCCACGCTGGCCGCCGGGTCGGCGGCGGCGAGGAGTTCGACGGCCGTGGTGCGCAGCGCGTCGGCCAGCTTCTCCAGGGAGGTGCTGCTCGGGCGGGCCCGGTCGTTCTCCACCTGGCTGAGGAAGGGCACCGACAGGCCGCTTCGCTCGGCCACGACGGCGAGGGTCAGTTCCAGCGCGCGGCGGCGCCGCCGGACGGCCGCGCCCACCCGCACGGGCTGCTGTTCTTTGTGGTCGCCCATCGCTCCGGCTCCCTCCCTCACTCGTCGTTCCGCTGTACGGGTGCCCCTTACGGGGCGCCCCTCTTCTGATGACTTCTCTGCACCCTACGCATGTTCGGCAAACCGTTTCACGTGCCTGTCACATCCCCGACACCTCCCTGATCCTCCACCCTCACTGTTCTCGCCAGCATCCCGGGGTGGGGACGGGCCCCGGAGCGGGTGCTCCGGGCGGATGAAGACGCCTGCCGGCCTGGCCCCGGCCGGGGGCCGGGGCCAGGGGTCGTCACGCGTGGTGATTGGCCTGAAGTGTGCCGCGACCGCAACGGCCCGAGGGGCGGGCGGCACCGGGCGCGGCTCCGCGTCCGGCGGCACCCGCCCCTCGGGAGGCGGTCCGGGCCGGTCAGGTCACCCGGCCGCCTCGCTGTGGGTGCCGGCCTTGGCGACGGGGGCCCACTTGTCGACCAGGCCGGGGTGGTCGCGCAGCCAGCCTCGGACGGCCTCCTGCTCCTTTCCCTTGCCGGCCTGCTGGATGCGTGCCTCCAGGCCGGTCAGCTGCTCCTCGGTCATCGAGAAGTCCCTCAGCCACCGGCCGACCAGCGGGTTGTCGGCGGCGAAGCCCTTGCGGGCGAGGGTGTGCACGCCGTCGCCCTCGCCCCAGGCGCCCTTGGGGTCCTTGAGCTTCTTCAGGTCGTAGTCGCTGTACGCCCAGTGCGGCGACCACAGGGTGACGAGGACCGGCTGGTGCCGGGCGTAGGCGCGCTTCAGCTCGGCGAGCATGGCCGGGGTGGAGCCGTCGACCACGTCGTACGTGTCCTGAAGGCCGTACTCCTTCAGCACCTCGCTCTTGAGCAGGCTCATCTCGCCCGCGCTGGGCTCGATACCGATGATCTTCCCGTCGAACTCGGAGGCGTGCTCCTTCAGGTCGGCCAGGGAGTTCACGTCCTTGACATAAGAGGGCACGGACAGCTCCAGGGACGTGGGGCCGTACCACTTGCCGAGGTCGTCAAGCTGCTTGCCGTACTTCGACCAGTACTCGGCGTGCGTGGTGGGCAGCCAGGAGTCGGTCTGGAAGTCGAGCTGGCCGGTGGCGAGACCGGTGTAGAGCGGGCCGGCCGCGTACTGGGCCGTGCTCACCTTGAAGCCGCGCTCCTCAAGGATCTCCTTCCACAGGAACGTGGAGGCGATGCCCTCGTCCCAGGGGATGTAGCCGATCCGGATCTCCTTGCCCTTGCCGACGTCCGTACCGGATGCCTCGGAGGTGCCCGCGGAGGGACCGAAGACGCCGAGTCCGCCCGCGACGAGGGCCAGGACGACCACACCGGCCAGGGCGACGGCCGGGCGCGGACGGTACGACCACGCGCGCGTGCGTGCCTTCACGGCGGCCCTGCGGCCCAGCGGGGAGAGCTGGGTGCCGAGCGCGCCGGTGACCCGGTCCAGGTAGATGGCGAGGACGACGATGCCGACGCCCGCCTCGAAGCCGTAGCCGATGTCGAGCTGGCCGATGGCCTCGTTGACGGCACCGCCGAGGCCGCCGGTGCCGACCATGCCGGCGATGACGACCATGGACAGGCCCAACATGATCACCTGGTTGACGCCGGCCATGATGGTCGGCAGGGCGAGCGGCAGCTGCACCCGCCACAGGATGTTCCGCGGGGTCGTGCCGAACGCCTCTGCGGCCTCGACCAGTTCGGCGTCGACCTGGCGGATGCCCAGCTCGGTCATGCGGACGCCGGGGGCGAGCGCGAAGATCAGGGTGGCGACCACACCGGCGGCGGTGCCCAGCCCGAAGAAGAGCATGGCCGGGATCAGCAGCACCATCGAGGGCATGGTCTGGAGCAGGTCCAGGACCGGCCGTACGGCGGCGCTGACCGCCTTGGAGCGGGCCGCCCAGATGCCCAGCGGGAGGGAGATCACCAGGGCGATCACGGTCGCCACCAGGACCAGGGCGAGGGTGGACATGGCCCGGTCCCACAGGTCGAGCGAGTCGACCAGGGCGAACCCGGCGAAGGCGAGGACACCGGCGAGCAGTCCGCGCAGCCACCAGGCGACGACGGCGAGGATGCCGGCCATCAGCAGCGGCTGGGGTGCGGTGAGCAGGGCGTCGATGCCGTCGTACATGCCCTCCATGACCGCCTTGACGGCGTCGAACAGCCAGGAGAGGTGGGCGACCAGCCAGTCCACGCCGGAGTCGACCCAGTCGCCGAGGGGGATCCTAGGCATGGCTGACCACCTTCCCCTCCGGGTTGTCGCAGGCCACGGGGGCGGTCGTCGTGTCGCCGAGGAAGCCGAGCAGGCGCCGGCGCGCCACCACCCCGACGACCCGGCCCGTGCCGTCCACCACCGAGACCCGGTGGGACAGCCGGGCGCTGATCGCGCACAGCTCCGCGAACGGCGTCTCGCGGGTCGCCGTCTCGCAGCCGCACAGCGGCGCGTCGGAGGTCACCGAGGTGTCCATGAGCGCGCCCGCCGTCAGCACCCGGGAGCGGTCCACGTCCTGGATGAAGGAGGCCACGTAGTCGTTCGCGGGCCGCAGCAGGATGTCCTCCGCGGTGCCGGTCTGCACGATGCGGCCGTCCCGCATGACGGCGACGCGGTCACCGAGCCGCATGGCCTCGTTGAGGTCGTGGGTGATGAAGACGATCGTCTTCTTCAGGGTCTTCTGCAGCTCCAGCAGCTGGTCCTGCATGTCGCGGCGGATCAGCGGGTCCAGGGCGCTGAAGGACTCGTCCATCAGCAGCAGGTCCGCGTCGGTGGCGAGGGCGCGGGCCAGGCCGACGCGCTGCTGCATGCCGCCGGACAGCTCGTCGGGCCAGGACGCCTCCCAGCCGGCCAGGCCGCACAGGGCGAGCGCCTCGTCGGCGCGGCGCTCGCGCTCGGCGCGGGGCACGCCCTGCACTTCCAGGCCGTAGGCGGCGTTGTCGCGGACGCTGCGGTGCGGGAACAGCGCGAAGTGCTGGAAGACCATGCTGATCTTCCTGGAGCGCAGTTCGCGCAGCGCCCGGTCGCCGAGCGCGGTCAGGTCCTGCCCGTCGAAGCGCACGCTGCCCGCGGTCGGCTCCAGCAGCCCGTTGAGCATGCGCAGCAGGGTGGACTTGCCGGAGCCCGACAGTCCCATCACGACGAAGATCTCGCCGGCCTCGACGCGGAAGGAGGCGTCGATCACGGCGGCCGTCGCGCCGTCCGCGCGCAGCTCCGCCCGGTCGGCGCCGCGCCGCAGTCGCTCCACCGCGTCGTCGGGTCGTCTTCCGAACACCTTGAACAGGTGCTCTGCCTCAAGCCTGGGTGACACGCGTACCTCTCGTCTCCGGGGACAGGACAGAGGCCGCGCCTCCCCAGGTCAAGCCGGGGCAAACCCGCAAGTGGCCGGGCTCACGGCAGTGCGCGTCACGCAACGCGTTCCCGGTCCGCGGGGCACTGTCGGTGCCGTGCGGCATGATGCGTGCGTGACCGGACGACTCATGCTTCTCGACACCGCCTCGCTGTACTTCCGCGCCTACTTCGGTGTCCCGGACTCGGTGCGCGCGCCGGACGGCACGCCCGTCAACGCGGTGCGCGGGCTGCTGGACTTCATCGACCGGCTGGTCAAGGACCACCGGCCGGACCACCTGGTGGCCTGCATGGACGCCGACTGGCGCCCGCGGTGGCGGGTGGACCTCATCCCCACCTACAAGGCGCACCGGGTCGCCGAGGAGCACACCGGCGCACCGGACGCGGAGGAGGTGCCGGACACCCTGGCCCCGCAGGTCCCGGTGATCGAGGAGGTGCTGGACGCGATCGGCATCGCCCGCGTGGGCGTCGCGGAGTACGAGGCGGACGACGTGATCGGCACGTTCACCGCGCGGGCCCGGGGCCCGGTCGACATCGTCACCGGCGACCGCGACCTGTACCAGCTGGTGGACGACGAGCGCGGGGTCCGGGTGCTGTATCCGCTCAAGGGCGTCGGCACGCTCCAGGTGACCGACGAGGCGGTGCTGCGCGAGAAGTATGGCGTCGACGGGCGCGGGTACGCGGATCTGGCGCTGCTGCGCGGCGACCCCAGCGACGGCCTGCCGGGCGTGGCCGGGATCGGCGAGAAGACGGCCGCCAAGCTGCTCGCCGAGTTCGGCGACCTGGCCGGGATCATGGCCGCGGTCGACGATCCGGGGGCGAAGCTGACGCCGTCGCAGCGCAAGCGGCTGACCGAGGCCCGGCCGTATCTGGCGGTCGCGCCGAAGGTGGTGCGGGTGGCCGACGACGTGCCGCTGCCAAAGGTCGGCACCGCCCTGCCGGACGCCCCGCGCGATCCGGCGGCACTCGCGGAGCTGGCGCGCCGGTGGGGGCTGGGCGGCTCGCTGGACCGCCTGCTGACCACGCTGACGAGCTGAGCCGGGGCCGAGGGACCGAAGGGCCGAGGAGGCGGGTGCGGCCCAGGGGGCCGGTGGGCCACACCGAACGAAAGATTCCGGCAAAAGACTCGCATCGGCGTTGATGAGAGGGGTGTTGCCTCCACCGAGGTGTTAACTTAGGTAAACCTAACCAACCCCGCCAGGAGGCCGTCATGGCAGAGCGCCCGGGACGAAAGCCGCGCAAGCCCCATACCGCCCAGGTCGTGCGTACCGAACGGCTGACCCCGCACATGCAGCGCGTGGTGCTCGGCGGCACGGGCCTCGCCGGATTCGCCGCGGACACCTGCACCGACCACTACGTCAAACTGCTGTTCGGCGCCGACGGTGTGAGCTACCCCGAGCCCTTCGACCTGGAGCGGATCCGCGCCGAGTTCCCGCGCGAGCAGTGGCCGGTGACCCGTACGTACACCGTGCGCGACTGGGACGCGGAGCGGGGCGAGCTGACGCTGGACTTCGTGATCCACGGCGACGCGGGCCTGGCCGGACCCTGGGCCGCCCGCGTGCGGCCCGGCGAGACCGTGCGCTTCATGGGCCCCGGCGGCGCGTACGCGCCCGACCCGGAGGCCGACTGGCATCTGCTCGCCGGTGACGAGAGCGCGCTGCCGGCCATCGCCCGGGCCCTGGAGACCCTCCCCGCCGGCGCCCGCACGCACGCCTTCATCGAGGTCTCCGGCCCCGAGGAGGAGCAGAAGATCGACACCGGGGTACAGGTCGTCTGGCTGCACCGCGGCGACCGGCCGGTGGGCGAGGCCCTGCTGGAGGCCGTGCGCGGGCTCGAGTTCCCGCCGGGCCGGGTGCACGCCTTCGTGCACGGCGAGGCGGGCGTCGTCAAGGAACTGCGCCGGCTGCTGCGCATCGAGCACCAGATCCCGCGCGAGGACCTGTCGATCTCCGGCTACTGGCGCCTCGGCCACAACGAGGACGGCTGGCAGGCCTCCAAGCGCGAGTGGAACGCCCGGGTCGAGGCCGAGCAGGAGGGCGGCACGGCGACGGCGGCGGCGTGAGCGGGCGAGCACCCATCTCATCAGCCGGGCCGGACCCGGCCTGAGCACGCCGGGGCCTGAGCGAGCCGACGGCTGAACAGCGGAGTGACGGGCGGCGGCCCCCACCACGAGGAACCGCCGCTCTCCCGGCCCCCGCGTGCGCGACCGCCTGTTCGCACCTCCGCCACCCGCCCACGCGCGCGCCGCACCGAGGTGGCCGCGTGCGCCGGGTACGCACCTCACGCCGCCCGAGTCACCTGGGGCACCCCGCCACCACGCTCCCCCGCCACCCCAGGCTCAGTCCCCCCGCACCCGCGCGTGGAAGTGCATGTCGTGCCAGCCGTCCTGGTGCTGGAGGGCGCTGCGCTTGGTGCCCTCCAGGGCGAAACCGGCCTTGGCGGCGACCCGGCAGGACGCCTCGTTGGCGGTGGCGTGGAAGAGTTCGAGGCGGTGGAAGCCGATCTCCTCGAAGGCCCAGTGGGACAGCGCGGCGGCGGCCCGGGCGGCGACGCCCTGCCCCCGCGCCCGCGCCACCGTCCAGTACGCCACCTCGGCCACGCCGTCCCCGAGCAGTATCTGCCGCAGCGCGACCCGGCCCCGCAGTTCGTCCGTCCGTTCGTCCACGACGGCCCACTGGGCCTCGTTCTCCCGCGCCCACGACGCCTGCCACTGCGCGATCCAGCCGGCGGCCTCCTCTTCGGAGTCGCAGGCCCGCATGTGCCACTGGTGCATCGCCGGGTCCTGGAAGGCGGCATACACGGCGGGCGCGTCCTCGGCCCGCCAGGGACGCAGGACCAGGCCGTCGGCGGCGGGAAGGGTGGGTTGCGGAACCCTGGCCAGGGCGCCGGCGGTCAGGACCGGCTTGACGAGAAAGGGCATGATCCACATCTTGCCGGGCCCACGCCCGGAGTCCCACCCTTTTCCCCGCATTCCCGGGTGACCGCGTCACCGCCTCCTTGACGCCACCCGCGCTCCCCTCACCACCACCGCCCCCTTGGCTCCGCCCGGCTCCGGCCCCCGCCGTACCCTTGACGCCGATGAGACGCCGTACGCCGCCCCCACCCGCCCCGCTCCCGCAACGCGACGGGGTCGATCCCGTACGGGTACGGCTGCCCGTCGGCGGGGCGTGGGCCACCGTGCGGGAGCATCTGGTGGAACGGCTCACCGGGGCCGGTCCCGGCATGGTGGAGGCGATGTTCGCCGCCGGCCAGGTGTTCGGCGCCGACGGGCGGGCCGTACCACCGGACGCCCCGTACCGGCCGGGAATGTACGTCTGGTTCCACCGCGAGCTGCCCGCCGAGGTGCCGGTGCCGTTCCCGGTGGAGGTGGTGTACCGGGACGAGCACATCGTGGTGGCCGACAAGCCGCACTTCCTGGCCACCACCCCGCGCGGCTCGCATGTAGCCCAGACCGCGCTGGCCCGGCTCCGGCACGAGCTGGGCCTTCCGACGCTGACGGCGGCGCACCGCCTGGACCGGCTCACCGCCGGGCTGGTGCTGTTCACCGTGCGGCCCGAGGAACGCGGCGCGTACCAGACCCTGTTCCGGGACCGGCGGGTACGCAAGGAGTACGAGGCCGTCGCCCCGTACGACCCTTCGCTCGCGCTCCCCCGCACCGTGCGCAGCCGGATCGTGAAGGAGCGCGGGGTACCGGCCGCCCGGGAGATCCCCGGCGAGCCGAACGCCGAGACCCGGGTGGCACTAGCTGGTCACCGGGCCGGGCTGGGCCGGTACCGGCTCGTCCCGGCGACCGGCCAGACCCACCAGCTGCGGGTGCATCTGGCCGCGCTGGGTGTGCCCATCCTCGGCGATCCGCTGTATCCCGAGGTGACCGGCCCGGTGCCGGCCGGAGACTTCCGGCGTCCGCTGCAACTGCTCGCCCGGCGGCTGGAGTTCACCGACCCGGTCACCGGCACGCACCACGCCTTCACCAGCGGCCGCGAGTTGAGCGCCTGGACGTCGTACACCGACTGGTCCGGCGAGCCCCGGCCGCACCACGGTTGACGCCCGGCCGGGGGTGTCAGCCGCCGTGCCACCAGCGCAGGAGCCGCTGCCACAGCCCGCGGGGACGGGATGGTTCGAGGGCCGCAGGGGCGGGTTCCGGTACGGACGGCGGCTGGTGGGCCGCCGACTGCGGTTCGGCGGCCGGGGCCGGGTCGCTGCTCAGCGCGCCGACCTGCCAGTTGGAGCGCTGCGGCGGGATCGGCATGGCCCGCGGCGGCAGGTCCACGTCCTGCTGGGGCTTCGGTTCGAAGCGCACCGGCAGGGCCACCAGGTGCCGGGAGGCGATGGACGACCGCCAGCGCAGGTCCTCCTCCGCGCAGTCGAGCTGGATGTCGGACAGCCGGGTCAGCAGCGCGTCCACGCCGACATCGGCGATGGCGCGGCCGATGTCCTGGCCGGGGCACTCGTGCGGGCCGCCGCCGAAGGCCAGGTGGGAGCGGTTGCCCTGCATGCTCTCCGACGGATCGGGCCGCACCTTCGGGTCGACGTTGCCGGGGGCGGGCGCGAACAGCAGCCCGTCGCCCTTGCGGATGCGCCGGCCGCCCAGCTCGGTGTCCTGCTTGGCGAAGTAGCCGAAGACCGTGCTGAACGGCGGCTCGTCCCACAGGGATTGCTCGATCGCCTCCGGCACGGTCATCTGGCCGCCGTTGAGCCGGGCCCGGAAACCCGGCTCGGTGAGGACCATGCGCAGCGCGTTGGCCAGGAGGTTCGCCGTCGCCTCGTAGGCGGCGAACAGGACGAGCCGCAGGTGTTCGCGGACCTCGTCGTCGGTCAGTCCGGCCGGGTGGCCGATGAGGTGACTGGTGAAGTCGTCCTCGGGCCGGGTGCGCCGCCGGGTGGTGAGCCGGCTGAGCGCGTCCATGACGTAGGTGTGGCTCTGGATGGCGGTCTCGGTGCCCTTCAGGGCGTCCCGCGCGGCCTGCACCATCCGGTCGTTGTACTCCTCGGGCATGCCGAGGATCTCGCACATCACGGCCATCGGCAGATGCTCGGCGAACTGGGAGACCAGGTCGGCCCGTCCGCGTTCGCAGAAGCCGTTGACCAGGGCCTGGGTGTGGCGTCCGATGTGCCGGCGGACGCTGCGGTGGTCGATGGTGGCCATGGCCGCGGTGACCGCGTCGCGCAGCCGCTCGTGCTCGGCGCCCTCGGCGTGCGAGCAGATGGGCTGCCAGGCGATGTGCGGCATGAGCGGGTGGTCGGGCTTGACCCGGCCGTCCTTCAGCGGGGTCCAGATCCGGCTGTCCCGGGTGTACTGCGAGGGACTGCGCACCAGTTGCAGGTTCTCGGCGTGCCCGAGCACCACCCACATGGGTACGTCGTCGTGGAGCAGCACGGGAGCCACCGGGCCGTGCTCTTCCCGCAGGCGTTCGTAGAGGCCGGCGAGGTCTTCGGCGTCGGGGCCGTAGAGCCGCCGCGGCCCCCCGGCGCCGAGGCCGTGCGCGGGGCAACCCGGCGGCGGGGCGAGGGAATCTGTGCCGGTCAGGGAGGGAGATTCAGACGTCACGGTGGTGTCGCTCCGGAAACGGATGGTGGGGTGGGCCGGCGGCGGGTCAGGTGAGGGCGCCGGACAGGGCGAGGGAGTGCAGGAAGCGGGTGAGGGTGAGCAGCACGTCCTTGCTGGAGGCCCGGCGGCGCACATCGCACTCGATGATCGGGATCTCCGGGCCCAGGTCCAGGGCCGTGCGCAGTTCCTCGACCGGGTAACGGGGCGCGTCCGGGAAGGAGTTGACGGCGACGACGAAGGGCACGCCGCGTTCCTCCAGCCGGCCCATGACGTCGAAGCTGACCTCCAGGCGCCGGGTGTCGACCAGGACGACCGCGCCGAGGGCGCCCTCGAACAGGCCGTTCCACAGGAACCAGAAGCGCTCCTGGCCGGGCGTGCCGAAGAGGTAGAGCACCAGTTGGTCGGTGATCTGGATGCGGCCGAAGTCCATGGCCACGGTGGTGGCCGTCTTGGACTCGGAGCCGTAGTCGTCGTCCACGCCGATGCCGGCCTGGGTCATGGTCTCCTCGGTGGTCAGCGGCCTGATCTCGCTGACGGAGCCGACCATGGTGGTCTTGCCGACGCCGAACCCGCCCACAATGACGATCTTCACCGCGGCCTGGGCCGTGTGCGGCAGATGATCCTCGGTGCGCGGGCCGGGGATCGTGTCAGAGCCTTTGAAGTCCATGCATCACCGCTTCGAGGAGGGAACGGTCGAAAGCCGCCTGGCGGACGATCGGGGCGCGGGCCTGCACCAGCTCCGCCTGGATCAGCTCGGTGATCAGTACGGTCATCGCGCTGAACGGCAGTTGGAGATAGGCCGAGAGCTCGGCCATGGACAGGGGGGCGGTGCACAGCCGGAGCACGGCCGCCATCTCCGGGGAGGCGGACAGCGGGGGCGCGGAGCGGGCCACGATCAGCGTCACCAGGTCGAGTTCCGCGCGCTTGCCGTCCGCCGATCCGGCGATGGTGTAGAGCCGTTCGGGGTTGCCGGGTTTCTCCGCACCGCCCGCCGGTTTCGCGACCGGTGCCGACGGGGGCGACGGGTGCTGCGGCCGGCGCCGCTTGCGTCGTGGAGGGGTCATACGGTCTGCCCGTTCCGCCGGGGCGGGCTGGTGAGGTGGGCGCCGATCCGGACGACGAGGTCGCGCATCATGCCGCTCATCCGGCCCGGTTCGCAGGTGACGTCCGCGAGCACGGCGAGGTAGGCGTTGGGGCCGGCGTTCATCAGGTAGAAGTAGCCGCCCTCGATCTCGAAGACCACGAGCTTCATGTCACCGGCGCCCGGCAGTTCCTGGATGATGGCGCCGGCCAGGCTCTGTACACCCGCGCAGGCGGCGGCCACCCGGTCGGCGGCGTCGGGCTCGCCGCCGTAGCGGGCGATGCGCAGTCCGTCGGCGGACAGGACCACGATCATCTCGATACCCGGGACGCCGTCGTTGAGCTGCTTGAGCATCCAGTCCAGGTTCGCTCGCTGCTGGATCACTTGAGGTCCCCCTCGTCGTCGGCCTCGGTGCCGCCCTGGGCGTATTCGGCCGGATCTTTGAGCAGATGCAGGTACTTGGTCGGGTTGCGGGTGAAGTCGGTCAGCTCGGGACCGGTGGCGTCCGGGGGCATGCCCTCCCTGAGGCCCTTCCAGAAGGCCTCGATCCCGGAGCCGATCGGCCGGTCCATGAGCTTCCTGCGCTCGGGGTCGATCTCGGGCTCGGGTTCCGGCTCGGTCCGGGTCTGCGACCAGATGGTGGGCCTGCCCTCGCGCTCGGCGCGCTCGATGGCGGCCTGTTCCGCGATCCGCTGGCTGAGCGGGGTCTTCACCCGGCTGCGGCGCTGCGGCAGCCCGGTCGCGGTCCACTCGGTGACCTCCGGAATGTCGTCCTCCAGGGAGATTCCGGCGGGGATCTTGGGGCTGGTGGGGCGGCGCGTCTTGGGCGGGCGCTTGGGACCTTCCACGGCGCCGAGTTCGGGCTTGGGGATGCCGGTGGCGCCGATGCCGTGGGCGACGCCGACACCGGGCTCGGTGGTCGTCATGACGCGCGGCACGATGAGGATCGCGCGGACGCCGCCGTAGGCGGAGGAGCGCAGCGAGACCTCCATGTCGAACTGCTTGCAGAGCCGGCCGACGACGGCGAGGCCGAGGCGCGGGTTCTCGCCGAGGTTGTCCGCGTCGTCGAGGTTCCTGGCGTCCTCGATGGCCTTCTCGATCCGGGCGCGGGACTCCTCGCTGAGGCTGACGCCCGCGTCCTCGATCTCGATGGCGATGCCGGCCTGCACCTCGGAGGCGGTGACGTGCACCTTGGTGGTCGGCGGCGAGTAGCGGGTGGCGTTGTCGAGGAGTTCGGCGGCGGCGTGGATGACCGGCTCGACCGCGGTGCCCTTGATGTTGATGTTGACGATGGAGCTCAGCTCGATGCGGCGGTACTCCAGGATGCGGGACATCGCGCCGCGCAGCGTGCTGTAGAGGGAGACCGGCAGCGGCCACTGGCGGCCGGGCCGGCCGCCGCCGAGGACGGAGATGGTGTCGGCGAGGCGGCCGATCAGCGAGGTGCCGTGGTCGATGCGCAGCAGGTCGTCGAAGACCTCGGGGTTGCGCCCGTGGTCCTCCTCCATCTCGCGCAGTTCCTTGGCCTGCTGGTGGACGATGGCCTGGACGCGACGGGCGATGCTCACATAGGAGCGCTCGGTGGCGTCGCGCATCGAGATCTCGTGGTCGGCACCGGTCAGCGCGATGCGCACCAGTTCGCGGTAGCCGTCGGGCAGGCCGCGCAGTTCGGGGTCCTCGTCGAAGACGTAGCGCACGGTGTCGCGGAGCGCCTCGCCACGACGCAGCCGGATGAAGCCGAGGGGCAGCACGTTCTGGGCGAAGTGGTCCATCAGGTGGTGGTGCAGCTCGATCTGCTGTCGCAGCTGGGCTGCGTGCCGGGCGTGTTCGGCCTGTGCCTCGCGGAGCAGCCGGCCGCGCCGGGCGGCCTCCCCGGCCGTGCCGAGGACCAGCAGCACGGCCAGCACTCCGCAGACGCCGACGGCCACCCGGGCCGTGGGCGGTACCAGGGCGACGGCGGCCCCGGCCGCCGCGGCCATCACTATGGCCGGCGGCAACAGCACGCGCGCATAGGGCCGTTCACGGCGACCGGGAGGCTTCTGAACACTCACCATGGATGCCTTCTGTAACGAATCGGCTGGGTGTCGGGTGGAGCTTGCGGGGGAAGGTATGGGGAACTGTCGGGACGCACTTCACATGTGGGAACAGGTGCACGAATTGCCTCAACTCGGTGCGCCGCGGGCGAGCTTAGCCCGACCGGATCAACGCCGTGTCATCTTCGGCAAGCACCTGAAATCGGCCCTCGACAGGAGTACGCTCGACTCCTTGCGCACACTGCGCTGTCGTTCACACACAGACAGTATCGGCGCACAGGCGTGCGATTGTCACTCACCGTAACGAGTGAAAAAGCAGGCGAGGCCGCACCCGGACAGGTGCGGCCTCGGTTCCCCCGGACGAGTGGTCTTGGCGGACGCGGGGTGGATCAGCCCACGGACGAGTAGGCCACCACGCCCCTCAGCAGCTGGTCGACGGCCTTGCGCGCGGCCTTGGCCACGGTCGAGTCCTCCGTGGGCGCGGCCGCGGAGATCTGCCCGAGGACGTCGATGACCTGCTTGCACCAGCGCACGAAGTCCCCGGCCGGCATCTCCGCCTCGCGCAGCACCTCGTCCAGCCCCTTGCCGGAGGCCCACATATAGGCGGCCCAGGCGAAGCCGAGGTCGGGCTCGCGCTGGCCGACGCCCTCCGTCTGGCTGATCCGGAACTCCTCCTCCAGGGCGTCGAGCCGGCCCCAGATCCGGACCATCTCGCCGAGCGCCGCCTTGGCCTTGCCCGAGGGCAGCTTCGGCGCCATGGCGTCGTCGCCGACCCGTGCCTCGTACACCAGCGCCGAGGCGCAGGCGGCGAGTTCGGCGGGGCCCAGCCCCTCCCAGACCCGCTCCCGCAGGCACTCGCTGGCCAGCAGGTCCAGTT
This sequence comes from Streptomyces rubradiris, assembly GCF_016860525.1. Taxonomy (NCBI): domain Bacteria; kingdom Bacillati; phylum Actinomycetota; class Actinomycetes; order Kitasatosporales; family Streptomycetaceae; genus Streptomyces; species Streptomyces rubradiris. Next base: position 1,213,013 of record NZ_BNEA01000001.1, read on the forward strand.
CGCTGTACAGCCGCGCGAGCCGCCTGCCGTGCTCGGTGACCTCGTCACCCCGCAGATAGTCCAGCTCGGTCAGCAGCGCCACGATCCGGTCGAAGGTGCGCGCAATGGTGTTCGTACGGCCCTCGATGCGCCGCTCCAGCTGCGAGGTGTCGCGCAGCAGCCGGTGGTAGCGCTCGGCCCAGCGGGCGTGGTCCTCGCGCTGGTCGCAGCCGTGGCAGGGGTGCGCGCGCAGCGCCGTGCGCAGCCGCGCGATCTCGCGGTCGTCGGCGGCCTGCGAGCGCTTCTTGCGGGCCCGCTCCGGCGGGATGTGCCCGGCCTTGGTGCGCAGCGCGGAGGCGAGGTCCCGGCGGGACTGCGGCGAGCGCGGGTTGAAGGACTTCGGGATCCGCATCCGGTCCAGCGGCTCCACCGGCACCGGGAAGTCCATCGTCGCCAGCCGCTTGACCTGCCGTTCGGCTGTCAGCACCAGCGGGCGCGGCCCGTCATGGTGGTCGAAGCCGCGGTGCCCGTTGGAACGGCCCGCGGGCAGGCCCGGGTCCAGCACCAGCGCGAGGCCCGCGTACTTGCCCGTGGGCACATGGATGACATCGCCCGGCCTCAGCTTCTCCAGGGCGACGGCGGCCTCCGCCCGGCGCTGGGCGGCGCCCTGCCGGGCCAGTTCGTTCTCCCGGTCCTTCAGCTCCCGGCGCAGCCGCGCGTACTCCTCGAAGTCGCCGAGGTGACAGGTCATGGAGGCCTTGTAACCGGCCAGGCCCTCCTCGTTGCGCTGGACCTGGCGGGAGATGCCGACGACCGACTTGTCCGCCTGGAACTGCGCGAAGGACGTCTCCAGCAGCTCGCGCGAACGGTGCCGGCCGAACTGCTCGACCAGGTTGACCGCCATGTTGTACGACGGCTTGAAGCTGGAGCGCAGCGGGTACGTGCGCGTGCCCGCGAGACCGGCCAGGTGCTCGGGGCTCATGCCACGCTGCCACAGCACCACGGCGTGGCCCTCGACGTCGATGCCCCGGCGGCCCGCGCGGCCGGTGAGCTGGGTGTACTCGCCGGGCGTGATGTCGGCGTGCTGCTCGCCGTTCCACTTGACGAGCTTCTCCAGCACCACCGAGCGGGCCGGCATGTTGATGCCGAGCGCGAGGGTCTCGGTGGCGAACACCGCCTTGACCAGGCCGCGTACGAACAGCTCCTCCACGACCTCCTTGAAGGTCGGCAGCATGCCCGCGTGGTGGGCGGCTATGCCCCGCTCCAGGCCCTCCAGCCATTCGTAGTAGCCGAGGACGTGCAGGTCCTCCGGGGCGATGTGGGCGGTGCGCTCCTCGACCAGGGCACGGACCTCGTCCCGCGCCTCCTCGTCGTTGAGCCTGAGGCCCGCGTACAGGCACTGCTGGACGGCGGCCTCGCAGGCGGCCCGGCTGAAGATGAAGGTGATGGCCGGGAGCAGGCCCTCGGAGTCCAGGCGCTCGATGACCTCGGGCCGGCCCGGCGTCCACACCCGCGAGCGCTGTCTGCGCTCCCGCTCCCGGTCGGCCTCGCGCATCGCCCGGCCGCGCCTGCGGTCCTGGTACGACGGTCTGGTGGCCTCCATGCGGGCCAGGCGGACCAGGTCGGGGTTGACGGCCTTTTTGTGGCCCTCTCCCTCCTCGAACAGGTCGTACATCCGCCGTCCGGCCAGCACGTGCTGGAACAGCGGCACGGGGCGATGCTCGGAGACGATCACCTCGGTGTCGCCGCGGACGGTGTCCAGCCAGTCGCCGAACTCCTCGGCGTTGGAGACGGTCGCGGAGAGCGAGACCAGCGTCACCGACTCGGGGAGGTGGATGATCACTTCCTCCCAGACGGCGCCGCGGAAGCGGTCGGAGAGGTAGTGCACCTCGTCCATGACCACATAGCCGAGGCCGAGGAGGGTCTGGGAGCCGGCGTAGAGCATGTTCCGCAGCACCTCGGTGGTCATCACGACCACCGGGGCGTCGGAATTCACGCTGTTGTCGCCGGTGAGCAGGCCCACCTTGTCGGTGCCGTAGCGGCGGCACAGGTCGGCGTACTTCTGGTTCGACAGCGCCTTGATGGGCGTCGTGTAGAAGCACTTCTTGCCCTGCTTCAGGGCGAGGTGGACGGCGAACTCGCCCACGATCGTCTTGCCCGAGCCGGTGGGGGCGGCCACCAGTACGCCCTTCCCCGCTTCGAGTGCCTGGCAGGCCTCGATCTGGAAGGGGTCGAGGCCGAAGTCGTACATCTCGCGGAAGGAGGCGAGCGCGGTGGCCTGCTCGGCTGCCCGCCTGCGGGCTGCCGCGTACCGCTCGGCCGGTGAGAGATCCTCTGTCATCGTACTTTCGAGCGTACCGGGCCTCACTGACAACGCGACGATCATTATCCGGAACCCGCGCGGAGGGCCGGCGGGAGCCGTCGACGGTGGGGCGGCGGGTCGGTCCCGGGAGGGTTCCGGTACAGACGGATGCCCCCGTCCCCGGGACGGACCCGGGAGGCGGGGGCATCGCGTGCGGTGCCTCGGTGAAGGTGGGGGGCGGCCGGTTACGTCACGTCGTCGTAGCCGTTGACCCGGTCGGTGCTCGTCTGCTCGGGCAGCGCGCGGGCGGCGGAGACCGGCTCGGCCTCGCCGATGTCCTCGGGCGTGAGGTCCAGCTCGGCGGCCTCGTCGTCGGCGGGGCCCGCGGCCTCGCGCAGACGCCTGCGCTTGTCGTTGACGAGCGAGAACAGGACCGCCGCGAAGTACAGCACCCAGATCGGCCCGGCGAGGGCCACCATCGACAGCGGGTCGGTGCTCGGGGTGGCCACGGCCGCGAAGACCGTGATGCCGAGGATCATGGCCCGCCACCAGCTGAGCATGCGCCTGCCCGTCAGCACCCCGGTGAGGTTGAGCATGATCAGCAGCAGCGGCAGCTCGAAGGAGAGACCGAAGACGATCACCATGCGGGTGACCAGCTGGAGCAGGTCGTCGAGCGGCAGCAGGTTCTTGATCTCGCCGTTCGGCGTGAAGTCGATCAGCACCTTGGCGGTGGTCGGCAGCAGCTTGTACGCGAAGAAGCCACCGCCGAGGAACAGCGGGACGCCGGTGAAGACGAAGGCGTAGGCGTACTTCTTCTCGTGCCGGTGCAGACCCGGCGCCACGAACGCCCAGAGCTGGAAGAGCCAGATCGGCGAGGCGGCCACCACGCCGGCCATCAGCGAGACCTGCAGGGCGAGCGTGAACGGCGCGAGGAGACCGTTGATGGTGATCTCCGCGCACTGCGTCTTGCCACTGGACTTGGCCAGCTCCGCGAAGGTCTCCCGGCAGCCGACGGAGTCCAGGATCGGCTCCGTCAGGAAGTTGATGATGTCGTTGTAGTAGAAGGCCGCGACGATCGTCACGATGACGATGGCCAGCATCGCCTTCGCGAGCCGGTTGCGGAGCTCACGAAGGTGATCCGCGAGGGGCATCCGCCCCTCGGGATCCTTCTCCTTCTTGCGGGCAGGCTTGAGCAACCCACGTCCTCATCTCGTGCGGCAGGCCGGGACTCTCCGGCCTTGTGTCAGCGCTGGGCGGAATCCGTCGGCTCGTTGACCGGGCGCGAGCTGCTCACGTCGCCGGGGGCCGCCTGGATGGTGCGCTGGGCCGAGGACTGCTCGGTGGAACCGGACGCCTGGGTGGAGGTCTTGCCCTCTTCCTTCATCGCCTTCGCCTCGCTCTTGAGGATGCGGGCGGACTTGCCGAGTGAGCGCGCCATGTCCGGGAGCTTCTTCGCGCCGAACAGCAGGATGATGACGACGAGGATCAGAATGATCTCGGGAGCTCCGATTTTTCCACCGAACATGAATCTTTACCTTCTCACCGAGGCGGCTGGGTGGGGTGCTGTCCGACCAGTCGGACATGCGTCCGATGGTCGTGCTGGCAGCGATCGTAACGCTCAGGGGTAAACGTGAGGCAATCCCCGTGCGTACTCCCGGTCCGCAGTGCGGGCCTCGTTTTCCGCACTGCGACCAGCAGGGTACCTGCCCGGCAGGGCAGCATGACAGGGCGAAGCGGCCCAAATCCCTTGTATCGCTGGTCTCACAGCCACCGTCCGGCGCGGTTCACAGCGTGTCGACGGCACGGGCCGCGCTCACGCTCGCCCGCTCCAGGTCCTCGGCGGCCCGGCTGATACGGCGCGCCGAGTCCGTCACCTGCTGCCCGAGGCGTCGCGCCGCCACGAACACCCGGACGGCGAGCACCCCCAGGACGGCGAGACCCAGGAATCCCATGGCTACGGCGAACATCGGCCAGAACATGACGTCGAGACTAGACGGTCCGCCGCCCCGGTCCGCACCCGGCCGTACGGTGGCCGGCACCGTGCCGGTCCCCGTACGGCGGGCGGCCGGGCCGTCCGCTACACCCTGGAGTGCAGTCGCAGGGTCCTGACCCCGCCCCCGGTGAGCAGTTCCACGATCCGCTCCCCGGCCGGTTTGCGGACCGCTGCGCCGCAGTCGGGGCAGGTGAAGGAGTAGAACGTCGTCCGGCTGCTGGCGCCGATGGCGAGCCGCAGCGCGCTCGCGGCGAGCTCGAAGCGGCCCCGGCAGTCCGGGCAGCCCGCCTTGAACACCACGGGGGCCACCCTCCTCATCCCCGCGAAGGCGGTCGCCACCGTCATCTCACCCACGCCGGATTCCGGAGACTCGCTCACAGGCCCTCGCTCCTCTTCCCCTGGTCGTTCGCTGGTAGCAGCCGAATCCTCTGGTCGCAGCCGATCACACCCGGACGTTCGCCGTCAGGGCCGTACGGCCCCGTTCGCGGTGGCCGTGCGACCCCGGTCGCCCGCGGCACCCGCGCCGGGTCTACGGCACCCGTACCGCGTCGGCGGGAACGTCGTACGCCGCGAGGGCCTCGCGGGCCGCCCGGCGGGCGCTCTCGGCCAGCTCGGGCGGCGAGACGATCCGGCCGTCGCGGCCGAGCCGCAGCGCCAGCCGGCGCAGGGAGGCCGGGTCGGGGGTGCGCAGGGTGATGCGCAGCCCGCCGTCGTCAAGCTCGTCGGCACTGTCGTGCGGGTAGTACTCGGCGACCCAGCGACCGCCGGGACCGACCTCGACGACGACCTCCGGGTCCTCGGCGGCCGGCTGCACCAGGCCCTCGGAGAGGTCGCGCAGTTCTATCTCGGGCGGGGCCGAGGGCGCGTCGAGGATCCTGATCTCGGCGACCCGGTCCAGCCGGAAGGTCCGCCGGGCCTCCGAGCGGCGGCACCACGCCTCCACATAGGTGTGGCCGACGCTGACCAGCCGGATGGGGTCGATCTCGCGCTCGGTGACCTCGTCGCGGGCCGGCGAGTAGTAGCGGATCCACAGCCGGCGGCGCTCGGAGATCGCCCGGTCGACGTCGGCGAAGACGCCGCCCTCGGACTCGAAGGTCACCGACAGCCGGGAGCTGGCGCCGGCCGCCTCGCCGGCCGCGGCCTCCACCTTGGCGGTGGCCCGCAGCAGGGCCTGGCGGTCGCCCTCCCGCAGGCCGGGCAGCGTGGCCACCGCGCGGGCCGCGACCAGCAGGGCCGTGGCCTCGTCGGCGGCCAGCCGCAGCGGCTCGGCCGCCTCCTCGCCGAGCGCGGCCGGATTGTGCCACCAGATGCGCTCGCCGTCGGTGTCGATGTCCAGCAGATCGCCGCCGCGGAAGCTGGTGCCGCACATGGGCAGCACATCGAGGTCGGCGACCAGCTCGTCCTCGCTGATGCCGAAGGCGCGCGCGACATCGGCGATCCGGGCGCCGGGGCGCTCGCGCAGATACGTCACCAGGGAGAGCATCCGCCGGGTCTGGTCGATCGCGTTGCCGGTCCTGACTGGTTTGCCTGCCACTGTCCCGCTCCCCCTCAGCCCTCGGCCACGGCGCGCAGCCGGTCCACCACGTCGGCCCGCAGCTCGGCCGGCTCCAGGACCACCACGTCCGGTCCGAACTCCACCAGCCAGGCGTCCAGGCCGTGCCCGTACGGAATCTCCAACTCGTCCCAGCCGTCACCCAGTTCCCGGACCTTGACGGCCTTCGCCCGAAGGGGGTAACCGGCGCCGGAACGCAGCCGGATCAGCGCCGAGCGGTCGGCGATCTCGCCGGCCCAGCTCGCGACGGTCTCGCGCACGGTGACGACGTCCGGCACCGGCGCGGTGAAGCCCGTACCGCGGGAGCGGACCTTGCCGGTGATCCGGGACAGCCGGAAGACGCGTTCGGCGCCCCGGTCGCGGTCGAATCCGGCCAGGTACCAGTGGCCGCGCCAGCACTCCAGCGCCCAGGGTTCGACGTGCCGGGGCTCGGGGCGGGCGGCGGTGGCCTTGCGGTAGTCGAAGAGGACCGTGCGGCGGTCGCGGCAGGCCAGCATCAGCGGCTCGAAGGCGGCCTCGTGCACCGGGATGCGCGGCTCCAGGGCGCCGTGCGCGCCGTACGGGTCGACGTCCTCGGGCAGCCCGGCGGCGCGCAGCTTCTGCAGGGCCCCGCTGGCCGCGCCGGCCAGCCGGGCCTGCTGCCAGACCTTGGCGGCGAGACCAAGGGCGGCGGCCTCCTCGGCGTCCAGGGTGATGGGGGGCAAGCGGTTGCTGTCGCGGCGGGCGAGATAGCCGACCTCGCCGTCCAGGTTCTCGACGGTCTCGATGACCAGGCCCAGCTCGCGCAGGTCGTCCTTGTCGCGCTCGAACATGCGGTTGAAGGAGTCGTCGGAGCCCGCCTCCAGATAGGCCTCGATGGACTCGCGCAGCTCGCGCTTGCTGAGCGGCCGACGCGCGCCGAGCAGACACAGCGCGAGGTTCATCAGCCGCTCGGCCTTGGCAATGGCCATCGACGCCCTTCGCCTTCCCTATGGTGCTTCCGACCGATGACCGTACCGCTCCGCGGGGCATCGGCAAAAGCCGAGGGCCCATGCCCGGCCGGGCATGGGCCCCACGTGATCGCGTCCGGTCCGGTCCGCGCGCCCCGGCGCGGCCGGTTCCGGCCGGCCGGGTGCGGGGCGTTCCGGACGCCGAGCGCGCCGGTCGACAGCGACCGGGACGCCCCGGCGTGGCTCAGACGCCGAGCAGGTCCACCACGAAGATGAGGGTCTCGCCGGGCTTGATCGCCGGGGTCGGGCTCTGGTCGCCGTAGGCGAGGTGGGCCGGGATGGTCAGCTGGCGGCGGCCGCCGACCTTCATGCCCTGCACGCCACGGTCCCAGCCGGCGATGACCCGGCCGGCGCCCAGCGGGAACTTGAACGGAGTACCGCGGTTCCAGCTGGCGTCGAACTCCTCGCCGGTGCTGAAGGCGACGCCCACGTAGTGGACGGTGACCGTCTGGCCCGCCTGCGCGACCGGCCCGTTGCCCTCCCAGATGTCCTTGATCTCAAGGTCGGCCGGGGGCGCGCCCTCCGGGAAGTCGATCTCGGGCTTGTCGATGTTCACGTCAAAAGCTCCTGCGTGTGTACGGCATGAATCCCGGACAGTCTTTCACCCCGCCGGCCTTCCGGCCGCCACGGGCCCCGCGCTACATCGCCGCGAGGATGTCCACCGTGAACACGAGGGTGGAGCCCTTCTTGATGGCTCCGCCGTCCGGCGGATTGTCGCCGTAGCCCAGCTCGGGCGGGACGACGATCAACACCCTGCTGCCCACCTTCTTGCCGGTCAGGCCCTGGGCCAGGCCCTTGACCGCCTCCTGCATCTGCTTCAGCGAGAACTGGCTGAGCCGCCCCGAGCCGTACGTCCGCTCGAACGTCTTGCCACCGTCCCAGACCAGGCCCTGGAACTGGCACAGCACCGTCTGGTCGGCCTTCAGCGCGGGACCGTCGCCCTCCAGGACGTACCGCGACACGAGCTTCTTCGGCGGGGCCGCCCGGGGGACGGTGACCTTCGGCGCCTTGCCGTCGGTGCCGGTGCCCACCTCGGGCAGGCCGGTGTCGGTCTGCGGGACCGGGGTGCCCTTGGCGGAGCTCCTGGAGTTGAAGGACTCGAGCAGGTCGATGACGAAGACCAGGGTGTCGGTGCCCCCGATGCCCGCCTGCGGGTTGCCGCCCGCGCCGTAGCCCCAGGTGGGCGGGACGGCGATCTCGACCCGGCTGCCGGTCTTCTTGCCCTGGAGGGCGTACCGCCAGCCGTCGATGATGCTGCCCTGGGCGAGCTGCATGACCAGCGGACGCCCGCGGTCGTAGGAGTTGTCGAAGACCTTGCCGGTGTCCCAGATCTGGCCGAGGTAGTCCGCCCGGATGAACTCGTTCTCCGCGACCGTCCGCCCGCCGCCCGCGATCACCGTCCGGACCGCGAGGTTCTTCGACGGGGTGCCCGGTCCCTTGGCGACCGTCGGCTTCTCGCCGAACCTCTTGCCCGCCGTGATCGCCGGCAGCGGCCCGTCCACGATCTTGGGCGGAGGCGCGGCGGACGCCGACGGCGAGGCCTCGGGACTGTAGGGGTCGAGGGAGTCGGCACCGCATCCGGCGAGGGTGACCAGTCCTGCGGGTACGGCGGCGAGGAGAAGCGAGCGTCGGCGCACGGAAGAGCCTCGTAATCGATCGGGTCCGGCGGGTGGCGTGCGCGCAACTCTACGACGCGAGACGGGCGCCGTACGGGAAACGTACGGCGCCCGTGTGGCGTTCGGTGCGTGTCGCGGCCGGGCGGACGGTCCGCCCGGTCGCCGCTACATACCGGCGATCAGTTTCTCCACCCGGTCGTCCACCGCGCGGAACGGGTCCTTGCACAGAACGGTGCGCTGCGCCTGGTCGTTGAGCTTCAGGTGCACCCAGTCGACCGTGAAATCCCGGCGCTGCTCCTGCGCCCGCCGGATGAAATCGCCGCGCAGTCGGGCCCGAGTGGTCTGCGGGGGAACCGACTTGCCCTCGAAGATCTTCAAGTCGTTGCAGATCCGGGCGGCTTGGCCCTTCTTCTCCAGCAGGTAGTACAGGCCGCGACGGCGGTGGATGTCGTGGTACGCGAGGTCTATCTGGGCGACTCGCGGGTGCGACATCGTCATGTTGTGCTTGGCCCGGTACCGCTCGATGAGCTTGTACTTCATGACCCAGTCGATCTCGGTCTCGACGCGGTCCAGTTCCTCGGTCTCGATGGCCTCCAGCGTGCGGCCCCACAGCTCCAGGACCTGCGCGACGGTGCCGGTGCGGATGCCCCGGCGGTCGCAGAAGTCCAGCGCCTTGTCGAAGTACTCGCGCTGCACCTCCAGCGCGGAGGCCTCCCGGCCGCTGGCCAGGCGCACCTTGCGCCGGCCGGTGATGTCATGGCTGACCTCGCGGATCGCCCGGATCGGGTTCTCCAGGGTGAGGTCACGCATCACCGTGCCCGCCTCGATCATGCGCAGCACCAGGTCGGTGGCGCCGACCTTCAGCAGCATCGTCGTCTCGGACATGTTCGAGTCGCCGACGATGACGTGCAGCCTGCGGTAGCGCTCGGCGTCCGCGTGCGGTTCGTCGCGGGTGTTGATGATGGGCCGGGAGCGGGTCGTCGCCGAGGAGACGCCCTCCCAGATGTGCTCCGCGCGCTGGCTGACGCAGTAGACGGCACCGCGCGGGGTCTGCAGTACCTTGCCGGCGCCGCACAGCAGCTGCCGGGTGACGAGGAAGGGGATGAGGATGTCCGCGAGCCGGGAGAACTCCCCGTGCCGCGCCACCAGGTAGTTCTCGTGGCAGCCGTAGGAGTTGCCCGCCGAGTCGGTGTTGTTCTTGAAGAGGTAGACGTCGCCCGCGATTCCCTCCTCGTGCAGGCGTCGTTCCGCGTCCACCAGGAGTCCTTCGAGAATGCGCTCGCCGGCCTTGTCGTGGGTGACCAGTTCCGTCACGTTGTCACATTCGGGGGTCGCGTATTCCGGATGTGAGCCCACGTCGAGATAGAGCCGGGCGCCGTTTCGCAGAAAGACATTGCTGCTGCGGCCCCATGACACGACACGGCGGAAGAGGTACCGCGCCACCTCGTCAGGAGACAGGCGCCGCTGTCCCCTGAACGTGCACGTGACGCCGTACTCGTTCTCCAGCCCGAAAATGCGGCGGTCCATGAGGGAACATTACGCCCGATCCCCCGAGCTGAAACGGGGTTCGAGGGCACGATTTGGATCATTTTCCGATGTAGCCGCGACGACACCTGCCCGCACGGGAGCCGCCAGGACCCGTCCGGTGGCGAGCAGCACCAGCAACGACACCGCCCCGGCCACGCTCGGCAGGCCGAAACCCCACACCGTGCCACCGGCCTGCACCACCGGCCCCGCCAGGCCCGTTCCCACCGACGCGCCCACGGTGAACGTCGTCACGAGCCAGGAGAACGCCTCGGTGACCGTCCCTCTCGGCGCGTGCCGGTCCACGATGATGAACGCGCAGGCTATGCAGGGCGCCAGGAAGACGCCGGAGACCACGCTGAGCAGCACCATCCAGACCGTGCCCGGCGTCAGCGTGAGCGGCAGGTAACACACCGCCAGCAGGGCCACCAGCCCCCTCAGCCGCCGCTCGGGCGAGCCCGCCCACTGACGGGCGCCGTACACGGTCCCACCGGCCAGCGCGCCCAGGCCCAGCCCCGCCATCAGCCAGCCGTAGACCGCGTCGCCGCCATGGCCGTCGGCGTACGACACCGCCGCGACCGTGATCGAGCCCAGCGCGATGCCGATGAACAGGAACGCGGCGAGCAGCGCCAGCAGGCCGGGCGAACGCAGCGCGCCCAGCCAGTGCGCCTCGCGCGGGGCCGAGCGCCAGGCACGCGACGGCGGCGAGACGACCACGGACAGGGCGCCGAGCACACCCAGCAGGTTCAGTACGAGCAGGGCCGCCCGCTCGTCCCACACCGAGACGCACACGGTCACCAGCAGCGGGCCGACGGTGAACATGACCTCCTGCGCGATCGCGTCCATCGCGTACGCGACGTGCACCTGCTCCTCGCGGCGCAGCACGGACGGCCACAGGGCGCGCAGGCCGCCCTCCAGCGGCGGGGCGAACAGGCCGGACACCGCGACGGCCGCGTAGGCCAGCGGCAGCGGGCCGGTGCCGCAGAAGGCGAAGACCGTCATGGCCAGGGCCGCCAGGACGGCCGCGGGCAGCTGGACGCGCGGCTGACCGTAGAGGTCCACCAGTCGGCCCAGCACCGGCTGGCCGACGGCGTTGGCCACGCCGTACACGGCCGCGAGGGCGCCGGCCAAGCTGTAGGTGCCGCCGTCGGCACGGACGAAGAGCACCAGCGCGATGGCCGCGGTCGCGTTCGGCAGCCGGCCCACCAAAGTCCCGGCGAGCAGCCGGAGCGCATGTCTCGCCCGCAGGATCTCCAAGTACCCCGTGGCCATGCCCGCCTCCAAGTGTTACGTATAACGTCGCTCATCATACGTACCATGTGCGCTGTTCACACGTCCAATGTGATGCACACATCCACACGAAGGAGCACGTCCACCGTGGCACGCAGCAGCACGCGCCCGACCAGCCGGGACGTCGCCCACGCGGCCGGGGTCTCGCAGGCGGCCGTCTCCCTCGTGCTGGGCGGCAAATGGCGCGGCCGGGTCTCCGAGACCACCGCCGAACGCGTCCGCCAAGCCGCCCGCGACCTGGGCTACCGGCCCAACCTCGCCGCCCGCAACCTCCGCCTCGGCCGCACCCGCACGGTCCTGCTCGTCGTCCCCGCCCTGACCACCGAGTTCTTCGCCGGCGTCTACACCGGCGCCGCCCGGGTCGCCGCCGAGCACGGCTTCGGCGTCGTCCTCTACCCCTCCCCCGAAGGCATCGGCCCCGCCCGCGACCCCTTCGCCTCCGCACAGGCCGCCCTGGACGGCGTCATCGCCTCCTCCATGGCCGCCGATGCCCTCACCGACATCCGCGGCGACCAGCTCCCGCTCGTCATGCTGGACAGCGACCCCGACGGCAGCCTCGGCGCCGCCACCGTCAACCTCGACATCACCGACGGCGTCCGCCAGGTCGCCGAACACCTCCTCGGCCTCGGCCACCGCCGGGTGCTCCACCTGGCCGCCGACGTCCCCTCCTGGACCTTCGAGATCCGCGCGCGCGAACTGGCCGCCCGCATGGCCGCCGTCCCCGGCACCGAGATCCGCACCGCCCGCGCCCCGATCTCCATCGACGGCGCGCTCACCGCCACCGAGGCCGCCCTCACCGCGTCCGGCCCCCGGCCCACCGCCATCGTCTGCGACGACGACAAACTCGCCGCCGGCGCCTACAAGGCCGTGCGCCGCCTCGGCCTGCGCATCCCCGACGACATCTCCGTCACCGGCCTCGACGACCTGGCCCTGGCCACCGCCATCGACCCCGAGCTGACGACGGTACGACTGGACGCCGAGCTGTTCGGCGAACACGGCATGCGCGCCCTGCTGGCCGTCCTGGAGGGCCACAGGCCGACGAGCGGCGACATCCCCGTCCAGCTCGTCGTCCGGGGCTCCACGGCCCCGCCACGCACCCCCTAGAAACACCGGACGCCCCGGCCGTCACCGGCCAGGGCGTCCCACCGCGTTAGCCGCGGGCGGCTCACTGCTCCTCGGAACCGTCCTCCGCGGAGCTCTCCGCCTCCGTGCTCGCGCCGTCCGCCGCCAGCAGCCGGTCCAGCTGCCGGCCGACGATCCGCTTGAACTTCCGCTTCTGCGGGCGCGTACGGTCCAGCACCGCCACCTCCAGCCGCTCGGCGGGGATCTCCCGCTCGCTGCCATTGGTGTCCCGGGACAGCGCCTGCACCGCCAGCTTCAGCGCCTCCGCCAGGCTCATGCCGTCGCGGTGCCGCTGGTCCAGGAAGCTGCTGATCTGCTCCGCGTTGCCGCCCACCGCGACCGAGCCGTGTTCGTCCACGATGGAGCCGTCGTGCGGCAGCCGGTAGATCTGGTCGCCCTCCGGGGTCTCCCCGACCTCGGCCACCACCAGCTCCACCTCGTAGGGCTTCTCGGCCGCCGAGGAGAAGATCGTGCCCAGCGTCTGCGCGTAGACGTTGGCCAGGCCGCGCGCGGTGACATCGTCACGGTCGTAGGTGTAACCACGCAGGTCGGCGTAGCGGACACCGCCGATGCGCAGGTTCTCGTACTCGTTGTACTTGCCGGCCGCGGCGAAGCCGATCCGGTCGTAGATCTCGCTGAACTTGTGCAGCGCGCGGGACGGGTTCTCCCCGACGAACACGATGCCGTCGGCGTACTGCAGCACGACCAGGCTGCGGCCACGGGCGATGCCCTTGCGGGCGTACTCCGCCCGGTCGGCCATGGCCTGCTGAGGTGAGACATAGAACGGCGTCGACACCGGTTATCCGTCCCTTTCTGTCATGGTCACTGGATCACCTTCATTAGAACCGGGCCCGCGCTCAGAGCAGGGCGGCCTTCGGGCCGTCCGGCTCCTCCAGGCGCTTCTGGAGCACCGCGCGGGACAGCTCCGACGCCTCCTGCTCGGTGAGCCGGCGGAAGCCGTCCTCGGTGATCACGGTGATGATCGGGTAGATCCGGCGGGCGACATCGGGACCACCGGTCGCCGAGTCGTCGTCGGCCGCGTCATAGAGGGCCTGCACCACCAGTGTGGCGGCCTGCTCCTCGGTCAGGTCGTCACGGAACAGCTTCTTCATCGCGCCGCGCGCGAAGATGGAGCCCGAACCCGTCGCCGCGAAGTTGTGCTCCTCGGAGCGGCCGCCCGTGACGTCGTAGGAGAAGATGCGCCCCTTCTCGCGGTCCAGGTCGTAACCCGCGAACAGGGGGACCACCGCCAGGCCCTGCATGGCCATGCCGAGGTTGGAACGGATCATCGTCGACAGCCGGTTCGCCTTGCCCTCCAGCGACAGCTGGGCGCCCTCGACCTTCTCGAAGTGCTCCAGCTCCAGCTGGAAGAGTTTGACCATCTCCACGGCCAGGCCGGCGGTGCCGGCGATACCGACCGCCGAGTACTCGTCGGCCGGGAACACCTTCTCGATGTCCCGCTGGGCGATCACATTGCCCATCGTGGCCCGGCGGTCGCCGGCGAGGACGACCCCGCCGGGGAACGTCACGGCCACGATGGTCGTTCCGTGCGGCGCCTCGATCACGCCCTGGGTGGGCGGCAGCTGGCGGTTGCCGGGCAGCAGCTCGGGCTGGTGCTCGGCGAGGAAGTCCATGAACGAGGAGGATCCTGGCGTCAGGAAGGCAGCTGGTAGACGCCCGGTGCTACGAGTGTTGGCTTCCACGCGTTTCCTTCCACATAAGCAGCAGCCCGCCTCATGACATCGGGCTGATCCTTGAACTGCCCCAGTGCGGCATTGCAGCTGAAGCACAGTACGCCACGGACCCTACCCGTCTCATGGCAGTGATCCACATGTGCGGGCACGGCGCTGAGGCATACACAACAGACGCCCCCTTGAGAGGCGATTAACTCGTCACGCTCGGCTCGGGTGAGGCCGTACGTGCGCCTCAGGTGGTCCTCCCGCCCGAGCGCCGCCCGGCACGCCTTGCAGCGCGTCGACAGTCCGTCGGAAGCAGTGGCGTTGCGATGCCACTCGCTGTGCGGTTTGACCTCCCCGCACGTCCGGCAGAGCTTGTGCCCCGCCGGAACCTCCACCTTCTCCCGGACCGGCTTGCCCATCGCCTCCCGGCGACGCCGGTAGTGCGCGGCGCTGTACCGCGCCACACACTCCCGGCAGTGCACCTGGAGGCCGTCACGCCTGTTCCGGTCCCTGGCGAAGGAGGTGAGGGACAGTTCACGCCCGCACTTCCTGCATTCCTTCGCGTTAGGCTCCTCAGCCACCAGACTCCCCCGCAACCTTCACTTCGAAGGCAAGATGGCCACCGAGCCTTTACTCTCCACCTTTTTGCACGAAGGACCGCACGAAATCCTCGGCGTTTTCCTCGAGTACGTCGTCGATCTCGTCCAGTACCGAGTCCACGTCGTCCGACAGCTTCTCGTGCCGTTCCTTCAGGTCTTCGGAAGCCTGCGCGTCCTGCGCCTGCTCCTCGACCTCCTCGGTGGACCGGGTGGCCTTCTGCTGGCCGCCGCCGGTGTCCTTGGTCGCCATAACCTCACCCCGCTCAGTTCGCCTGCCGATCGGTGATGATCAGACCCTATAGGCCGGGTCCGACATCGGCCCCGCAGTTTCCACAACGTACGGGGCCCACCTCGATGATTCCCGGGCGGTGGGGTTTCCACCCCGCCCGCCCGGAGCGGTCCGAGGACCCGCTGACCGTGCTCAGCCGCCGGACAACACCCTGACCAGGTCATCCGCCGTGCGGCAGCGGTCCAGGAGTTCCTTGACGTGATTTCGCGTTCCGCGTAGTGGTTCCAGGGTTGGGACGCGCTGGAGGGAGTCGCGGCCCGGGAGGTCGAAGATGACCGAGTCCCAGGAGGCGGCCGCGACGTCGTCGGCGTACTGCTCCAGGCAGCGCCCGCGGAAGTACGCCCGCGTGTCCTCCGGCGGCTTCGTACGGGCCCTGTCGACCTCGGACTCGTCCAGGAGCCGCTTGATGCGTCCGCGGGCCACCAGACGGTTGTACAGGCCCTTGTCGGGGCGTACGTCGGCGTACTGGAGGTCGACCAGGTGCAGCCGGGCGGCGTCCCAGTCGAGGTCGTCGCGGCGGCGGTAGCCCTCCATCAGCTCGCGCTTGGCGACCCAGTCCAGCTCGCCGGCCAGGCTCATGGGGTCGTTCTCCAGCCGGGTGAGTGTGTCCTCCCAGCGGCTGAGTACGTCCTTGGTCTGGTCGTCGGCGTCGGCGCCGTAGCGCTCCTCGACGTACTTGCGGGCCAGTTCGAAGTACTCCATCTGCAACTGGACCGCGGTGAGGGTGCGCCCGCTGCGCAGGGTGACCAGGCGCTTGAGCGACGGGTCGTGCGAGACCTGGTGCAGGGTGCGCACGGGCTGGTCCACGGCGAGGTCCACGGCGATGAAGCCGTCCTCGATCATGGACAGGACCAGCGCCGTGGTGCCCAGCTTGAGGTAGGTCGAGATCTCGGACAGGTTCGCGTCGCCGATGATCACATGGAGCCGGCGGTACTTCTCGGCGTCCGCGTGCGGCTCGTCGCGGGTATTGATGATCGGGCGCTTGAGCGTGGTCTCCAGGCCGACCTCGACCTCGAAGTAGTCCGCGCGCTGGCTGAGCTGGAAGCCGTGCTCGTGGCCGTCCTGGCCGATGCCGACGCGGCCGGCGCCGGCGAAGACCTGGCGGGAGACGAAGAAGGGGGTGAGGTGGCGCACGATGTCCGAGAAGGGGGTCTCCCGCTTCATCAGGTAGTTCTCGTGCGTGCCGTAGGAGGCGCCCTTGTTGTCGGTGTTGTTCTTGTAGAGGTGGATCGGCTGGGCGCCGGGCAGCTGTGCTGCCCGCTCGGCGGCCTCGGCCATGATCCGCTCGCCGGCCTTGTCCCACAGGACGGCGTCGCGGGGGTTGGTGACCTCGGGGGCGCTGTATTCGGGGTGGGCGTGGTCGACGTACAGGCGCGCGCCGTTGGTGAGGATCACATTGGCCAGGCCGATGTCCTCGTCGGTGAGCTGGCTGGCGTCGGCGGCCTCCCGGGCGAGGTCGAAGCCTCGCGCGTCCCGCAGCGGGTTCTCCTCCTCGAAGTCCCAGCGGGCCCGGCGGGCCCGGTGCATCGCCGCCGCGTAGGCGTTGACGATCTGGGACGAGGTGAGCATGGCATTGGCGTTGGGGTGGCCGGGGACGGAGATCCCGTACTCCGTCTCGATGCCCATTACTCGCCGTACGGTCATGCGGCCCTCCTTGCCCGGCGGCACCCTCGGTCGTGGGCGCCGCTCAAGTGCGCTGGCGCTCCGGTGCGTGTGCGGTGCCCGTCCCCGCACGGCGCGACTCGGCAGTAGGAACGAGCCTAGAACGCCTTTGCGCTGGTGGGGAGATCATTTGCGTCATTGGCTGCTCCGGTCGTGGCCGGAAAAACAGACGACTGCGGGTACCCGTCGAGGGCACCCGCAGCCGCCCTGCCGTTACAGGTACTGACCGGTGTTCGCCACCGTGTCGATGGAGCGTCCGGTGTCCGCGCCCTGCTTTCCGGTGATGAGGGTACGGATGTACACGATCCGTTCGCCCTTCTTTCCGGAGATGCGGGCCCAGTCGTCGGGGTTGGTGGTGTTGGGCAGGTCCTCGTTCTCCTTGAACTCGTCCACGCAGGCCTGGAGGAGGTGGGAGACGCGGAGGCCCTTCTGGCTCTTTTCCAGGAAGTCCTTGATCGCCATTTTCTTGGCGCGGCCCACGATGTTCTCGATCATGGCGCCGGAGTTGAAGTCCTTGAAGTAGAGGACTTCCTTGTCGCCGTTGGCGTAGGTGACTTCCAGGAAGCGGTTCTCCTCGGATTCGGCGTACATCTGCTCGACCGCGGTCTGGATCATGCCCTGGACCGTGGCGGCCTTGTCCCCGCCGTGTTCGGCGAGGTCGTCGGCGTGCAGCGGGAGACGCTCGGTGAGGTACTTGCCGAAGATGTCCTTCGCGGCCTCGGCGTCGGGACGCTCGATCTTGATCTTCACGTCGAGCCGGCCGGGGCGCAGGATGGCGGGGTCGATCATGTCCTCGCGGTTGGAGGCGCCGATGACGACCACGTTCTGCAGGCCTTCGACACCGTCGATCTCGGCGAGCAGCTGGGGGACGATGGTGTTCTCCACGTCCGAGCTGACGCCGGAGCCGCGGGTGCGGAAGAGGGATTCCATCTCGTCGAAGAAGACGATGACGGGGGTGCCCTCGCTGGCCTTCTCGCGGGCCCGCTGGAAGACCAGGCGGATCTGCCGCTCGGTCTCGCCGACGTACTTGTTGAGCAGCTCGGGGCCCTTGATGTTCAAGAAGAAGCTCTTGCCGGCGGCCTGGCCGGTGACCTCGGCGACCTTCTTGGCGAGCGAGTTGGCGACGGCCTTGGCGATCAGGGTCTTGCCGCAGCCGGGCGGGCCGTAGAGCAGGACGCCCTTGGGCGGGCGCAGCTCGTGCTCTTTGAACAGGTCGGGGTAGAGGTACGGCAGCTCGACCGCGTCGCGGATGGCCTCGATCTGGTTGCCGAGGCCGCCGATCTGGTCGTAGCCGATGTCGGGGACCTCTTCGAGGACCAGTTCCTCGACCTCGCTCTTGGGTACGACCTCGTAGACGTAGCCGGAGCGGGGTTCGAGCAGGAGGGCGTCACCGGCGCGGATGGTGGTGCCGAGCAGGGGCTCGGCGAGGCGGACCACCCGCTCCTCGTCGGTGTGCCCGAGCACGAGGGCGCGCTCGCCGTCCTCCAGGATCTCCTTGAGGGTGACGATGTCGCCGACGCTCTCGAACTCCATGGCCTCGACCACGTTGAGCGCTTCGTTGAGCATGACCTCCTGGCCGCGCCTCAGCTCGTCGAGTTCGACGCTGGGGCTGACGTTCACCCGGAGTTTGCGGCCGCCGGTGAAGATGTCGGCGGTGCCGTCCTCGTTGGCTTGCAGGAAGACACCGAAGCCGGCCGGCGGCTGGGCGAGCCGGTCGACCTCCTCCTTGAGGGCCACGATCTGGTCGCGGGCCTCGCGCAGGGTGTTGGCCAGCCGCTCGTTCTGGGCGGACACGCCGGCCAGGTTGGTCTGCAGCTCGACGATCCGCTCTTCGAGAATCCTCGTGTGGCGCGGAGAGTCGGCGAGCTTGCGGCGCAGGACGGCGATCTCCTGCTCAAGGTAGGCGATCTGCCCGGCCGGGTCGTCGGACCCGCGTCCCGGGCGGATGCCGCGGTTCATGTCGTCGTCGTGGGCTGCCACGGTCCTCACCTCCTCCAAGGGGAGCTGGACGCTTCCAGACCCTACCTGGGTGGGTGTCGATTGAAACCCCTAGATCACAATGACTGTCAAGGTGTGTCGTCGGTCACCCGCTGCACACTCCCTCGCACGGAGGGGATACCCACTCAACGTGAGGGGAAAGCAGCTTGTTCCATGCATGCTGTGGGCGAAACCCTTCGTGACTGGCCGGAGTTGTCCGTACGGCGACCGTTCGGCCGGGACGAGGGCAGCACGCAGTGCGCTCGTACGATCATCACGTAGAGCGACGGTTCAGGCGGACGGTGTGACTGGCGTGGCGGCTGGGGACGATCGGTCCGGCCGCCGGTGCTTCCCTCTCCCGGTCCGGCGCTGTTACCCGGGCGGGCCGGGCCGGAAACCCCGGACGGCGCCCGGTGGCCGAGAAGCGGCCGGAGGTAGGGTCGGGGGTGTTCAACGACCGCTGGTGCGGACCCGGCCGGCCCTCGGGGCGCCGGGACGTCCCGGCGAACCGAAGGCAGGAGAGATGACCGTGCAGCAGGAGGCCCCGGGCGGCGAGGCGCTGGAGGTCTGGATCGACCAGGACCTGTGTACCGGAGACGGGATCTGTGCCCAGTACGCCCCGGAGGTGTTCGAGCTGGACATCGACGGGCTCGCGTATGTGAAGGGCGCGGACGACGAACTGCTCCAGGCTCCGGGGGCGACCGTGCCGGTGCCGTTGCCGCTGCTGACGGACGTGGTGGACTCGGCGAAGGAGTGTCCCGGCGAGTGCATCCACGTCCGCCGGGTTTCGGACAAGGTCGAGGTGTACGGGCCCGACGCGGACTGAGTCCGGTTCAGACGCTGTGTGCCCCGGCCGGGGTGGAGCGGACCAGGACGTTCCCGTTCCACCGCCAGGTGGCGGGGGTCCGGGTGTCGGGGCAGCAACTGGGCACGGCGTCCGAGGAGTAGCCGAGCAGGGTGGCCGAGACGGTGCGCTCGTGTATGCCGAATTCGGTCACGGTGAGCCGTTCCCCGGGCCGCACCAGGGTGGCGACCACGCGCGCGGTGCGGCCGTCGGCGCCGTGGGTGAGGACGTAGACCCCGTCGGGCGGGGTGCCCATGGGGGCGTCGCAGTGGACCACGGCGACGGTTTCCGGTCTGCCGTCGCCGTCCAGGTCGCCGGTGGCCTTCTTGACGACCACGGCTTTCACCGGCCCGCAGTCCAGGGGGAAGTCGACGCCGGTGGTGCTCGGCGGCGCGGCGGCGGGCTTGCCGTGGGAACCGGGGGCGGGCTGGACGGCCGTGGCCGGTTCGGTCCGGACGACCGAGGAGAGGGCCACGACACCCGCGAGGGCCGTGGCGGTGGCGACCCAGTGGATGGGCCGGGTCCGGGTGTGCGCGAGTTCCGGGGCGGCGGATTGCTGCACGAGGAGTGTCTCCTGCGAGGGCGGTGCCGGTGGGATGGCCTGCATCGTGCCACACGTCACAGTGCGGGGGAACGGCGGGGTCGGCGGGCGCCCGCCGGCGGTTGCGCGCGCGGGAGGCCCCTTGGCCGGTACCGGGTCAACGGACGGGCGCCGTGCCCGGGTTCCCGTCGGGGACGGGGAACCCGGGCACGGCGCCCTCGCGTTGTGTTGGGTGCGGGCCGGTCAGCGGCCGGTGCCGCCGTCGGCGTTGGGGCCGGCGTAGTCCTCGCCGTAGGCGCCCTTGGCGGGGCGGCGGCGGCGCATGGGCGGCTCGACGCCGTCCGCGAGGCGGCGGGCGGTGAGCAGGAAGCCGGTGTGGCCGATCATCCGGTGGTCGGGGCGGACGGCCAGGCCCTCGATGTGCCAGTTGCGGATCATGGTCTCCCAGGCGGTCGGCTCGTTGAAGCAGCCGATCTCCCGGATGGACTCCACGGTCCGGGCGAGCTGGGTGGTGGTGGCCACGTAGCAGCACAGGATGCCGCCGGGGACGAGCGCCTTGGAGACGGCCTCCAGGCACTCCCAGGGGGCGAGCATGTCGAGGATGACGCGGTCGACGTCGGTGTCGGACAGGTTGTCCTGGAGGTCGCCGACGGTGAGCTGCCAGGCGGGGTGCGGGCCGCCGAAGTAGCGCTCGACGTTCTGCCGGGCGATCTCGGCGAAGTCCTCGCGGCGCTCGTAGGAGTGCAGCATGCCCTGGTCGCCGATGGCGCGCAGCAGGAAGCTGCTGAGCGAGCCGGAGCCGACACCGGCCTCCACGACGCGGGCGCCGGGGAAGATGTCGGCGAAGGCGAGGATCTGCCCCGCGTCCTTCGGGTAGACGACGGCTGCCCCGCGGGGCATGGACAGGACGTAGTCGGGGAGCAGGGGGCGCAGCGCGAGGTAGGCCACGTTGCCGGTGGTCCGGACAACGCTGCCCTCGGGAGCGCCGATCAGTTCGTCGTGCGGGAAGGAACCCTTGTGGGTGTGGAAGTTCTTTCCGGCTTCGAGCGTGAACGTGTAGTGGCGGCCCTTGGGGTCGGTCAGCTGTACCTGGTCCCCGACCTTGAAGGGCCCGCGCCTGCGGGCGGCACCGGTCGGTTCGGACATGTGACCAGCCTACCGGGTTCCCGCGGGGGGCTTGACCGTCGTCCGGGCGGGGCTACGGGGCCGGCCTGGCCATCGCCCTGACGAAGGCCCGCTCGACGTCGGCCGCCGACAGGACGCCGTAGATCTCGCCGGTCTCCTCGACCACCAGGTATTCGGTGGCGGGGGTGGCCCGCAGCACGTCCAGGAGGTCCTCCCCGGCCAGTTCGGCGGAGACCCGCATGCCGTCGGTCAGCTCCTGGGCGAGGCCGCTGACGGCCACCCAGGGGCGGCGGTGTTCGGGTACGCCGACGATGGCGGCCTCGCGGACGAGGGAGACCGGGGTGCCGTCGGCGTCGACGACGACCAGGGCGCGGGCGCCGGCGGCGTTGGCGCGGCGCAGCGCCTCGGAGAGCGGGGTGTCGCTCTCGACCGGCACGGCCCGCCGGGTGAGGGTGCGGGCACGCAGTTCGGGGAGGTGTTCGCGCAGCCGGGCCATGCGCAGGCTGTTGCCGGCGCCGGTCCAGATGATCGCGGCGAGGATGGCGGCGAGCAGGGCGTCGGTGACGGTGTCCATGCCGCCGGCGTCCTCGCCGCCGTCGCCGAGGACGCCGGAGGAGTTCAGCAGCGGCAGGCCGATCAGGACGGAGACGGCGAGGGCGCGGCCCACCCAGGCGGCGGCGACGGTGCCGCTCATCGGCTTGCCGGTGATCTTCCAGACGACGGCGCGGAGCATGCGGCCGCCGTCCAGGGGCAGGCCCGGGAGGAAGTTGAAGATCGCCACGATGAGGTTGGAGATCATCAGGCCGGCCAGCAGGACGCCGGGTACGGTGCCGGGTTCGACCGGTTTCATGGCGAGGTAGAACAGGCCGGCCAGCACCAGGGAGAGCAGCGGGCCGACGAAGGCGAGCACGAACTCCCGGCCCGGGGTCTCGGCTTCCTTCTCGATCTCCGAGACGCCGCCGAAGAACTGGAGCTGGATGCGGCGCACCGGGAGCTTGAAGCGGATCGCGGCGACCGTGTGGGCCAGCTCGTGGACCAGGACGGAGGCGTAGAAGGCGACCGCGAAGAAGAGGGAGACCAGGTAGCGGGCGGCGCCCAGCTCGGGCAGCACGCGGTCGAGTTGTCCGCCGAAGACCCAGGTGATCAGGGCGGCGACGAGGAACCAGCTCGGCGCGACGTAGACGGGCACGCCGAAGGGGCGGCCCATGAGGATGCCGCCGCCGGGACCGGGTTCCTTGGACCGCGGCCCGGGCGGCCGCCCCTTGGCCATGCCGGAGTGCGCGAAGGAGTGGTGCTGACCGGGGGTGGGAGTCGGGGTGGCGGCGCGCTGGTCCGGCTCGGCCGGGGCGGGGGCCGCGGGTGGGGTGCTGTGGGCGGTGGACCGGCTGTCGGGGGTGTCCGTGCCGTGGGTGGCGGGCCGCTCTGCGCCGGAGGGGGCGTGCGCGGGGCCGTCGGAGACGGGCCGCTCTCCGCCGGAAAGGTTCTCCGCGGGGCCGTCGGTGGTGGGCTGCCCGCCGCCGGACGGGCCGCCCGCAGGGGCCTCGGTGACATGTCGCCCTCCGCCGGAGGGGGCGTCCCCGGTGGGCTCGGCGTTCGGGCTGGGCGTCGGGGCGGAGTTCTCCTCGGGCGGGTTCTCCCGGGGTCCGGGGCCGCGCTTGTCGGTGGGGCCGGTCGCCGGGGCCGTAGGGTCCGCGGCGTCCTCGGCCGGCCTGTCGTCGCCGGACCGGGGCTGCCCGCTCCCGCCGCTCACGTCCACGGTGTCCCCTCGTTCGAAGCGTCTTCCGCACCTGGCTGGTCGAAAGGGTCTCTGGTCGATGGTATGCGCCCGTGGCGGTGCGTTCCGCCCCGGCACCCCTGGTGTTCGCCTGGCGGACGCCCGGGGAGGCGGGCGGCGACTGGGTCGCTGTCAGTGCCGGGCCGTATGGTCTGGGGCATGGACAGCAGCATCGACGAGGCAGTGGCGTCGGACGCGGGAGACGGGGCCGGGAGCGGGCCCGGGGCCGGCCCGGCGGTGAGCGGCGGCCCGCAGGGGGCCGCCGGTGAGCGCGGCGCCCTCGCGCCGGTGTCGCTGTCGCCGTCCCGGGCCAGTGACTTCATGCAGTGTCCGCTGCTGTACCGGTTCCGGGTGATCGACCGGCTGCCGGAGAAGCCGAGCGAGGCGGCGACCCGGGGCACGCTGGTGCACGCCGTGCTGGAGCGGCTGTTCGACGCGCCCGCCGGGGAGCGGACCGCGCCCCGGGCGAAGGCGCTGGTCCCGGGGCAGTGGGACCGGCTGCGGCAGAGCCGCCCCGAGCTGACCGAGCTGTTCGCCGACGATCCGGAGGGCGAGCGGCTGGCCGGCTGGCTCGCCGAGGCGGAGCGGCTGGTGGAGCGCTGGTTCACGCTGGAGGACCCCACGCGGCTGGAGCCGGCCGAGCGGGAGCTGTTCGTGGAGACCGAGCTGGACTCGGGGCTGCGGCTGCGCGGGATCATCGACCGGGTGGACGTGGCGCCGACCGGCGAGGTGCGGATCGTCGACTACAAGACGGGCAAGGCCCCGCGCCCGGAGTACGCCGAGGGCGCGCTCTTCCAGATGAAGTTCTACGCCCTGGTCGTCTGGCGGCTGAAGGGCGTCGTGCCTCGCCGGCTGCAGCTGGTGTACCTCGGCAGCGGGGACGTGCTGACGTACGACCCGGTCCCGGCCGATCTGGAGCGGGTGGAGCGCAGGCTGCACGCGCTGTGGGAGGCCATCAGGCAGGCCACGGAGAGCGGGGACTGGCGGCCACGGCCGACCAAGCTGTGCGGCTGGTGCGACCACCGGGCGCACTGCCCGGAGTTCGGCGGCACTCCCCCGCCCTATCCGCTGCCGGTCCGGGCACCCGGGTCCCGGGCGGGGTGAGGCCTGGCGCGGGGGCAGGGCAGAATGGGCCCGGACTAGCGAAGGAGTGTCACGTGGCCATCCGTGTCCTACTGGTCGACGACCAGCCCCTGCTGCGTACGGGTTTCCGGATGATCCTGGAGGCCGAGCAGGACATCGCGGTCGTCGGCGAGGCCGGTGACGGCCTCCAGGCCCTCGACCAGGTACGAGCACTGCAACCGGATGTGGTGCTCATGGACATCCGGATGCCGCGGATGGACGGTGTGGAGGCGACCCGGCAGATCACCGGTCCCGGCCGGGACGGCCCGGCCAAGGTGCTGGTGCTGACCACCTTCGACCTGGACGAGTACGTGGTGGAGGCGCTGCGCGCCGGGGCGAGCGGCTTCCTGCTGAAGGACGCGCCCGCGAACGAGCTGGTGCAGGCGATCCGGGTGGTGGCGAACGGCGAGGCGATGCTCGCGCCGAGCATCACCCGGCGGCTGCTGGACAAGTACGCCACGCATCTGCCGTCCGGTGAGGAGCCGGTTCCGGACACCCTGCACACCCTCACGGACCGTGAGGTGGAGGTGCTGAAGCTGGTGGCGCGCGGGCTGTCCAACGCGGAGATCGCGGCGGACCTGTTCGTCAGCGAGACGACGGTGAAGACGCATGTGGGCCATGTGCTGACCAAGCTGGGGCTCAGGGACCGGGTGCAGGCGGCGGTGTACGCGTACGAGAGCGGGCTGGTGCGTCCCGGCGCCCAGTAGGTGTCCGCCCGGCACGGGTGTGTGACGACGGCGAAGGGCGCCCCTCTCCCTGTGGAGCGGGGCGCCCTTCGCCGTGTGCGGGGTCAGCCGCTCTTGCTGAGTTCCCAGAACCGGAACACCGTGGAGGCGTCCAGGCAGTACTCCAGGCCGTACACGCCGTCGCGGACGACCGCGTACTGCTTGGCCTGCCAGACCGGCAGCACCGGCAGGTCGTCGGCGACGATCTCCTGGAGCTTGCCGAAGTCCTTGTCGGTGGCCGCGCGGTCGCTCTGCGCGGCGGTGCCGGGCAGCAGGGAGCCGGTGATGGTGCGGTTGTCGTAGTGGTTGTTCAGCACGTTGCCCTTGCCGAAGAAGGGGGCCGTGAAGTTGTCGGCGTCCGGGTAGTCCGGCACCCAGCCCTTCACGTAGACGCCGTACTTGCCGGCGGCGATGTCCTTCTCGTACTGGTCGAAGGCGACGGACTTGACGTCGGCGTCGAACAGGCCGCTGGCGTTGAGCTGTTCGGCGATGGCCTTCAGCTCCTCGTCGGTGGCGGGGCCGTAGCGGGACGGCGTGGACCACAGGGTGAGCTTGACCTTGCCGGTGATGTCGTCGGCGCGCAGCGCGGCGGCGGCCTTGGCCTGGGAGGGCCGGGCGCCGTAGGTGTCGAAGAAGGCGGTGTTGTGGCCCGCGACACCGGCCGGGACGATCGAGTACAGCGGGGTGGCGGTGCCCTGGTAGACGTCCTTGATCAGGGCGTCGCGGTCGATGAGGTAGGCGATGGCCTTGCGGACGCCGAGCTTGCCGGCCACCGGGTCCTTCATGTTGAAGACCAGGTGCTGCACCTCGGCGCTGGTGCCCTCGATGACGTCGATGCCCTTGCTGTCGTCCTGCTGGTCGAGCTGGGTGATGTCGGTGGCGGTCAGACCTCGGTAGGCGATGTCGATGTCGCCGCCGAGGAGGGCTTCCTTCAGGGCCGCGCGGTCGCCGTGGAAGAACTTCAGGGTGACGCCGGAGTTGTTCGGCTTGGCGCTGCCCTTGTAGTGGTCGTTGACGGAGAAGACGGCCTGGTCCTTGTCGAAGGAGTCCAGCTTGTAGGGGCCGGAGCCGATCGCCTGGTGGTCGGTGCGCAGGGCGCTCGCGTCGTACTGGCGGTGGTCCACGATGGAGCCGGCGCCGGAGGCGATCTTGCTGGGGAAGGTGGCGTCGGGCACCTTCAGGTGGAAGACGGCCGTCTTGGCGTCCGGTGTCTCGACCTTGTCGAGCATCGGGAACATCAGGGCCGGACCGGCCGGGTCGGCGATCTTCAGCATGCGGTCGAAGGTGAACTTCACGTCCTCGGAGGTGAGGTCGTCACCGTTGCTGAACTTCAGGCCGTCCTTCAGTTCGCACTTGTAGACCATGGCCCGGGTGTCGGTGAAGCCGCACTGCTTCGCCAGTTCGGGCTGGGGTTCGGTCGCGCCCTTGGGGAAGCTGAGCAGCGACTGGAAGACGTTGTTGAACAACAGCCAGGAGCCGGGGTCGTAGCCGGCCGCCGGGTCCGTGGCGAGGACGTCGTCGGACATCCCCATCACCACGGAGGAGCCGGTGCCCCCGGAGTCACCGGACTCGGATCCGCAGCCGGTCAACAGGCCGGAGGCGAGCACCGCCGCGAGGGGCAGGACCGGCCACTGGGTACGCAGGTTCACTCGGAGTGCCTTGTCGTCGGGTCGTCAGCCCGGGTCCGCCATCCCTGGACCCGGGCACCGGGGGCCGCGCCGTTGCGCGGCCCCCGGGTACGGGAACCGTCAGCCGCTCACGCCGCGGCCGAGCTCCCACAGCTGGAGCGTGGAGGAGGAGTTCAGGGCGTAGGCCGTGCCCGTGATGTCGTCGCGGGCGGCGACGTACTGCTTGCCCTGCCACAGCGGCAGGACGGGGACGTCCTCGGCGACGGCGTCCTGGATGTCGGTCAGGCTCTTGGACGCGCCGAGCCGGTCGGCCTCGCGGCGGGACTGCGGGATCAGCGTGTGCTGGACGGTGCTGTTGTTGTACGGCGAGCCGAGGAAGTTGTCCTTGTCCAGGAAGGGCGCCAGGAAGTTGTCGGCGTCCGGGAAGTCGGGGAACCAGCCCATGCCGTAGACGTCGTACTCGCCCTTCTGCTCGGCGGGCCGGAAGGTCGACCAGGGGTGGCCCTGGACGGTGACGTCGAACAGGCCGCTGTCGTTGAGCTGCTTCGACAGGATCTCGAACTCCTGCTTGGTGGCCGAGCCGTAGTGGTCGGTCGTGTAGTGCAGGGTCAGCTTCACCGGGGTGGTGACGCCGGCCTTGGCGAGCAGGGACTTGGCCTTGTCGGCGCTGGGGTTGCCGTACTTGTTGAAGAACGAGTTGGAGTGGCCGGTGACCGTGGCCGGGACCAGCGAGTACAGGGGCTCGGCCTGGGTGCCGTAGACCTTGGAGACCAGTTCGCCGCGGTTGATGACCTGGGCCATGGCCTGGCGTACGGCCTTGTCCTTGACGCTGGGGGCGTTGGTGTTGAAGGCCAGGTAGCGGATTTCCAGGCCGGGCATGTCGACGAGGTCGACCTTCTCGTCGTCACCGGTGTCCAGCTTCTGGATCTGCGCGGGCGACATGGTGCGGGTCATGACGTCGATGTCGCCCTTGTCGATCGCGTCGCCCATGGCGTCGGCGTCGGCGAAGGAGCGCAGCTCGACCTTCTCGTTGTTCACCGTCACATTGCCCTTGTAGGCAGGGTTCTTGGTGAAGGTGGCCGTGGTGATGGCGTCGTCCTCGACGTCGGCCTTGAAGGTGTACGGGCCGGAGCCGTCGATGTCGAAGCCCTCGCGGAGCTTGTCCTTCGGGTAGTCCTTCGGGTTGACGATGCCCGCGACCGGGGTGGACAGCTTGTAGGGGAAGGTGGCGTCGGCGGTCTTCAGGTGGAAGACGACGTCGCGGTCGCCCTGCGTCTCGATCGTGTCGATGGTGTTCAGCAGGGCGGCCACCCCGCTGTCGGCGTTGATGCGCAGCGCGCGCTCGATGGAGTACTTGACGTCCTCGGCGGTCACCGGGTCGCCGCCGGCGAACTTCAGGCCCTCGCGGAGCTTGCAGGCGTAGCGTTCGCTGCCGCTGTCGGTGAAGGAGCAGCTCTCGGCGGCGTCCGGGACGGGCTCCCCCTCGCCCTTGGGCTGCGCCATCAGGGTCTGCACGGACTGGCGCAGGATGTTCCAGGAGCCGACGTCGTAGGCGTAGGCCGGGTCGAGGGGCGCGGGGGCTTCCTTGGTGGCCGTGAACCGGTCCGTGGTACCGACGACGATGGCGTCACCGCTCGTGCTCCCGCTGTCGGATCCGCCGCACGCGGCGAGAACCGGGGTGAGCAGGCCGGCCACCGCCGGCAGCACCAAAGTCTTGCGGTTCATGCGGGAGTTTCTCCAGAGCTGTTCGGGTCCGTGGATCCGGCATGCGGGGGTGGTGCTTGGGGATCACGGGGGTTCTCGGCGATGTTCTCGCGATGAGATTAGTCCGCACCCGCAGGGGGGTTCACGACCGCGTGAGTTGACCCGCCATCACGCAGGGGAACCGGTCGCGGACACACCGAAAACCCGACAGCGGCAGGATTAGTGCAGCTTCCCACCAATCGGGACACAAGGTCACGTCCGAACCGCCCCGGCAGGGCCGGTCGGCAGGTGTCGGCAACGTTGTCGGACCCTTTGCGAGTGGCGAACATCACACCCGGGGCCGCGATGGCGACCGGTTGAATCCGGCCGCGCGACGGCGGGCGAATTCCCCCCGGTTCCACTCAGTGCGCTTCCGCCATCATGCCCCGCAGGAATGCCAGGTCGACCTCCTCCAGGGAGGAGACGACGGTGCGTCCCAGGGCCGGGCCGATGGGGGCGACGGAGGGGACGGCGACCACGCGGCAGCCGGCGGCCTCGGCCGCGGCGACCCCGGTGGCAGTGTCCTCGACCACGGCGCACCGGGCCGGGTCGGCGCCGAGTCCGGCGGCGGCGAGCAGATAGGGGTCCGGGAAGGGCTTGGTGCGGGAGACCTCGTCGCCGGCGATGGACAGGGTGAAGTGGTGCGGGCCCAGCACGGACAGCACGCGGTCGATGATGCGCCGGTGGGAGGCGGACACCAGGGCGGTGGGGATCTCGTGCGCGTGCAGTTCGGCGAGCAGCCGGGCGGCGCCGGGCATCAGCGGCAGTCCCCCGTCGATCCGGTTCTCGAAGCCCTCGTTGAGCAGCACGGTGAGTTCGGCCAGGCCGATGGCGGCGCCGGTGGCCTCGATGAGGAAGCCGGCGCTGCGGGTCATGGGGCCGCCGACCACGACGTGGCGCCAGGTCTCGTCCAGGGTGTACCCGAGGGAGGCGAAGACCTCGACCTCGACGTCCCACCAGCAGCCTTCGGAGTCCACCAGGGTGCCGTCCATGTCCAGCAGCACCGCTTGCAGGGCGGAGCCTTCGGCCGTACGGGTTCCTAGCGCGGGGACCGTGCTGGTCATCCGGGCGCACCTCCTCGAGGGACGACCAGGCCGGCTCCCCGGTGGGGAACCGGCCTGCGGTGGACCGACCAGTGTACGACTTATCCGATCAGTGTGCCGAGTGAGACGTGCGTCACCGTGCGTTGAAGTACTTGGCCTCGGGGTGGTGGATCACGATGGCGTCGGTGGACTGTTCGGGGTGGAGCTGGAACTCCTCGGAGAGGTGGACGCCGATGCGCTCCGGGCGGAGCAGGTCGGCGATCTTGGCGCGGTCCTCCAGGTCGGGGCAGGCGCCGTAGCCCAGGGAGAACCGGGCGCCCCGGTACTTCAGGGCGAACATGTCGTCGATGTCGGCCGGGTCCTCGCCGCCGAAGCCGAGTTCGGCGCGTACCCGGGCGTGCCAGTACTCGGCGAGTGCCTCGGCCAGCTGGACCGACAGGCCGTGCAGTTCGAGGTAGTCGCGGTAGGCGTTGGCCTCGAACAGCTTCGCGGTCTCCTCGCCGATGCGTGAGCCGACGGTGACGACCTGGAAGCCGACGACGTCGGTCTCGCCCGATTCCTGGGGGCGGAAGAAGTCGGCCAGGCACAGTCGCCGGCCGCGGCGCTGGCGGGGGAAGGTGAAGCGGGTGCGTTCGTTGCCGTGCTCGTCCAGGATGATCAGGTCGTCGTCCTTGGACACGCAGGGGAAGTAGCCGTAGACCACGGCGGCTTCGAGGAGGTTGTCGGTCTGGAGCCGGTCCAGCAGGCCGCGCAGCCTGGGCCGGCCCTCGCTCTCCACCAGTTCCTCGTAGGTGGGGCCCTCGCCGGTGCGGGCCTGCTTCAGCCCCCACTGGCCCTTGAACAGCGCGCCCTCGTCCAGCCAGCTCGCGTACTCCTTGAGCTGGATGCCCTTGACGATCCGGGTGTCCCAGAACGGCGGGGCGGGCACGGGGTTGTCGGTGGCGACGTCGGAGCGGACGGCGCCCTGCTCCGGCTTCTCCTCCACCTGCGCGGTGGCCGTGGCGCGGACCCGGCGCTGGCGCAGTTCGGGGAGTTTGGCCCCGGGGACGCCGCGCTTGACGCCGATCAGGGCGTCCATCAGGTGCAGGCCCTCGAAGGCGTCACGGGCGTACCGGACCTCGCCCTCGTAGATCTCGTGCAGGTCCTGTTCGACGTAGGCGCGGGTGAGGGCGGCACCGCCGAGGATGACGGGGAAGCGGGTGGCCAGGCCGCGCTGGTTGAGCTCCTCCAGGTTCTCCTTCATGATCACGGTGGATTTCACCAGCAGTCCGGACATGCCGATCACGTCCGCGCGGTGTTCCTCGGCGGCCTCCAGGATCGCGGAGACCGGCTGCTTGATGCCGAGGTTGACCACGTTGTAGCCGTTGTTGGACAGGATGATGTCGACCAGGTTCTTGCCGATGTCGTGCACGTCGCCGCGGACGGTCGCCAGCACGATGGTGCCCTTGCCCTCGGCGTCCGACTTCTCCATGTGCGGCTCCAGGTAGGCCACCGCGGTCTTCATCACCTCGGCCGACTGGAGCACGAACGGCAGCTGCATCTGCCCCGAGCCGAACAGGTCGCCGACGACCTTCATGCCGTCCAGCAGCGTGTCGTTGACGATGTCCAGCGCCGGACGGTCCTGGAGCGCCGCGTCGAGGTCGGCCTCCAGACCGTTGCGCTCACCGTCGATGATGCGCCGCTTGAGCCGCTCCTCCAGCGGCAGCGCGGCCAGTTCCTCGGCCTTGCCCGCCTTCAGCGACTTCGCCGTGGCCCCCTCGAACAGCTGCATGAGCTTCTGCAGCGGGTCGTAGCCTTCGCCGCGGCGGTCGTAGATCAGGTCGAGGGCGGTGGTGACCTCCTCCTCGCTGAACCGGGCGATCGGCAGGATCTTGCTGGCGTGCACGATCGCCGAGTCCAGTCCCGCCTTGACGCACTCGTCGAGGAACACCGAGTTCAGCAGGATGCGCGCGGCCGGGTTCAGGCCGAAGGAGATGTTCGACAGCCCCAGCGTGGTCTGCACCGCCGGGTGGCGCCGCTTCAGCTCGCGGATCGCCTCGATCGTGGCGATGCCGTCCTTGCGGGACTCCTCCTGACCGGTGCAGATGGTGAAGGTCAGGGTGTCGATGAGGATGTCCTCCTCGCGGATGCCCCAGTTCCCCGTCAGGTCCGCGATCAGCCGCTCCGCGATCTCGACCTTCTTCTCCGGGGTGCGGGCCTGGCCCTCCTCGTCGATGGTCAGCGCGATCAGCGCCGCGCCGTGCTCCCGCGCCAGCCGGGTCACCTGCGCGAACCGGGAATCGGGGCCGTCACCGTCCTCGTAGTTCACCGAGTTGATCACGGCCCGGCCGCCGAGCTTCTCCAGGCCCGCGCGGATCACGGCGACCTCGGTGGAGTCCAGCACGATGGGCAGCGTGGAGGCGGTGGCGAAACGGCCCGCCAGTTCCTCCATGTCCGCCACGCCGTCCCGGCCCACGTAGTCCACGCACAGGTCGAGCATGTGCGCGCCCTCGCGGATCTGCTCCCGGGCCATCTCCACACAGTCGTCCCAGCGGCCCTCCAGCATCGCCTCGCGGAACTTCTTCGAGCCGTTGGCGTTGGTCCGCTCGCCGATGGCCAGGTAGGAGGTGTCCTGCCGGAAGGGGACGGACTGGTAGAGGGAGGCGGCACCCGGTTCGGGGCGGGGGTCGCGCTCGGGCGGGGTCACGCCCCGGACGCGTTCGACGACCTGGCGCAGGTGCTCGGGCGTGGTGCCGCAGCAGCCGCCGACCAGCGACAGACCGTACTCGCGGACGAAGGTCTCCTGGGCGTCGGCCAGCTCGGGTGCCGACAGGGGGTAGTGGGCGCCGTCCTTGCCGAGGACCGGCAGGCCCGCGTTCGGCATGCAGGACAGCGGGATGCGGGCGTTGCGGGCCAGGTAGCGCAGGTGCTCGCTCATCTCGGCGGGGCCGGTCGCGCAGTTCAGGCCGATCATGTCGATGCCCAGCGGCTCCAGCGCGGTCAGTGCCGCGCCGATCTCCGAGCCCAGCAGCATGGTGCCGGTGGTCTCGACCGTCACCGACACGATCACCGGCACGTCCAGGCCGAG
Organism: Streptomyces rubradiris; assembly: GCF_016860525.1. Lineage (NCBI taxonomy): Bacteria > Bacillati > Actinomycetota > Actinomycetes > Kitasatosporales > Streptomycetaceae > Streptomyces > Streptomyces rubradiris. The sequence goes on from NZ_BNEA01000001.1 coordinate 1,245,198, forward strand.
GGCCTCGATGCCGCGCCGGGCGCCGAGGACGGCGGCCTTGGTCTGGAGCAGGTCCTGGGTGGTCTCCACCAGCAGCGCGTCGGCGCCGCCGGTGAGCAGGCCCTCGGCGTTGCGCTGGTAGGCGTCGCGCAGGGTGGCGTAGGGGGCGTGGCCCAGGGTGGGCAGCTTGGTGCCCGGGCCCATCGAGCCCAGCACCCAGCGGGGCCGGCCGTCCCGCGCGGTGAACTCGTCGGCGGTCTCCCGGGCCACCCGGGCGCCCGCCTGCGACAGCTCGTGGACCCGCTCGGAGATGTCGTACTCGCCGAGCGCGGAGTGGTTGGCCCCGAAGGTGTTGGTCTCGACGCAGTCCACGCCGACGGCGAAGTACGCCTCGTGGACGGAGCGGACGATGTCGGGGCGGGTCAGGTTGAGGATCTCGTTGCAGCCTTCGAGGTTCTCGAAGTCCGCGAGACTGGGCTCCTGGGCCTGGAGCATCGTGCCCATGGCTCCGTCGGCGACCACCACACGGGTGGCGAGCGCCTCGCGGAGCGCGGACACACGGGCCCGGCTGTCGGCGGAAGGGGACGTTGGCGACGAGGCCATGTAAGGGCTCCCTGGGATGCGACGGCTGTCGGCTATGCGGCTTCCCCCGACGGGCGGGGCTTGCCGCACGGCGTCAGGGTAACCGGAGGTCGGCTTGGATGGGCACCACGTCCACGAGGCGGACGTGAGTGGCCTGAATGTCACCCGGGGATCACGTGTGATGTAACAGGTGGCGTCCGACCATTAGCGGGAGGTCGGCATGGACCGGTAGTGTTCGGCATTGCCGAACGGTGACTGCGACTGCGCAGTCGAAGGGGACGGAGGCAGGACGGCGATGGCACGGAACATCCAGTCGCTCGAACGGGCGGCAGCGATGCTGCGGCTGCTCGCGGGCGGCGAACGGCGGCTGGGGCTGTCGGACATCGCCTCGTCGCTGGGTCTCGCCAAGGGCACCGCCCACGGCATCCTGCGCACCCTCCAGCAGGAGGGGTTCGTGGAGCAGGACGACGCCTCCGGCCGCTACCAGCTGGGCGCGGAGCTGCTGCGCCTGGGCACCACCTATCTGGACGTGCACGAGCTGCGCGCGCGGGCCCTGGTGTGGGCGGACGACCTGGCCCGCTCCAGCGGGGAGAGCGTGCACCTGGGGGTGCTGCACCAGCAGGGGGTGCTGATCGTGCACCACGTCTTCCGGCCCGACGACAGCCGGCAGGTGCTGGAGATCGGCGCCATGCAGCCGCTGCACTCCACGGCGCTGGGCAAGGTGCTCTCGGCGTACGACCCGGTGGCGCACAGCGAGGCGCTGGAGGCCGATCGCAAGCCCTTCACCGACCGCACGGTGTGCGACGCCGCAGGCTTCGAGCACATCCTCGACCTCACGCGCGCGCGTGGCTACGCGGCCGACGTGGAGGAGACCTGGGAGGGCGTGGCGTCGATCGCCGCGCCGATCCACGACCGGCGCCGCATGCCGGTGGGCGCGGTCGGCATCACCGGAGCGGTGGAGCGGCTGTGCCGGGAGGGCGAGCTGCGCCCGGAGCTGATCGCGGCGGTGCGGGACTGCGCCCGCGCGGTCTCCCGGGACCTGGGCGCCGGGCGGTTCTGAGGCGGGCCGCGGCAGGCCGCGCGCGAGGGTCACGAGAACGGGAACAGCCGGGACGTCAGGCGACGTTCCGGCTGTCGATCTACCCCAAAACGGGCAAAAAACCCGCTATCGTACGTCCGGGCGTGAAGATCGATAACCCGCAGCGATCAATAACGATCCTGTTTCCGATAACGGAACTCTTGACGCGCGCGTGACGCCGAACAAGACTCCCGTCCATCGGTCGGCATTGTCGAACACCTACCGGCAATACACGCTAGAGTGTGACAACGCCAAGGGCCGGCATCGCTCTCACCCACGAGGGCGCCAGAACCACCGGAGGGACCCGGGGTTCGGCTACCCCTGGACGAAGGACAAAGGAGTCGCGGGTGTCCAGCTCCGACATCTTCATCGGCGAGACCATCGGTACCGCCATACTCATCCTGCTCGGCGGCGGTGTCTGTGCCGCCGTCACGCTGAAGGCCTCCAAGGCCCGCAACGCCGGTTGGCTCGCCATCGCCTTCGGGTGGGGCTTCGCCGTCATGACGGCCGCGTACGTCTCCGGACCGCTGTCCGGCGCGCACCTCAACCCGGCCCTCACCGTCGCCCTGGCCATCAAGGACGGCGACTGGAGCAACGTCCCGACCTACTTCGCCGGACAGATGCTGGGTGCCCTCATCGGCGCCGCCCTGGTGTGGGTCGCCTACTACGGCCAGTTCCTCGCCCACCTGACGGACAAGGAGATCGTCGGCGGCCCCGGCGCGCAGGCCACCTCGGCCAAGGCCGTCGAGGCCCAGGAGAAGGGCGCCGGCCCGGTCCTCGGCATCTTCTCCACCGGTCCGGAGATCCGGAACGTGGCGCAGAACCTCGCCACGGAGATCATCGGCACCTTCGTGCTGGTCCTCGCCGTCCTCACCCAGGGCCTGAACGACCAGGGCAACGGCCTGGGCGTCCTCGGCGGTCTGATCACCGCGCTCGTGGTGGTGTCCATCGGCCTGTCGCTGGGCGGTCCGACGGGCTACGCGATCAACCCGGCCCGCGACCTCGGCCCGCGCATCGTGCACGCACTGCTGCCGCTGCCCAACAAGGGCGGTTCCGACTGGTCCTACGCCTGGATCCCGGTGGTCGGTCCGCTGGCCGGCGGCGCGATCGCAGCGGGCGTCTACAACCTCGCCTTCGCCTAGGAAGCTTGCGGAAAGCACCGAGTCTTCGCGCGCACGCCGTACGCACAGCCCCATCACCACGGACTTCCAGGAGCACACAGTGACCGACGCCCACACCGCAGGCCCCTTCATCGCGGCGATCGACCAGGGCACCACCTCCTCCCGCTGCATCGTCTTCGACCGGGACGGCCGCATCGTCGCCGTCGACCAGAAGGAGCACGAGCAGATCTTCCCCAAGCCCGGCTGGGTCGAGCACGACGCCAACGAGATCTGGAACAACGTCCAGGAGGTCGTCGCCGGTGCCGTGGCCAAGGCCGGCATCACCCGGGACGACATCAAGGCCATCGGCATCACCAACCAGCGCGAGACCACCGTGCTGTGGGACAAGAACACCGGTGAGCCCGTCCACAACGCCATCGTCTGGCAGGACACCCGCACCGACGCCCTGTGCCGGGAACTGGGCCGCAACGTCGGCCAGGACCGCTTCCGCCGCGAGACCGGCCTGCCGCTCGCGTCGTACTTCGCCGGGCCCAAGGCCCGCTGGCTGCTCGACAACGTCGAGGGCCTGCGCGAGCGTGCCGAGGCCGGCGACATCCTCTTCGGCACCATGGACACCTGGGTCATCTGGAACCTGACCGGCGGTGTCGACGGCGGCCGGCACGTCACCGACGTCACCAACGCCTCGCGCACCCTGCTGATGAACCTGCACACGATGCGCTGGGACGACAAGATCTGCGAGTCCATCGGCGTGCCGGAGCAGATCCTGCCCGAGATCCGCTCCTCCGCCGAGGTCTACGGCGAGATCAGCGGCGGCCGGCTGGGCGAGCTGCTCGGCGGCATCCCGGTCGCCTCCGCGCTCGGCGACCAGCAGGCGGCCCTTTTCGGCCAGTGCTGTTTCTCCGAGGGCGAGACCAAGTCGACCTACGGCACCGGCACCTTCATGGTGATGAACACCGGCGAGAAGATCATCAACTCCTACGCCGGCCTGCTCACCACCGTCGGCTACAAGATCGGCGACCAGCCGACCGTGTACGCCCTGGAGGGCTCGATCGCCGTCACCGGCTCGCTGGTGCAGTGGATGCGCGACCAGATGGGCCTGATCTCCACCGCCGCCGAGATCGAGACGCTCGCGCTCTCCGTCGAGGACAACGGCGGCGCCTACTTCGTGCCGGCCTTCTCCGGCCTGTTCGCCCCGCACTGGCGCTCCGACGCGCGCGGGGTGATCGCCGGCCTGACCCGGTACGTGACCAAGGCGCACCTCGCGCGCGCCGTCCTCGAAGCCACCGCCTGGCAGACGCGGGAGATCGCCGACGCCATGGTGAAGGACTCCGGCGACGAGCTGGTGACCCTCAAGGTGGACGGCGGCATGACCGCCAACAACCTGCTGATGCAGACCCTGGCCGACGTCCTGGACGCGCCGGTGGTGCGGCCGATGGTCGCCGAGACCACCTGCCTCGGCGCCGCCTACGCCGCCGGCCTCGCCGTCGGCTTCTGGTCCAGCACCGACGACCTGCGCGCCAACTGGCGCCGGGCCGCCGAATGGACCCCCCGCATGGACGCGGAGACCCGCGCCCGTGAGTACAAGAACTGGCTCAAGGCCGTCGACCGGACCATGGGCTGGCTCGACGACGAGAGCTGAGCGGTTCATCCGGCTCAGTCAGCTCTGACGAGGAGTAAGTACCCGACATGACCAGTCAGTCCACCCTGCAGTCCGTGCCTGCCCTGGGGACGCGCCCGGCCTCCGGCTCCAACCCGAGCCGCGCCGAGACCAGGGAGCAGCTCTCCAAGGCGTCGTACGACCTTCTTGTGATCGGCGGCGGCATCCTGGGCATCTCCACCGCCTGGCACGCCGCGCAGTCCGGGCTCAGGGTGGCCCTGGTCGACGCCGGCGACTTCGCCGGCGCCACCTCCTCCGCCTCCTCCAAGCTGCTCCACGGCGGCCTGCGTTACCTGCAGACCGGCGCGGTGAAGCTGGTGGCGGAGAACCACTTCGAGCGCCGGGCGGTCTCCCGCCAGGTGGCCCCCCACCTGGCGAACCCGCTCACCTTCTACCTGCCGGTGTACAAGGGCGGCCCGCACGGCGCGGCCAAGCTCGGCGCGGGCGTCTTCGCCTACTCCGCGCTGTCCGCGTTCGGCGACGGCGTCGGCCACCTGCTCTCGCCGGCCAAGGCGGCGCAGGACGTGCCCGAGCTGCGCACCGAGAACCTCAAGGCCGTGGCCGTGTACGGCGACGACCAGATGAACGACGCGCGCATGGCGCTGATGACGGTCCGCGCGGCCGTCGAGGCGGGCGCGGTCGTCCTCAACCACGCCGAGGTCACCGGGCTGCGCTTCACCCAGGGCCGGGTGACCGGCGCGGAGCTGAGGGACCGGCTGTCCGGCGAGGAGTTCGGCGTGAACGCCCGCCTGGTGCTGAACGCGACCGGGCCGTGGGTCGACCACCTGCGCAGGATGGAGGACCCGAACGCGGCGCCGTCCATCCGGCTGTCCAAGGGCGCGCACCTGGTCCTGAAGCGCACCTCCCCCTGGAAGGCGGCGCTCGCCACGCCCATCGACAAGTACCGCATCACCTTCGCCCTCCCCTGGGAGGACATGCTGCTGCTCGGCACCACCGACGAGGAGTACGAGGGCGACCCGGCGGACGTGTCCGTCAATGACAAGGACATAGCCCAGATCCTGGACGAGGCCGCGTTCTCCGTCCGGGACCAGCAGCTGCGGCGCGAGCTGATCACCTACGCGTTCGCCGGTCTGCGGGTGCTGCCGGGCGGCCCCGGCGACACCGCCAAGGCCAAGCGGGAGACCGTGGTGACCGAGGGCAAGGGCGGCATGCTGTCGGTCGCGGGCGGCAAGTGGACGACGTTCCGGCACATCGGCCGCACGATCATGAAGAAGCTGGAGGCGCTGCCGGGCCACCCGCTCGGCGACGACTTCGAACCGATCTCCTCGCTGCCGAAGAAGCTGCCGCTGCCCGGTGTCGCCAACCCGCGCGCGGTCGCCCACCGGCTGCTGGTCGACGCTCCGTCGCCCGGCCCGCGCATGGCCGCCGACACCGCCAAGCATCTGGCCACCCACTACGGTTCGCTGGCCTTCGACATCGCCCGGCTGGCGAACGAGAACCCGGAGCTGGCCGAGCGCGTCCACCCCGACGCCCCGGAGATCTGGGCGCAGGTGGTCTGGGCCCGTGACCACGAGTGGGCCGAGACGCCGGACGACGTGCTGCGCCGCCGCACCACGCTGACCATCCGGGGCCTGGCCACGGACGAGGTCCGGGAGAAGGTCCGGGAGGTCCTGGACGGGAAGTGAGTCCGGCGCGCCCGCGTGTTCCCCGGTGGCGAACGGGGCAGTGATCCGTTCACTCCCCCGTGCAAGGGGGCTGCGGGCGCCCCCGCGGGACGCCGTAAGGTTGGTGGGTCAAGCGAGGGCACGTCGGAAGGAGGCACTGGGTGATCGAGCTGGAGGGGGTTCCCGAGCTGATCGACCCAGTCATGGTGGCCGCGTTCGAGGGCTGGAACGATGCCGGCGACGCCGCCTCCACGGCGGTCGCGCACCTGGAACGCGAATGGAAGGGCGAGGTGTTCGCGGCGCTGGACGCCGAGGACTACTACGACTTCCAGGTGAACCGTCCCACGGTGTTCATGGACGGCGGTGTGCGCAAGATCACCTGGCCGACGACGCGGTTGTCGGTGGTCCGGGTCGGCGGCGACAAGCCGCGCGACCTGGTGCTGGTCCGGGGCATCGAGCCGTCCATGCGGTGGCGTTCGTTCTGCAACGAGCTGCTCGGCTTCGCGCACGAGCTGGGCGTGGAACTGGTGGTCATCATGGGCGCCCTGCTCGGTGACACCCCGCACACGCGTCCGGTCCCGGTCAGCGGGGTCACGTCCGACCCGGACCTGGCCCGCCGCATGGACCTGGAGGAGACCAAGTACGAGGGCCCGACGGGCATCGTCGGCGTCCTGCAGGAGGCGTGCACGCACGCGGGCGTCCCGGCGGTCTCGTTGTGGGCGGCCGTACCGCACTACGTCTCCCAGCCGCCCAATCCCAAGGCCACGCTGGCGCTGCTCAACCGCCTGGAGGACCTGCTGGACCTGCGCATCCCGCAGGGCGAGCTGCCCGAGGACGCGCGGGCCTGGCAGGTGGGCGTGGACCAGCTGGCAGCCGAGGACAGCGAGGTCGCCGAGTACGTCCAGACGCTGGAGGAGGCCCGGGACACCGCGGAGCTGCCGGAGGCGTCCGGTGAGGCGATCGCCCGGGAGTTCGAGCGGTATCTGCGGCGCCGGGACGTGGGCCCGCCGGGCGGGAAGCCGAGGCCGCCCGCCTCCGGCGGTCCGGCCGACGCGGACGAGGACGGCCCGGAGGGCTGAGGCAAGAAGAAGGGGCGGTTCCCCGGCCGGGGAACCGCCCCTTCTTCTTGCCTCGCGGTTCTACAGGGCCACGCCGAGCAGCGCGTCCACCGCGCGCGTCACCAGGCCCGGGGCGCCCGTGTCCGTGCCGCCCGCTTCCTGCTGCCGGGCCGCCCAGCGGTCCACCGCCGCGAGGGCGGTGGGGGCGTCCAGGTCGTCGGCGAGGGCCTCGCGGATCTCCTCCACCAGGGCGTCGGCCGAGGGCCCGTCGGGGCGGGAGACCGCCGCGCGCCAGCGGCCGAGGCGGGCCACGGCGTCCTGGAGGACCTGGTCGGTCCACTCCCAGTCGGACCGGTAGTGGTGGGCCAGCAGGGCGAGGCGGATGGCGGCGGGGTCGACGCCGTCGCGGCGCAGCCGGGAGACGAAGACGAGGTTGCCCTTGGACTTGGACATCTTCTCGCCGTCGAGGGCGACCATGCCGGCGTGCACATAGGCCTTGGCCATGGGGAACTCGCCGGTGAGCACCTGGGCGTGCGAGGCGCCCATCTCGTGGTGCGGGAAGGCGAGGTCGGAGCCGCCGCCCTGGACGTCGAAGCCCATGCCGAGGTGGTCCAGGGCGATGGCCACGCACTCGATGTGCCAGCCGGGGCGGCCCCGGCCGAGCGAGCCGCCGTCCCAGCTGGGCTCGCCCTCGCGGGCCGCCATCCACAGCATCGGGTCCAGCGGGTTCTTCTTGCCCGGACGGTCCGGGTCACCGCCGCGTTCGGCGGACAGCAGCCGCATGGCGGCGGCGTCCAGGTGCGAGACCTTGCCGAAGTGCGGGTCGGACTCGACGGAGAAGTAGATGTCACCGTCCAGCTCGTAGGCCGCGCCGCTGTCACGCAGCCGCTCGACGAGCGGGACGATGCCGGGTATGGCCTCGACCGCGCCGATGTAGTGCCGCGGCGGAAGCATCCGCAGGGCGGTCATGTCCTCGCGGAAGAGGGCCGTCTCCTTCTCGGCGAGGGCGACCCAGTCGACGTTGTCCCGCTCGGCCCGCTCCAGCAGCGGATCGTCGACGTCGGTGACGTTCTGGACGTAGTGAACCTGCCGCTTGGTGTCGAGCCACACGCGCTGAACCAGGTCGAACGCGTTGTAGGTCGCCGCGTGACCCATGTGGGTCGCGTCGTACGGCGTGATGCCGCAGACGTAGAGGCGGGCGACGGGACCGGGGTCGAGGGTGACCGGACCGCCGGTCGCGGTGTCGTGGATCCTCAGGTCGCGGCCCTGACCAGGCAGGGCGGGGACCTCGGAAGCGGGCCAGGCATGCATGTACATGAGCCTAACCGGCCCTGACCCGCCTGTACGAACGGGATCGGGCCGGTTGGCCGGGTACGCGTTCTTGAACATCCGCGCGGCGTGTGCTGGGGGCCGGTCTGGCTCACCGTGCGTGGCCGGTCAGGTGCTCAGCGGGGTGGCCCGGGTGCTCGTACGGGAGGCCGCGCCCCGGGTGCTCATACCGGGGGCCAGGGAATGGCGGGCCAGTCGCCGCTCGGCTCCGGGTGCCGGCCGGAGGTGAGCAGCGCGTCGACCCGCGCGCGCGTGGCGTCGACCTCGGCCGTCGTGATCAGCGTGGCCAGCCGGGTGCCCAGCGGGCCGTCCAGGGCGTCCCGCAGTCCCTTGAGGACGCCGACGGCCTCCTCCGGCAGGGGTTCGCCCGCCCAGCCCCACAGCAGGGTGCGCAGCTTGCCGTCCACGTTGAAGGTGACGCCGTGGTCGATGCCGTAGAGCCGGCCGTCGGCGGTGGGCAGCAGGTGGCCGCCCTTGCGGTCGGCGTTGTTGATGACCGCGTCCAGGACGGCGAGCCGGCGCAGCCGCGGGTCGTCGGCGTGCACGAGCAGCGCGGTGCGGCCCTCGCCGACGTCGGCGAGCCCGACCGCCTTCCAGCCCGGCTCCGGCTCCTCGCCGTCGACCAGGGCGAGCAGCTCGGCCTCGGGGTGGACGTCGATCCACAGCTGGCACATGCCCTCGCCGTACGGGCCCTCGCGCAGCACGGTGGGCGGCACCAGGCCCCAGCCGGTGGCCTCGGACACCTCGTAGGCGGCCACCTCGCGGCCCGCCAGGGTGCCGTCGGGGAAGTCCCACAGGGGGCGCTCCCCGGCGACCGGCTTGTACACACAGGAGGCCTGGCGGCCGTCGAGGGCGACCGTGCAGAACAGGGCCGCGTTGGACGCCTCGCGGATCCGCCCGCGTACGGTCAGCTCACCGTGCGCGAGCAGTTCGGCCGGGTTCGCATCGGGCGTCACGCTCCGCGGCGGTATCCGTTCTGGCGCGGACATACGTGTCCTTCCGGATCGAGCGGGAGGCTGCACAGCGGGCACGGCGGCCGCCCGGCGTTGACGACGTCGAGGGCGCGCTTGGCGAAGGCCCGGGCCTGCGCGCCGGTCAGCCGGACCCGCAGCATCGGGGGTCCGTTCTCCTCGTCCTGGAGCAGGCGCTCCTCGGCCTCGGCGAGGTCTTCCTCGTTGTCGGCGTCCAGCTCCACCAGCGCCTGTGCCTCGACGATCATGCGCTGGTCCTCGCCGTCCCAGGCCAGGGCCATGGTGCCGACGCGGAACTCCTCCTCGATGGGAGTGTCGAGCGGTGCGGTGTCGGTGATCTCGGCGGGGGCGACGGCGGGGACGGCGGCGCTGCCGCCACTACGCCGTACGACCTCGTCCAGCAGTTCGTCCATGCGCTCGGCGAGCGCGGCCACCTGGGTCTTCTCCAGGGCCACGCTGGTCACCCGGGAGCCTGCGATGGCCTGGAGGAAGAACGTACGGCGCCCGGGCAGCCCGACCGTGCCGGCCACGAAGCGGTCCGGCTGGTCGTAGAGGAACACCTGACGGGACACGTCCTGTCTCCATAAAGTCGTGGTTTCGAGAGGTTCGGCGGTTGGCCGTACGGGAAAGCGAACGGGATCGGTCGCCTCACCCTACTGCGGCCGACGATCACGGTGCGCCCGCACCGCCTCCGACCGGTGCGTCACCCTCGCCGGGTTCCTCACGGGGGACGAGCGAAGCGAAGTCCCCGGTGTCGCCGAGGCGGATGAGGTACGGCCGGAGCCGGGTGTAGCGGATCACGGTGACGGAGCAGGGTTCGACGGAGATCCGCTGGAAGAGGTCGAGGTGCAGGCCGAGGGCGTCGGCCACGAGGGACTTGATGATGTCGCCGTGGGAGCACATCAGGTAGACGGCGTCGGCGCCGTGGTCGCGCTCCACGCGCGCGTTCCACTCGCGTACGGCCTCGGCGGCGCGGGTCTGCATGGCCCGCATGGACTCGCCGCCGGGGAAGGCGGCGGCGGACGGGTGGGTCTGTACGACCTCCATCAGCGGCTCGTCCTTCAGCTCGGCGAGCTTGCGGCCGGACCAGTCGCCGTAGTGGCACTCGCCGATCCGTTCGTCGGTGTGGGAGCGCAGGCCGGGGCGGGCCTCCAGCAGCGGGCGCACGGTTTCCTGGCAGCGCTGCAGGGGGCTCGCGACCACCTCGGAGATCGGCAGTCCGGCGAGCCGGCCGGGCAGCGCGGCGGCCTGCGCGGCGCCGCGTTCGTCCAGGGCGACGCCGGGCGTCCACCCGGCGAGCAGGCCGGAGGTGTTGGCGGTGGAGCGTCCGTGCCTTACGAGGATCAGCGTGGGCATGCGGCAAGGGTAGGCGCATGGGGAAGTGCGCCGTTGACCGGGCGAAGGGAGAATGCGCTCCGTGATCGTCGACTGCGCCGTCTACCGGCACGGGCACCGCAGTGAGGGGCCCGCGGACCTGTCCGACGCGCTCGCCGGGGCCAGGGCCGCGGGCGGCTTCGTGTGGATCGGCCTGTACGAGCCCTCCGAGCGGGAGTTCGACCTGGTCAGCCAGGAGTTCGGGCTGCATCCGCTGGCCGTGGAGGACGCCTTGAAGGCACATCAGCGGCCCAAGCTGGAGGTGTACGACGACTCGCTGTTCATGGTGCTGAAGCCGGTGGTGTACGAGCCCGAGAGCGACGCGGTCTCGGCCGGTGAGGTGATGGTCTTCGTCGGCGAGAGTTTCGTGGTGACGGTGCGCCACGGGGAGGGTTCGCCGCTGGCGGCCGTGCGGCAGCGGCTGGAGCAGGAACCGGAAATGCTGGACAAGGGTCCCACCGCCGTGCTGTACGCGATCGCCGACGCCACCGTGGACCACTATCTGGAGGTGGCGACGGAGCTGCAGAACGACCTGGACGAGCTGGAGGCGGAGGTGTTCCGGCCGGACACCGGCGGGTCCCGCAACACCGCGTCCCGGATCTACACCTTCAAGCGGCAGATCCTGGAGTTCCGCCGGGCGACCGGCCCGCTGGCGCTGCCGCTGGCCCGGCTGGCCGGCAGCGGCCCGCTGGGCAACTCGGTGCCGTTCGTGCACGACGACTCCCGGCCCTTCTTCCGGGACGTGGGCGATCACCTCACGCGCGTGAACGAGTCCGTGGAGGCCCTGGACCGGCTGGTCTCGGACATCCTGTCGGCGCACCTGGCGCAGATGAGCGTCCGGCAGAACGACGACATGCGGAAGATCTCCTCGTGGGCGGCGATGGCGGCGGTGCCCACGATGATCGCGGGGATCTACGGCATGAACTTCGACCACATGCCCGAGCTGCACTGGCTGTGGTCGTACCCGGCGGTGATCGTGCTGATGGCCGCGCTGGAGGTGCTGTTGTACCGGCTGTTCAAGCGGCGCGGCTGGTTGTGAGCGGGGTCGGGCGGCCCGGTTGGTGGTGAGCGCGGTTCACGCGGCTTCGGGTGCGGGGGCCGGGGGGCTGCCGAGGGCGTCGCGGCGCTCGGGCGTGCGGAGGGCGGCCATGCGGTGCCGGCCGACGAGACGTTCCCAGGCGTACGTGGCGTGGACGCCGGCCGCGAGCAGCGCCCGTTTCGGCTTCGGCCAGCCCAGGATGCGGCCCATGTACGCCATGACGGCGAGGCTGACGTCCCGGTGGACGCGGATCTCGGCGAGCGCGTACACGCGCAGGGTGCGCGGGATCAGCCGGCCGTGTCCGGCGGCGGCCAGGCGCAGCAGTTCCTCGTGGGCGTAGGCCAGGTGGTTGTCCTCGTCCGCCGCGATCACGCGGAGGGCCCTGCCGATCTCCGGGTGGTCGCCGAAGTACCGGACCAGCAGTGCCATCTGGTCGGCGGCGCGCTGTTCGGTGACCCGGCTGTGCGCGAGGTAGACGACGATGTCCGGGACGGTGAGCGGCTCGTCCCGGCGGAGCCGGTCGTGGGCGAGGCCGATGCCGCGCCGTTCCAGGAGCATGGTGTAGTCGGTCTCCGGCGGGACCGGGACGGGGTCGAGCCCGCGCTTCTTCAGCAGGGCGCGGAAGATGCGGCCGTGCTTGTCCTCGTCGGCGCCGTGCCGGGCGATCTTCGGGGCGAGCGCGCGTTCCCCGTCCGGGACCAGCGCGGCGATCCGGCCGTTCTCCCAGCCGCCCTGGGCCTCCCCGCCGGCGGCGATGGAGCAGAAGAGCCGGAAGGACTCGTCGTGGTCGAGGATCTCCTGGAACAGACTCCTGGCCGACAGCATCGCAGCACCTCTCCGCTCCACAGGGTTCCGCGGGCCTACCGGGGGCTCTGGTGGCTTTCGGGGCTTCGGGGGCTCGCGAGACCGAGTCAAATGCGGGCAGAAAGAAGGCGCAACAGGGCAGTCGACCGAATCGGCCGAACGAAGGACCGCGAAGGCGGGAAGAAGCCGGGAAAGAAGCGCGCCGAGGGTCGTAACCGCGCGGCGCCGGTGGCGTTGTTCCCGGTGACGGCCGTGGCGGGGAAGACCCCCGAGCCCCCACCACGGCCGCGAAAGTCCCCCCCTCCCGCGGAGCTGCGCTCACGCCAGCCCGGCGCGCTCCAGGGCCTCACTGCCGGCCCGCAGGGAGGCGAGCCGCTCCTCGAGCGTGAAGCCGGCCGGGGCCAGGCTGAGGGTCGTGACCCCGGCGGCGGCGTAGGCCTTCATCCGGTCGGCGATCCGGTCGACGGAGCCCAGCAGCGTCGTGCGGTCGATGAGGTCCTGCGGGACCGCGGCGGCGGCGCCCTGCTTGTCCCCGGACAGATATTTCCGCTGGATCTCGGCGGCCTCCTCCTCGTACCCCATGCGCTGGGCGAGCTGGTTGTAGAAGTTCTGCTTGGCGCTGCCCATGCCGCCGACATACAGCGCGGTGTACGGGCGGAAGGTGTCGGCGAGCCGGGCCACGTCCTTGTCGTCGCCGAGGGCGATCGGCAGGGTCGGGCACACGTCGAACCCGTCCAGCGTCAGCCCCGCCCTCTCCCGCCCGGCGCGCAGGTACTTGACCGTGGTCTCCTCCAGGTGCTCGGCGGAGGGGAAGATCAGCAGCGCGCCGTCGGCGATCTCACCGGTCTGCTCCAGGTTCTTCGGGCCGATGGCGGCGATGTAGAGCGGGATGTGCTCGCGCTGCGGGTGCACGGTCAGCTTGATGGGCTTGCCGGGGCCGCCGGGCAGCGGCAGCGTCCAGTGCTCCCCCTCGAACGTCAGCCGCTCCCGGGTCATCGCCTTGCGGACGATCTCCACGTACTCGCGGGTGCGGGACAGCGGCTTGTCGAACTTCACGCCGTACCAGCCCTCGGAGACCTGCGGGCCGGAGACGCCGAGGCCGAGCCGGAACCGGCCGCCGGAGAGCGAGTCCAGCGTGGCCGCGGTCATCGCCGTCATCGCGGGCTGGCGGGCCGGGATCTGGAAGATGGCGGAGCCGACGTCGATGCGCTCGGTCTGCGCGGCGACCCAGCTGAGCACGGTGGCCGCGTCGGAGCCGTAGGCCTCGGCGGCCCAGCACACCGCGTAGCCCAGCCGGTCGGCCTCCTGTGCCACGGCCAGGTTGTCGCCGTCCATTCCGGCACCCCAGTAACCGAGGTTGATCCCGAGCTGCATGCGCGATTCCCCTTACCCGTGAGTAACGTGCTTGTGGGGCAGACCTTAGCGCGGGGACCGGGGGGGTGGGAGGGCGGAGCGGCGGCGGACGGGCGGAGGGTCCCCGTGCCTCTTCGGGAGAGGGAAAGGCGGGGCATCGGCTTCGGGAGGGGGAAGGGCAGGGGCGGTCGACCTCGGCAGACGGAACGGCGGGAAGTCCCCGCGCGGAGACGGAACGCGGGAGTCGTCCCCTTCGGGGGTGGTTATCCACAGGCAACCCATCGCACCGGTTCTGGCCAGTAATCTCGCCCGCATGGAGCAGAGGCATCTCGGCCGTACCGGCCTGCGCGTGTCCCGGATCGGACTCGGCACCCTCACCTGGGGGCGGGACACCGACGAGCACGACGCCGCTGACATGCTGAAGACGTTCTGGGAGGCCGGCGGCACCCTCGTCGACACCGCCGACGTGTACGGCGACGGGGAGGCGGAGTATCTGCTCGGGCGGCTCATGGACGGGCTGGTGCCGCGCCGGGATCTGGTCATCTCCACCAAGGCCGGCAGCGTGCCCGACCCCGAGCGCCGCTTCGACGGCTCCCGGGGCCACCTGCTCGCCGCGCTCGACGCCTCCCTCGCCCGCCTCGGCACGGAGTACGTCGACCTGTGGCACATCCACGCCTACGACACCGAGACCCCCCTGGAGGAGACGCTCCAGGCCCTCGACCTGGCGGTGAGCAGCGGCCGGGCCCGGTACGCCGGTGTCTCGAACTTCTGCGGCTGGCAGCTGGCCAAGGCGGCCACCTGGCAGCTCGCGGCGCCGGGCACCCGCACCCGGCTGGCCAGCACCCAGATGGAGTACTCGCTGCTCCAGCGCGGTGTGGAGCGCGAGGTGCTGCCGGCCGCGCTCGACCTCGGCGTGGGCCTGCTGCCGTCCTCGCCGCTCGGCCGGGGCGTGCTCACCGGGAAGTACCGGCACGCCACCCCGCCGGATTCGCGCGGTGCCTCCGAGGACCTCGCGCCGTTCGTCGAGCCGTACCTGGACGACACCGCGACCCGCATCGTGGACGCGGTGACGACGGCGGCCGACGGGCTCGCGGTGACCCCGCTCCAGGTGGCGCTGGCGTGGGTGCGGGACCGGCCCGGGGTGGCCGCGCCGATCGTCGGCGCGCGCACCGCGCAGCAGCTCACGGCGGCGTTGTCAGTGGAGGCCCTTAGTCTTCCTGACGAGATCTGCCGGGCGCTGGACGATGTGTCGGCGCCCGTGCACCGCTATCCCGATCACGACTGGAGCACGCTGTGAGCACGGAGCCGGAGACCACGGAGGAAGCCGGGCCGGGGACGCCGGACACCCGTGGGACACGGGAGGGGGGCACCGAGGGGAGCGCCGGCGGGAACGCCGACGCGAGTACGGAGGACATCGGTGCCGTTGAGGGCGACGATGCCGGTGCCGGCGCCTCGGAGGGCGACGGTACCCCTGAGGAGGCCGGTGCCTCGGAGCACGACGGTGCGTCGGAGGGCGACGGTCCTGAGGAGGCCGGTGCCTCGGCGGGTGCCGAGGGTGCCGCCGGGGAGGGCGCGGGCGACGCGGGTGCGTTGTCCGAGGCGGAGGCCGAGCTGGCCGCGCAGCGGATCGAGCGGGAGCGGATCGAGCGGCGCAAGGCCGAGAAGAAGGGACCCATCGCCAGCGGCACCAAGCTCAGCGGCAAGGCGGCCGACCTGCTCGCGGCGGTCCGGGCGGTGGAGAGCGGCGAGAAGCCGGTGGCCACGGTGTTCACCGAGCCGGCCCCGGCACCGCGCCGCCCCGCCCCGGAACCGGTGCGCCGGCCCCAGCCCGCCCCCGCCCCCGTCGCGCCCGCCGCCCCCGCGCCGGAGACCGTCGACGCCGTGCGCCGGGTACTGGCCGAGGGCGGCGCGCCGGACAGCCTGGCCCCCCAGGTGGCCGCGGTGCTCGGCGAGGGCGCCGGCACCACGCTCCGGGAGGACCCCTGGCAGCTGCTCCGGGTCGGCGGGGTACGGCCGGAGCAGGCCGACGGCTTCGCGCGGGCGCTGCTCGGGCCGGGCTGCGGCCCGGGTGACGCGCGGCGCGGCCGGGCGGTGACGGTCTGGCTGCTGGAGCAGGCGGCCGTGGCCGGGCACACCGCCCTGGAGCTGCCCACGCTCACCGCGGCGCTCGGCCGGCAGGGCGTGCCGGATCCGGACGCGGCGGTACAGGACACGCTCGCCGAGGGTGAGGCGCTGGTGTTCCAGGACGCCTTGGAGGAGCCCGGCGCGTCCGCGCCCCAGGACGCCGACGAGGAGCAGGAGCGGCCGGTCCGGGTCCTGGTCGGTCTGGAGCGGTACGCCATGGCGGAGGAGAGCCTCGCCGACGGCCTGGCCCGGCTGGCCAACTCCGTGCCCGAGGAGGCCGGGCAGGCGTGGGAGGCGGTCACGGCCGGGCTGTCCGGCGGCGCGGCCGAGCTGGCCCGCGCGGTCGCGGGACACGGTCTGGTGCTGCACACCGGCGGCGAGGCGGCCCGCGCGGAACCGGCCGCGCTGCTCGCCGCCGCCCGCGCGGCGGGCCTGCGGGCCTACGCCGCCTGCCACACCCTGGACGGCCGCAGCCGCCTGACGGCACACCTGGGAGCGGCCTCCGGGCGGGAGGGAGCAGCCACGGGACGTCCGGTGGCGAATCCGGCACGGCAGGGCGAGGCCACGGCACGGCCGATGGCAGATCCCGCACCGCAGGGCCAGGCCACGGCACGGCCGATGGCAGATCCCGCACCGCAGGGCCAGGCCACGGCACGGCCGATGGCAGATCCCGCACGGCAGGGCGAGGTCACGGCACGGCCGAGCGGGCACCCGGCCCAGCCGGGGACAGCCTCGGTAGAGCCGGACGCGCCCCCCGCACAGCCAGGCGCGGCCCCCGCACAGCCGGGAGCAGCCCCCGAAGTGCCGAGCGCGGCCCCTGTGCGGCCGGGACCGGGCGGGCACCCGGGCCCGTCGGCCGTGGAGCCGGGTGCTCACGGGGTCGTCACCGTTTCCGGGCTGCTGGCCGGGGTCGAAGGGCCGGGGCGCGACGCCGACGGGGCTCTGGATGTCGATCTGCTGATCGTGCTGGACGCGCCGCAGCTCGATGTGGAGGGTGCCGCGATGCTGGTGGAGTCGTTGCCCGACGGGGCGCGGCTCGTGCTCAGCGGTGACCCCGGGGTGCTGTGGTCGGCCGGGCCGGGCCGGATCTTCGCCGACCTGCTCGCGGCCCGGATCTGCCCGCAGGCCGTCTCCCGCGTGCCGGACCCCGGCCCGCTGGGCGAGCTGGTCTCCGGCATCGGCGTCGGCGAGCTGAACCAGGTCGCCGCCCCCGGCAAGGAGATCGTCATCGTGCCGGTGCGGGACGCGGGCGAGGCGGTGCACCGGACGGTGCAACTGGTGGCGGACTCGGTGCCGCGGGCGATCGGCGTCCCGGCCGACCAGACCGTGGTGATCACCCCGGGCCACGGCGGCGCCGCGGGCACCCGCGCCCTCAACTCCGCGCTGAAGCAGCGCCTCAACCCCGGTCCCGGCCGGTTCGGCGGCTTCGACCCCGGTGACCGGATCGCCTACTCCCCCGCGCCGGGGCGTACGGTGCCGGGCGTGGTGGTGAAGGCCGACGCCGACGGGCTGCACCTGTCGTGCGCCGGCGCCCCCGTCGTCGTACCGCGCGAGCGGGTGGAGGGCAGTGTCCGGCACGGCTGGGCGCTCACCGCGCACCAGGCGGCGGGTGCCCGCTGGCCGGCGGCGGTCGTGGTGCTGCCCGGCGACGCGGCGCAGGCGCTCAGCCGTCCGTGGGTGTACACGGCGTTCGGCCGGGCGGAACGCCACCTGTCCGTGGTGCACGGCGTGGAGCAGGCCCTGCCGAGGGCGGTCGCGGAGGTCCCGGCCAAGCCCCGCACCACTCGCCTGGGGACCCTGCTGCGCACGCAGGCGCCGGCGAGCTGATCCCGCCCGGGGGGAATCCGGCGGTGCCGTACCGGGCCCGGCCCGCACGGCACCGCCGGTCCCGCCTCACTTGTCGGCGTCGAGCGGCTCCAGCTCCTCGTCGTCGTCCTCGACGAAGTCCAGCTCGTCCTCGTCCTCGTCGTCGGAGGCGTCGTCATCGAAGACGGCGCTCACGTCGAAGCGGCACACCACCGCTTGCGGGTCGATGTGCTCGAACGGCGCCGCCAGCCACTCCCCGGCCTCGGGCGGTTCCTCGGCCGCCGTGACCCAGAGCGTGGAGTCGCCCTCCTCCAGGCCGAACTCCTTGTGCCGGGAGGCGATCTCGTCCGGTTCGAACTCGCCGAACAGGATTCCGAGCGCGCCGGGGACGCTCGCGGCGGCCCCGTCCTCGTCGCCGCCGTCGTCGTACTCCGCCGCCTCGACCCGCTGGGCCTGGGCCAGCAGTCGCTGGGGTTCCGCCACGGTGTAGTCGCGGCGGACCAGCACACTGATCGCATGCGGTTCCCCGGGCCCGGCGTACGGCGGCAGGGTGTCCTCGGCGCCGGGGATCTCGAAGGGCGTGACCTCGTCGTAGCGGTCGTAGAGCAGCTCGTCGTACGCCTCGGCGGCTGCGGCCAGCTGGTTGAACGCCTCGGAGACGGCCGGGTCGTCCTCCCCCGACCTGCGTTCGATCGCAGCCAGATGACGGTCGAGCGCGGTCTTGACCGCCTCGGCGGCGGCGCGTACCTCGGCAGCGGTGGGCTGCGCAGCATCAGACATAGTGCAGACGCTATCCGTACCGGGCACCAGCCCGCACAATAGATGCGATGCCGGAATACGAATTTGTCGACGTGTACGTGCCTCGCGGGGTCTCCCGCAAGGAGGCGACGCGTCTGCTGACGGATCATGCCGAGTACGGACACTGGGAGTTGGACCGACTGAGTCTGTTGCGCGACGGCAGTCGCAAGGTGCGGCTGCGCCGGCGGATCATCCGCCAGGTGCGAGCCACATGGTGAGCCCGGCATCCGAGCCGGACACGTACGGAGCGGGCCCCGCCGGCATGGCAGGGCCCGCTCCGTTTTCCGCTCGCCGCTGTGCGGTCACCCTGTGCCGGTCACCGCGGTGCGATCATCGCGCGGCCCGGGCCTTGCGGTAGAGGACCGTACCGGCGAGCAGCGCGGCGGCGCCGGCCGGCAGCGCGATGCCGAGCGGCACGTCACCGCCGGTGTGCGCGAGTTGACCGCCGGTCTGCGGCTGGAGCGGGCGGCCCGCCTCCGCAGTGACCTGGGACCCGCCGCGGGGGCCGGGGCCGTGCCCGGCCGGCGGGGTGCCCGGGCCGGGGCGGCCGGGCTGACCGGGCTCGCCGGGCTCAACGGGGTCGCCCGGCTGAGCAGGGTGCCCCGGCTGCCACGGTTTCCCCGGGTCGCCCGGCTTCCCGGGCTCACCCGGATGCCCCGGGCGGCCCGGTCCGGTCGGCTCACCCGGCCCTCCCGGCCTTTGCGGCTTCCCGGGCGGGTTGCCGTACCCCCCGTCGCCGGCGCAGTCGTTGCCCGTCGTGGTGTTGCCCACACCGATGACGTCGACGCTGTTGCCGCACACGTTCACCGGGATGTCGACCGGCACCTGCACGGTGTTGCCGGATCCGACGCCCGGCGAGCCGCCGGTGCGACCGTCCGCGCGCGAGCCGCCGGAGCCGCTGCCCGCGGAACCGCCCGGCCGGTTCCCCGAAGTGCCGCCGTGGTGGGCGCACTTGTTCCCCACCGACGGGTTGAGCAGCCCGACGACGTTCACGGTGTTGCCGCAGATGTTCACCGGAGCGTGCACCGGTGCCTGCACCGTGTTGCCGGACAGTACGCCGGGTGAGTCCCCGGCGGCGCCCCTGGCGCCCGAGTCGGCGTGTGCGTAGCCGCTCGCGGCGGCGATCACACCGGTCGCGGCGGCCATGGTCATCAGGCCTTTGCGCGTGCCCTCACGCATGCTGGATTCCCCCCTGCCTTCCGTGCTTTCGTTCTTCCGAAAAGCCGGTCGGCCCCGGAGCGCGTGGCGCGCGCTCCGGGGCCGACGGCTCGTAAAGGACGCCCCTCAGGGAGCCTGCGTCACTTGTTGACGCAGGCGTTGCCGAAGGCGGGGTTCAGGACGCCGACCACGTCGATCGTGTTGCCGCACACGTTCACCGGGACGTGGATGGGCGCCTGGATGACGTTGCCGGACACGACACCCGGGGAGTTCAGGGCGGCACCCTGAGCACCGGAGTCGGCGACGGCGAGGCCCGCACCCGCGAGAACCAGACCACCGGTGGCGGCCGCAGCTGCGACGACCTTCTTGATCATTCTTCCTCCTAGTTGGCAATGCGACCCCAAGGCGCGGGATCACATCAGATGCAACGAGGAGGAACTAATGAAGCTACGAACTGATCGTCTCATTCACCCGTCTCAGCGCGCCTCGTACGACTGCCCGAATATCGCGGCGTACGCCCCGGCCCGGGGAGGGCGCGGGCGCGGCCTCACGACGCGTCGATGAACCGGTCGAGCACCCGCACGCCGAACTGCAGCCCGTCGACCGGCACCCGCTCGTCCACGCCGTGGAACATGCCGGCGAAGTCCAGCTCCGGCGGCAGCTTCAGCGGGGCGAAGCCGAAGCCGCGGATACCGAGGTCGTCGAAGGACTTGGCGTCGGTGCCGCCGGAGAGCATGTACGGGATCGCCTTGGCGGTCGGGTCCTCGGCGAGCAGCGCGGACTGCATGGCCGCCACCAGGGGGCCGTCGAAGCCGGTCTCCAGCGCCTTGTCGGAGTGCACGTCCTCGCGGCGGACGTTCGGGCCGAGCAGCCGGTCGAGGTCGGCGAGGAACTCCTCCTCGTGACCGGGCAGGAACCGCCCGTCGATGTGGGCGGTGGCCTCGCCCGGAATGACGTTGACCTTGTAGCCGGCGTTCAGCTGGGTGGGGTTGGCGGTGTTGCTCAGGGTCGCGCCGATCAGCTTGGCGATGCCACCGAGCTTGGCGATGGTGGCCTCCATGTCCTCCGGGTCCAGCTCGGTGCCGAGCGCGTCGCCCAGCTCGTCGAGGAAGGCCCGGGTGGTCTTGGTGACCCGCACCGGGAACTTGTGCCGGCCGACCCGGGCCACCGCCTCCGACAGCTCGGTGATGGCGTTGTCCCGGTGGATCATCGACCCGTGCCCGGCGGTGCCGGCCACGGTCAGCTTCATCCAGTGCATGCCCTTCTCGGCCGTCTGGATCAGATAGAGCCGCCGCTCGTCGTCGACTGTGAAGGAGAAGCCGCCGACCTCGCTGATGGCCTCGGTGACCCCCTCGAACAGCTCGGGGTGGTGGTCGACCAGGTAGCGGGCGCCGTACGTGCCGCCCGCCTCCTCGTCGGCGAGGAAGGCGACCACGATGTCCCGCGGGGGCCGGCGCCCGCTGCGCAGCCGGTCGCGGACGACCGCCAGCGTCATGGCGTCCATGTCCTTCATGTCGACGGCGCCGCGTCCCCATACGCAGCCGTCGGCGATCTCCCCGGAGAACGGGTCGTGGGTCCAGTCGACCGCGTTGGCCGGTACGACGTCCAGGTGGCCGTGGATGAGCAGCGCGGGCCGGGACGGGTCCTCGCCCTCGATCCGGGCCACCGTGGAGGCGCGGCCGGGGTGCGACTCGTAGATCTTCGGCTCCAGCCCGACCTCGGCGAGCTTCTCGGCGACCCATTCGGCGGCCTTGCGCTCGCCGGGGCCGGAGTGGTCGCCGTAGTTGCTGGTGTCGAACCGGATCAGCTCGCGGCAGAGGTCCACGACCTCGTCCTCGCCGGTGACGGTCCTGGCCGTGCCCGTCTCGCTCACGATGCTTCCTCCCGCTGTCGCTGCTGGTGGTCCCCCTCATCCTCTCTCCGGCCCCGCCCCGGGCCCAAGACCGGGCCCCGCCTGTGACACGCCGTTCACGCGCGCCCGTCCCCGGGGACGGGGGGTGATCGGACACCCCCGAAAGCCTGGTAATGTTTCCTTCGTCGCCGCGAGGGAAACCCCGCCGAAAGGGAGGATCTCGCACGACAGACACCTTGTCCGGGTGGCGGAATGGCAGACGCGCTAGCTTGAGGTGCTAGTGCCCTTTATCGGGCGTGGGGGTTCAAGTCCCCCCTCGGACACCAGCGAGAGACCCCAGTTGATCTGGGGTCTTTCTGTTTCTCCGGCTGTGGCGTGACCAAGCGCGTGACCAACAGCCGAGCGAACTTCCTGGTCAGACCAGGGATGACAGGCCGATTCGGGCAGCGCTGGAAGCGGCCAGCTTCTTCGCTCCCTCGGC
The DNA here is from genome assembly GCF_016860525.1 of Streptomyces rubradiris. Lineage (NCBI taxonomy): Bacteria > Bacillati > Actinomycetota > Actinomycetes > Kitasatosporales > Streptomycetaceae > Streptomyces > Streptomyces rubradiris. The sequence goes on from NZ_BNEA01000001.1 coordinate 1,267,387, forward strand.
GCGACGCCTGCCGGCGTTGGCTCTGGCGCGAGAGATCAAGACAGCCGCCCCGAACCAACCGGTGATCCTCACGGTGGTGGAGATGAAGCGCCTTGCCCGCAACGCGGCAGAACTCATGACGTTGTCCTCCACCCTGCAAGCGGACGGCATCCAACCGGAACTCCTCTCCGGCCCCTTGCAGGGTGTGTACGACCCGAACGGGGCAGGCGCGATCGTGTTCGCCGTCCTGGCCGTGGCCGCCGAGGTAGAGCGGGAAGGCATCCGGGAGAAGACGTTGGAGGGGCTGGACACTGCGGCCCGCAAGGGCAACCACGGGGGACGCCCCTCCGTCGTGGACGACGACAAGCTAGCCGTAGCCCGTGCCCGGCACGCCAAGGGAGAGAGCGTCACCGCCATCGCCAAGGCGCTGGGGATCTCCCGTGCGACTTTGTACCGGCACATCGGTGAGAGCGCCTGAGGCAGGCGTACAGGGGCGCAGTCAGGCGCTCACCTCGGAGCGCACCGGAACGGGTGGGCGAACACCGGTGAGCGCCTCCGCACGGGCAACGAGCCGGGGTGCAAGGTCGGGATACCAGCCACGGGCTACGGCTTGCAGCATCTCCGCCAGCGCGGCGAGTTCCCCGATTCGGCCGGCCGGGGTGTCGAGGGTCGGCGCGAACTCCCTGCGGATGCGAGCGGCTACGTCGGGAACGAGCAGGCTGTTGGCGTGGAGGAGCCCCGCGTCGTAGCCGAAGGGCACCAAGCCCCACCGCTCCCA